>JASKKX010000013.1 GCA_030153935.1 Verrucomicrobiota bacterium | reverse complement strand
GGCGAAGTGGATATTACCCCGCTTTTCCACTGTTCAGAAAAAATATTCTATCTTCCGGTATTCAACGAAATATCCGGCGGCTACCGGATGGCGCAAATGACTGAAAAACTTCAAAAAGGACGATTCGGAATTTATGAACCGGTACCCTCTGTTTTTGCTGCCGAAGATGAACTGGATCTGATCATTGTGCCGGGAATCGCCTTTGATTGCGCAGGATGCCGGATCGGGCGCGGCGGCGGGTTTTACGACCGGCTTATTCCGCAGTACAGCGCGAAACGGGCCGGAATCTGTTTCGATTTCCAATGCCTGGAAACGATTCCCGCGGAACCGCATGACTGCAGAATGGATGCGGTGGTAACAGACATTCGGGTTTTTAAAGTTTCCAACGAACATTAAATATTCCAAACGGCCGGATTTCTACTTAAGATGATCGAAACAACTTCTAAAATATAAGGTAACTGAATGGAAAATATCGGAATCTGGTGGGGCGGCGTACAGGACGTCGTGATCAATATCGGATTCGTTGTTCTCGGTTTTTTCTTCCATGCCTATCTGACCCGCACCAATGCCGTGGCGGCCAGCCACCGCGGATCGATCATTCTGGAAGAAGCAAAAAAACAGGCGGAGACGATCAGACACGAAGCGGATATATCCGCCCGCGAAGAAGTCCTTAAAGCCCGTGAAAAAGCAGAACAGAGTCTGGAAAAGAAACGACAAAGCATTATCGCTCTTGAAGACCGTGTGGTCGCCCGCGAGAATGATATTTCGCGAAAACTGGAGCTGCTGGAAGCCAAAGACCGTGTGCTGACTGAAAAACTCAATAAAGCAGAGAATCTGCAGGATGAACTCAACGCACAGAAAAAGGAACTCAAAGACTGTATTGAAGAAGGAAATCGCCGCATCCAGGAAACCGCCAGCCTTTCACAAGACGACGCCCGGAAAATGATTATGGAACGCGTGGAAAAGGAACTGGAAGGAGAACTCAGTCTTCTGATCCGCCGCGAACAGAAAGCCGCTCTCGGAAAAGCCCGGGACGAAGCCCGGAATATTATTTGTGCAGCCATTGAGCGCTATGCGGCGGAGTATGTTGAAAACATAACGGTTACTCAGGTCGCCCTGCCGTCCGAAGACATGAAAGGCCGGCTGATTGGCAAAGAAGGACGCAACATCCGCTCATTCGAGATGGATTCCGGTGTCAATCTGATTATCGATGAAACGCCCGGCGTGGTCCTGCTTTCCAGTTTCAACCCTGTCCGCCGCGAGGTGGCCCGTGTCGCACTGGAACGACTGATCGAAGACGGGCGCATTCATCCGGCAAGCATTGAAGAAACGCTGAGGAAAACCCGGACTCAAATCGACGAGCTCATTCGCCAGGCGGGGGAAGAAGCGCTCTACAAACTCGGGATTTCCGGCATCGCTCCTGAACTGGTCGAAATTCTGGGCCGGCTGAAATACCGAACCAGTTATAAGCAGAACGTACTCCATCATTCCATTGAAATGGCGTCGCTGATGGCCATGATGGCCGCTGATCTGGACCTGGATGTTGATACCGCCAAACGGGTGGGCCTCTTCCATGATCTCGGTAAAGCCGTCGACCATGAAGTGGAAGGCTCGCACGCCGTGATCGGCGCGAACCTGCTGCGCAAATACGGCGAGGCACCTCTGATCTACAATGCGGTCGCTGCGCACCACGATGATGTCGAAAAGAGCAGCGTGTATGCCGTGCTGGCCTCGGCGGCCGACACAATGACTGCGGCCCGGCCCGGCGCCCGCAGTGATACCACGGATCTTTATTTCCAACGTCTCGAAAAACTCGAAAAAACAGCCGCGTCCTTCAAGGGTGTTGATAAATGCTATGCCATTCAGGCCGGCCGCGAGCTGCGCGTCATGGTTAAAGGATCCAAAGTCGACGACAACCGAGCACTGATTCTCGCCCGTGAAATTGCCAACCGGATTCAGGACGAGGTGAAGTATCCGGGACAGATCAAGGTGACGGTCATCCGCGAAACCCGCGCAGTTGAATATGCAAAATAGGAGCCCCTGTGCAAACAGTATTTGAAATCGATCATCCACTCGTTCACCACCACCTTACCCATCTGAGAAATAAAGAAAGCACGCCTCATATTTTCCGCTCCCAGGTTCGACGGCTGGCGGTCCTGCTGGCCGCCGAAGCCACGCGCGATCTGCCGCTCAGATCAAAAACCATTGAAACCCCGCTGACCGAAATGGAGGGGACTGTGCTGGATGTACGTATTGGACTCGTTCCGATTCTGCGCGCCGGGCTCGGCATGACCGATGCGGTTCTCGATCTGCTCCCGACCGCCGAAGTGTGGCATCTCGGTTTCTACCGCGATGAACACACGTTGAAGCCGGTCGGGTATTACCAGAAATTCTCTTCTCACCCGCCCGACATTGTCTTTGTGCTCGACCCGATGCTGGCGACCGGCGGCTCAGCTGTTGCCGGCATCCAGAGGGTCAAAGACTGGGGCGCAAAAGAAATCCGGATGATCTCCATCATCGCTGCCCCCGAAGGAATCGCCTCTGTACGTGAAGCCCATCCGAACGTAAAGATCTACGTCTGTAAAATCGATGCAGGTCTCAATGATTCAGCCTACATTGTGCCCGGCCTCGGCGATGCGGGAGACCGCATTTTCAATACTTTCGTCTGACTTTTTCGCAGACACAGCTTCCCACGCTGACGGCCTTACTTCCCAGTGGACGCATCGGCCCCGCAATACTTTTGAAGAATCGTGACCAGCGAATTCCGGTGAACGGGTTTGGAGAGATAATCGTTCATCCCCGCATCCAGACAACGCTGCCGGTCTCCTTTGAGGGCATGGGCCGTCATGGCAATAATCGGTATGTCCCGGATTTTTCCGACCATCTGACGGATCGCGCGGGTTGTTTCAAAACCATCCATGATCGGCATCTGACAATCCATAAAAATAAGATCGAAACAGCGCTGGGCAATCTGCTCAAGAGCACGGGCACCGTTCGGTGCAACGGTTACAACGCAGCCCATTTTCTTCAACATGGCGGTGGCGACTTTCTGGTTGACCGGATTATCTTCCACCAGAAGGATTTCCGCCTTAAAGGCAACAGTGCTTGATTCGGAACGGGACAGTGAAGAAAGAGCGGACTGCGTATCTTTTTCAATCCGGCCCAGTTTAAGATTGAACCGGAAAGTCGTCCCTCTCCCAATCTCACTCTCCACCGAAATTTCACCGTTCATCAGCTGAACCAGCTGACGGGTGATCGCAAGACCCAATCCCGCTCCTCCGTATTCGCGCGTAGAGGAGGTATCGCCTTGGGTGAATTTTTCGAAAATACGGTTTTGCAGATCGACGCTCATTCCAATGCCGGTATCCTGAACCTCGACGAGCAGATTCCAGCCGTCTTGTTCAGCTTCAGTCTGCATCCGGATTTGTATATGTCCGTCATGAGTGAATTTAAGCGCATTACTGATGAGGTTGATTAGAATCTGACGGATGCGGCCGGCGTCGCCCATCATTCTGTCGGGAACACTGTCATGCGCGGCAACCGAAAGATCCACCCCCTTCCGTCCGGCGCGGTCCGCAAACAGAAGCACGACCTTTTCCGCTGTTTCACGCGGGCAGAACGGCTCAGACTGCAGGCGGACTTCCCCGGCCTCAATCCGGGAAATATCAAGGAGTTCATCAATGATGCGCATCAGTTCCTGTGTTGATTCCATGATGGTTTGGACATCATCACGCTGCTCATCCGTCAGTTGCGTTTCCAGCAGCAAGGTGGTCATTCCCATGACACCGTTCATCGGCGTGCGGATTTCATGACTCATATTGGCGAGAAACTCACTTTTGGCACGGCTCGCCTTTTCTGCATATTCTTTTGCTTTAACCAGTTCGTCACTGGCGCGTTTCAACTCGGACAGATCCACATCAATCACATACAGTTCCCACTCTCCGTGCTGATTGCGCGTGGCGAGACGGCTGGAATAAACGGCAACAGACTCCCCATCGGCTGTACGTTTCATCATTTTTCCGGAGGGGATCGGGATTCCGATTTCAACCCAGTTTTCAAACGCCTGGATCATGTTTTCCCGCCTGTCGGCCGTCAGAACAAGATCTTCCAGTTTTTTCCCTAATGCGTCTTCCCGGGAATATTTATAAAGCCGTTCGCTGGCGCGATTCCAGAAGATGACCTCACGCATCGCATTGCAGCCCTGTACGGCAATGTGCGGAATTTCCTCAAACAGGAACCGCATGCGCTTTTCGCTTTCCTGTAAAGCCTCGGAAATACGGCGACGTTCTGTGATATCCTGTCCGACACTCTGAATTTCAACAACCTGCCCGGCTCCGTCAAATACGGCAATGTTTTCCCAGCAGACCCATGCAATGGATGTACGAACCCACATACGGAATTCAATCGTTACGACCCGCTCTCTTCGTTCAATTAAGTCCTTGATTGCCCGACTGGATACGGAGATGTCGTCGTGATAAATGTAGCTTTGACAGGGCGCACCGATCAGCTCGCCTCTGGAACGCCCTACGAACCGGCAAAAGGCTTCATTGACAAAAGTAAAGCAGCCTTTTGCGTCAATCCGGATAATAAAGTTACTCTGCGCCTCAATCAGACCGCGGTACCGCATTTCACTTTCTTTCAGGGCCTGTTCAGTTCGCCTGCGGGCGGTTATGTCGCGCATCGTCAGCAGAACGGCACTCTTCCCTTCAAAGTACAGCGGGGCGCCGATGATTTCCACCGGGATTTCCTTTCCGTCGCCTGACAGAGCTTCTCTCTCATAACATTTGAGTTCGCCGGTAAACCATTTTCTGAAGTCGTGTTTTACACGCCCCTGAAGAGAGGCAGGGATCAGGTCGATGGCGTTTTTTCCGATCAGTTCTTTCCGACTCAGCTGATGGAACTCACAGGCCTTTGGATTGGCATCGAGTATGGTGCCGTCTTCATCCTCGATAACAAGGGCATCAGGCGAATTCTGGAAAATCACCCGTAAACGTTCTTCGCTTTTTTTCAGGTCTTCGTTTTTCTTCAGAACCCGCCGGGACAGACGCAGATCCCATATCCAAAACAGCAGAACGGCCGCCAGCAGGATGCCCATCCCGATCACCACATAACGGATGTAGCGCACGGCCTGAAACCCCAGCGATGTGTATTCGAGTCCCGTCCAATTGTGTTCAATCCGGCCGATGACACCGGACTGCCTTGCCGCTTCAATACTTTTGGTCAGAATCGACAGCAGGATCGGATTATTTTTCGCCACGGCCATACAGCACTGCCCCTCATAAAGAGACCGGCCAACCTTTTTAACTTTTTCGGTAAGATTTTCTTCGTAGAGATAATAATAAACAACCGCCTCATCACCGATAATTGCATCCGCCCGGCCATCTGCAACCGCTTCTATCGCCTGTTTAAAACCGGATGTCAGAAAAAACCGGCACGGAATCCCCTTTCCCCGGATAAACTCTTCGGCATAATCCCCTTCCTGCATCGCAATGATCTTTCCATTCAGATCCTCAACCCTTCGGATATCTGAGCGGTCGGCAGAAACAAAGATTGACGCCGGCACCTTAAAAAAGGACGGCGTGAAAGCAAACTCTGCGGCGCGTTCTTTACTGTAAAACAGACAGGTGAGTACATCGCTCTGTCCGTTCAATACCGTTTTACGGGAATTCTTGAGAGACATGTGGGAAAACGAAGCATGAAACCCTCCTTCCGCGGCCATCCAGCGGACCAGCTCCACCGCGATCCCCTGTGACCCGGTCCGTTGATTGAAAAATTCAACAGGCGGATAGTTTTGAGATGTAGCAAATGTGATCGTTTCCCCGTGTTTCTCAAGCCAGGAGCGCTCTTTTTCATTGAATTCGATTGCCTGGGTCTTTGCGATCACCGCAATACAGAAGAGCATGACAAGTACTGCACGTCTGGAATTCATCAAGTACATTGGTCGGGATTATCAGGCAAAAGTCACCCGTCGTCGAGCCGGAGTTTACAGACTTTGAGGCTTCCGGCTCTATTAGAACAAGCTGCAAAGACAGCTTCCGCCACAACTCAGTCAGCCGTTAACAGTGTTTGCATGCAAATCAGGGCATTGTACTCGAGGAACTTTAATAACGGGGACCTTAATATCGGACCGTTGGCTGCCCGGCTCCAATGCCTGGACGATTCAGCGTTCCAGCCGATCCAGCCGCAGTCGGTCGCGCTCATCAAACAGGCGGCATGCCGTCACCCAGACTGCGGCCAGCGTGCCGAAGCCCGTTCCGGCGGCAATCAGAAACATAATCAGAATCTGATACTTCACCGCATCACCCGGCGGATTTCCCGCCAGAATCTGGCCGGTCATCATGCCCGGCAGACTCACGACACCTGCCGCCGCCATTGAGTTGATAATCGGAATCAGGCCGGTGCGGATGCTTTCCCGGCGAAGATCAGCCATCGCCTCGCACTTCGTCTGTCCCAGAGCCAGCCGTGTCTCGATCACCGTCCGCTGTGCATGCACGGCCTGAGTCAGACTGTTGCTGGCAATCGCCACCCCGTTCATCGTATTCCCCAGCAGCATTCCGAGCAGCGGAATTGCATAACGCGGGGCATACCATGGATCGGCGCGAACCACTGCCGTCAGCGCGAGAACTGACACAGCAAACGACGACACAAACATCGCGCCCAGACCGATATTAAAACCCCACAACCCGCGCAGCCGGTATTTCTGCCGCGCACGGACCTCCCGTCCGGCGGTCAGCAGCATCACCAAAGCCATCAGCGCCACCCAGCCCGGTGCGCCGCTTGAAAACAACGCCTTCAGCACAATACCGATCAGTGAAAGCTGGATCACCATCCGCAGCGCGGAAATCAACAGACGCCCGCCGATCTTCAGCTCCAGACGGCGGCTCACCAGCGCCAGCGCAATCACCAGCAATGCAGCCAGGCTTAAATCAACCGGAGAAAGAAGAACAATCCCGTTCATTCCGCCGCCTCCAGTCTGCTTCCGTTAAACTTCAAAGAATGATCGGCAACGCGCTGAACCTGCTCCGGATCATGGCTGACCCACACCACCGCCGCGCCGGTTGAACGGCGAAACTCGCCGATTACCTTTTCCATCACAAATACATTCGTGGGGTCCAGAGCCGCCGTCGGCTCATCGAGCAACAGAACCTGCGGTTCATTCAGCAGCAAGCGGAACAGTGCCAGCCGCTGTTTTTCACCCGTCGACATCCGCTCAATCCGCCAGCCCAGAACCTCTTCTCCAAATCCCAGTTGTTCCAGGCACTGGATCCTTTTTTTCCAGACATCGGGAAAATCACCGTTCACTTTCCCGACCATCGGGAAATGTTCGCCCACGCGATCAAACCACCATGCACTTTCAGCGGCAAGCCAGCCGACTTTTTTGCGCCACTGCGGCGCGGTCATGCCGGCGCGGCTTTCGCCATCCAGCAGAACAGTTCCTTCGGCAGGATCGAGATCGGCAATCGCCCGCAGCAGCAGCGTTTTGCCACAGCCTGACGGACCGTAAAGCGTTACGCATTCGCCCCGCTCCACTGAAAATGAAAAAGGCCCGCCATTCCGCGTCTGAAGCCCTTCTATAACCAGTCGGCCCATATTAGAGAATTTTCAGTTTCGGCAGATCCTGGATGTCGACTGCGCCGACGATGACGCCGAAGTCGTCCACAACCATCAGGTCGTCGATGTTTTTCTTTTCGTAGATTTTCAGGATATCCACGGCGAGCTGATCCCTCCTGAGAGTAACGGGACTATGCGTCATCACCGAATCAATCGTGGCTTCCGTGACGTTCGGTGTTGTGAGCAGGTGGCGGCGCAGGTCGCCGTCAGTGAATATCCCGAGGAGTTTGTCGCGTTCATCCACCACCGCGACGCAGCCGGAGCGCGCGCCGGTCATCGCCAGCACGGCGTCCTTTACTTTGGAACCGGAAACCACTTTGGCAAGGCGGTCGCTGGTGCGCATGACATCGGAGACCCTGAGAAGCAGGGTACGGCCGATCGCGCCGCCGGGATGGAGCTTGGCATAGTCCTCTTTTTTGAAGCCGCGCGCCTCAAGCAATACGATGGCCAGTGCATCGCCCAGCGCAAGGGTCACCGTCGTACTGGTGGTTGGCGCCATCCCGAACGGACAGGCCTCTTTGTCCACAGTAATCGGAAGAATCAGATCGCTCTGGGTGCCCAGCGGACTGGACAGATCCCCGGTCATGCCGATAATTTTGACACCGCGCCGTTTGAGCGCCGGAAACAGAGCGATCAGCTCATCGGATGCCCCGCTGTAACTCAAGGCAATGATGATATCCTTTTCACCTACAATCCCGAAATCGCCGTGCATCGCCTCAATCGGATGGAGCAAAACCGCCGGCGTGCCGGTACTGGTGAAGGTTGCCGCCATTTTCTGGCCGATATGAAAATTTTTACCGACGCCGGTAACAACCACTTTTCCACCGTTTTTAAGCGTCGTAAGAATCCAGTCAATCGCAACGCTGAAATCGCCGTTAATCTGATCCCGAACCTTTTCCATCCCCGCAATTTCGATGTTGATCACTTCCTGAGCGCGCTGCTGAAAATTCATCTGTTCTCCCGTTTTTTCAACCTCTGGAAAAATATGAGATAGTTTTTCCAATGATTGGAAAACCCTACTCCCCTCTGCTAAATTCATCAATCATGAAGACAGGTGGCGAGGCATTGAATATCTTTCCGACCGAACTGGCAAAACGACGGGCGGAACGCAGCCTCGTTCTTCAGGCCGGCGTTCTGGATACCGGCAGATTCTTGACCCAGAAGAAACTGATGGAACGCTGCGAACAGGCCGCCCGGTGGGCCGGCCTTCTGACAGGACGATCTCCCGGTCCGACGGCACTGCGGCTGTTCCTTGAAGAAGCTGCCGGAACGGTTTCTTTTGTCTCCGACCAGCCGCTGGCGCACCTCTCAACCGCCTCGCGGGCGGGTCTGCTCAAACAGACTCTCGAAACGTTTGCTGTCTTTTCTCAAGAGGAACAGACGATTATTGACTGGCTGACGGCTCATGAAAAAAACCATAAACTGTACGGCATCGGACAGCTCATGAAGGCCTGGCGGACGCTGTGCAACGCCGCGAACATCGCCGACCGCGCCACGGTCAACACCGCCCTGCTCCGACTGATTGAAGACGGAGAACTTCCGCGTGAACTGCAGCACGGTCTCGTTTTCCGCGCGGTACGCTGGTTCAATCCGTTTGAGGAACGCTTTGCCGGTGCCCTTAAAAAGCGGCTCGGACCGGAACGGGTACAGATTGTTTCCGCTCTGCCTGCCGCACATGCCGAAGCCGCCGAGGACCGGCTCGGTGCCGCAGTCCGCAGTGAGCTGGTGCGCGGCGCTGAAGAGGACTGGAAACCGTGGCTGGAGGATTTCGCCGATGCGTTTGAAGCGGACGACAGCAATATCCTTGAAACAGATGCCCGCAACCGGGTTTCATTTTTTGTTTCGGCCCATCCCTATGGCGAGATCGAAGATGCCGCACGGCGTATTGCCCGCGGAATTGAAACCGGGACCCTGCCGGATGAAACCGCATTGATCCTGCGCGATCTGAGCCCGTATACCGACATCATCCCCAGCGTTTTCCAGCGTTTCGGCATTCCATATCACTTTCGGCGCGGTCTGCCCGCCGCGGCATACCCGCCGGTTAAGGTCCTGCTCGCCCTGCTCGCCTTTCCGCAGAACCGTTCACGCGATCGCCTTTGCGATCTGCTCTTAATGCCCGGAATCCAGTGGCCCGGTCTCGATGCCGACGCGCGGCAGCTGCTGATTCAGGACCTCCGGAAAAAAGAACCGCCGCGTCTGAATCGTCTGCCGCAGGAGCTCAGTGGATTTTTCCAGGGGGTGGAAAAATCCAGAACCCCCAGCCAATTCGCGGAACACATTCGCGCGCTGATTGAACGGCACGGTCTTACTCTGCCGGAAGAGGTACTGAATCTGATTGAAGAAACCGGTATAATTGAAACCCGCCCGCTGCCGCCGGAACAGCTGACCGCACTCTTTGAAGAACTGCTTGATAATATAACGCTCCAGGACGAACAAAGTACCGAAAGCGGAGTCTGGATCGTCAATCCAATGGATGCCGCGGGGCTGCGTTTTGATTCGGTTTTCATCGCCGGAATGGATGACCGCACCTTTCCGCAGATTCCGAAAACCGATTCACTGCTGAGTAATGAGGAGCGAACCGCACTGAAAAAGTTTCTTACAGAGCAGAATATTCTCTGTCCGCGGCTGACACTTTCCGAAACCGGAGAAGCCCTGATTCAGGAGGAAATTCTGTTTTTAACAGCGATGGGCGCGGCACGGGAAAAACTGACGCTCTCGTACACCCGCGCTGATACCGAAGGCAAAGAGCGCACTCCCGGTGAGTTTTTCGAGCGAATGCGCGGCCTGGCCGGAATCGAAAAGCCGTCCCTTGGCGAATCGTTCTATACCATCCTGCCTCCGGAATTCTGCCGCGCTGAAGATGAAGTGCGGCAGACACAGGCAAACCGATCTGCGCCGCCGGAAAATCCCGTCGTATTCCCGGCTGAAAAAGTCCAGCCGCTCCTTTCCCGCTGGCTTGAAAAAAATCCGGAATTCAGCCCCACCGCCCTGGAATCGCTGGCCCGCAACCGTTATGTCTTCTTTCTGGAAAAGGTGCTGGGCATCAAACCGGAGCATACGCACGAAGACGACACCGATCCAATGGACCGCGGTATGGTGATCCACGATATTCTCGAACAGGTGTACTCCGCTGTCGCAAAACAAAGCGGATTGTATGCCTCAAAATCTTCCAATGGCTGGACAATCACTCCGGCGGGGGAAATTCCGCTGGCAGTATTTGATCCGGCAAAAGCGAATGATCTGCTCGCGCTGGTCCGTCGCCTTGCGGAAGAGGAGTTTACCAAAGCGGAGCAACGGCCAAGCCGGCATTTGGGACATTTGTCCGTCTGGGAAACAGAGAAACGCAAGATTCTGCAGATCGTGGAAAATTTCGTTCGCATGGACATCGAAACCGCGCAGGCCGAGAACCGCTATCCGGCATTGTTTGAAATGAAGTTTGATCTGCAGCATGACCTGCCGGTCGCGCTGAGACGCTGCGAAGAGGAGATTCAGCTGAAAGGGAAAATCGACCGGGTGGATTTGCTCTTCAATTCAAACGGTGAATTGGAACGGCTGCTGGTGATTGACTACAAAAGCCGTTCAGCCTCGAAGCCGCTGACAACTCTGGAGAAAGAGATTGCGCTCAATCTGGACTGTCAGCTTCCGGTTTACATCTTCGCGGCGCAGGAAAGGTTTTTCGACGCGCATAACCTGCCGGAACTGAATGAAAAAACGCAGGCGGTTTATCATCTGCAGGAGCGCGATCTCAAGAAAATGACATCTCACTTCAGCAAAAAACGGCTGACCATGACGCCGGAACTGACGGATACATTTCTGGGCACTCTCTTTTCCAATATTCGAAAACTGCGCACCGGCGATCTGGCCACCGAACCGCTCATCGCGCACTACGAAGACTATTCCCACATCTGCCGCACCGAAGCGATCGATCCGCAAGAATGGCTGAAATAGTTTTTACTGCGTAGAGGCATGGGGAGAAAAAACCGGTTTCAAAAAATATTAAGAAAAGAGAAAACTAACCTGCGAATTACTCGGGCAGCCTTGGGGGCTCTCATCGGGATAGATAAGGATGTTTTCCAAGGAAGCCGCTGAAGTTGAAAACATTCCCGCCTCACAAATACAAATTCTTGAAAAGCCGGCGAATCTGCAAATAGAACCGGTACCGGTTCCATCAACGAACTTCCAGCAACTGAAATTCTATTGATCCCTGTAGTAAAAAGTTGCCGATGCTTGAAAAATAAAAAAGCCGCCCCGGAAACCGGAGCGGCTTTTTATGATGCAAGTGCCTTATTTAACGATGACCTTGATGAGGTCGAGCACTTTGCTGGAGTAGCCCCATTCGTTGTCGTACCAGGAAACAACTTTGACGAATGTGCTGTCGAGCTGGATGCCGGCTTTGGCATCGAAGACCGAGGTGCAGACTTCGTCGCGGAAGTCAGTGGAAACAACGGAATCTTCGGTATAACCGAGGATACCTTTCAGAGCGCCTTCGGAAGCTTCCTTCATGGCAGCGCAGATATCTTCGTAGGATGCTTCTTTTTTCAGGGTGACGGTCAGGTCGACCACAGAAACATCGGAAACCGGGATGCGGAAAGCCATACCGGTGAGCTTGCCGTTGAGTTCCGGAATCACTTTGCCGACCGCTTTAGCAGCACCCGTGGAAGACGGGATGATGTTTTCGAGGATCCCGCGGCCGCCGCGCCAGTCTTTCATGGAAGGACCGTCAACGGTTTTTTGAGTGGCGGTAGCCGCGTGAACGGTGGTCATCAGACCTTTTTCAATGCCGAACTTATCGTTCAGAACCTTGGCGACCGGAGCCAGGCAGTTGGTGGTGCAGGACGCGTTGGAAACGATGTCCTGTCCGGCATAGCTATCGGTATTGACACCGCAGACGAACATCGGAGTCGCGTCTTTGGACGGGGCAGAAAGGACTACTTTCTTCGCCCCGGCAGTGATGTGTTTACGAGCGGTTTCATCGGTCAGAAAGAAGCCGGTGGATTCAACGACAACTTCAGCGCCGACTTCGTTCCACTTCAGATTCGCCGGATCCCGTTCGGCGGTGACACGAATTCCCTTGCCGTTAACGACGAGCTTGCCGTCTTTGACTTCCACTGTGCCGCAGAAACGACCGTGAACTGAATCATATTTGAGCATGTACGCCAGGTAATCGGCGTCCAGCAGGTCATTGATCCCGACCACTTCAATATCTTCACGGGCAGCGGCGGCGCGGAACACCATGCGACCGATACGTCCGAAACCGTTAATACCAATTTTTGTAGCCATTCTTTTCTCCCTTTGTAAGCCCCGGCAGGAGCTGTTTTCTTGTAAAATTCAAAAAACCATACCGGAACACCCTTATAGCGTCAATCCATTGCACCCCTAAACTTGACATGCCCCCCCGAAGCCCTGAAACTTCAGAAAACCAAGGATTTGATTATGATTAAACGTTCTTATCTGCTGACCCACGTTATGGGCATTCCGGTACGGGTGCATATTACACTGATTATTCTGCTGCCGATTCTCGCGCTTCAGTTCGTGCCGTGGTTCGGAACTGCCGGTTTTTTATTCGGACTGCTCTGTGCGGCAGGAGTCTTCGTCTGCGTGGCACTCCATGAATTAGGTCATTCCTGGGTTGCTATCCGCAAGGGATGTCACGTACGGGAAATTATGCTGCTGCCGATCGGCGGGGTTGCTAAAATGAGTAATATGCCATCGCAGCCGAAGGACGAGTTTCTTATGGCGGCTGCCGGCCCGGCGGTGAGCGGTATCCTGGCCCTGCTCTGCCGACTCATCGGCGGGCTGTTTACCCTGTTGGGGCTGGCCCCGCTTGCAGTACTGTTCTTTATTCTGTCCGCAATAAACCTGGCACTGCTGCTTTTCAATCTGCTGCCATCGTTTCCGATGGACGGCGGGCGCATCTTCCGCGCGTTTATGACACCGCGGCTCGGCCGCCTCAAAGCAACCGCGCTGGCCGCACGCATCGGGCGGATCATGGCGGTTGCCTTTGGAATTTTCGGACTTTTCCACGGCAACTTTATCCTGGTTCTGATTGCGATCTTCATTTATCAGGCAGCGGGAGCGGAATATCGCGCGGTCTATGCACAGCATATGCAGCAGGAATGGTTCACCATTGAGCAGCAGGCCGAGGTGGAAGTCAGCCCTCCTCCGTATGCCCGCAGGGCAAAATCCACCTGGAAAGAGTGGAAAAAGAAGACCAATGCTTTCTTCAACGATCTGTTCAAAAACTGGCAATGACCGCTTTTAAAGCCGGTTCAGATTCGGGGATAGCGGAAAAACAGGTCCCACACAATCAGTACAGCCAGGATCAATCCCGATATGCTCAGCACAATAATCCAGAATTTTTTGCTGAATTCCGGATTCTTCATCAAATGTCGAAATCGACGGAATCCGCGGTTACGACTGCGTCTCCGCTTCGTTTTAGAACGATCGTTCTCCCCGTCAAAGGTCTTGCGCGAACGGCGGTGCCCCGAACGGCGCCGGGATATCGACGGATGATTCGCCCGGTCTGCCCAAGGGGATTCTTTCACTTCATAAATATCCGATGAGGCCATCAGTTCAGTTCCTTATTCCGGAAAACTCTACATCAACCCCATGAACCGCAACAATTACAAATCGCGGGCAAAAGCGGCCGCCGCCGCAAAAAGGAGTTCCCGGCTGCGACGGATTGATTCTTCCACACTCATCCCTTCCGGCTGAAGCGTCGCCGCAAATGAAATTCCCGCCGCGCGCCACTCCGCCTCGCTCAGCAGAATACACCCGGCAATCACGCCGGTTTTTACGCCGGCCTGTGCCGCCAGCCGCGCCACCCCGTCGACAACTTTGCCTTGCACAGATTGTGCATCAAACTTTCCCTCGCCGGTCAGCACCCATGCAGCTCCCCGCAAGGCCGCGGGCAGTCCGATCGTACTCATCACTGTGTCGACGCCACTCACCAGTTTCCCGTTCATAAACGCCACAGCTCCGGCGGCCAGTCCGCCCGCCGCGCCCGCGCCCGGCAGATCGCGTACATCTTTTCCCAGACTTCGGATAATTTTCTCCGAAAGTTTCCGAAGTCTGGAATCGAGCTGCTCCACCATTTCCGGCGTTGCACCCTTCTGCGGGCCATATACATGCGCCGCACCATTCGGGCCGCAAAGCGGATTGGTTACATCGCACAGTACATCGACTTCAGGCAACTGCAGGTTTTCCGGAGGAACGATCTCCCCGGATTCCGGGAACTTCCATCCAAGCGCCTCGGCTGCACCGACGCCCCCGTCAACCGTTGCACTGCCGCCAACCGTCAGCAGAATTCTTTCTGCCCCTTTGTCGATTGCAGCTTTAATCAGCTCGCCGGTTCCGTACGTCGTGGCCACCATCGGGTTGTACTCGTCCGGCTTTAAAAGCGGCAGGCCGCTGGCGGCCGCCATTTCAACCACAGCTGTTTTTTCAGCAGAGAACCAGGCAAAGCCGGCGTCCACCTTCATCGTCGGCAGGGGACCGGTGACGGTCACCGGAATCCATTCCCCGCCAAGTGCAGCCATCATCGCCTCGGCCGTCCCCTCGCCGCCGTCAGCCATCGGCAGAATCACCGTTTCGATCTCAGGACGAACGGACTTAATCCCGTCGCGGACAATTTCGCACACTTCCCTAGCGGGAATATTCCCTTTAAATGAGTCAAAGGCTAAAACAATTTTCATTCTGTCCCTTTCTGTTAAACACTTGAAAGGTATCCCATGGAGCGGATTCATCCCTCAAGCAGCAAATCTCCGTTGGAGTTGAACGGCAGGGGCCGGAACGGTTCCAGGATGTCGATGTCGGGACGGTCCAGCGCTTCCCGGCGCAGGGCGGCGGAAATCCGGATCGTGGAGAGATGGAAAGTATTTTCGATCCGGACAATTCGCGGATGCCGCTTATCGATCCCGACACAGGTGAAAATCGCCGCCGGGATATCCTGGAGGCTCGCATTGTCAAACCGTTGGCGCACCTGCGCCATGTGCGGAAAGGCTACTTTCCGCAGGATGGTGTCGATAACACCCTGTCGGTCCCACGGACTGTCCCGATAGGTCGTACTCATGATTCTGCTCTCTTTTCACCGGAACCGCACAGCGGCCGGGAGATTCCCTTTGAACAAATCGAATGCCAAAACTGTTTTCATCTTTTTTCTTAGCATTCCAACGATTTTACGACAACGGTTTTTTACGGTTTGTTTCCTGATGCCATCCGGCTATGATTATGGGGACAATATGAAAACAATCCTTTTTGACTTAGATGGAACCCTCGGCGATACACTGCCGCTGTGTATTGCCGCATTCCGCAAAGCAATCGAACCGCTTGCTGAGCGAACGCTGACGGATGGGGAGATTATTGCCACCTTCGGCCCCTCCGAAGAAGGAACCATTCGTGCTTTTATTCCGGGCCAATACGAAGCCGGCGTAACCGAATATCTACGCAGTTATGAGCAGTTGCACCATCAATGGCCGCAACCGTTCCCAGGCATTCCCGAGCTGCTCTGCTGGCTCAAAAGAAAAGACGTATTCGTTGGAATGGTTACGGGAAAAGGTTCATTGAGTGCCGCGATTACATTAAACCGTTACGGCCTCTCGGATTATTTTGACACTGTTAAAACCGGATCGCCCGAGGGTCCGATTAAAGAACGGTGCTTTGAAGAGATTATTGAGTCTTTTTCGATAAACCGTAACGACATTCTCTATGTCGGAGATACCCCGTCCGATATCCTGGCTTCACGAGCCTGCGGGATTAAAGTTGCCGCAGTGGCCTGGGCATCCACTGCTGAACCGGAAAAACTGGCATCCATGCTTCCGGATTTCCTCTTCATGACGGTGCAGGAGTTTCAGAACCACCTGCAGGAATGGTTCGGTAAATAACCATCAGCCGATGGCATGAACCATTGTGGCAATCACGCCGCGACGGTTGTCGATGACACGGCGGGCGGCACGGCCGAGCTGCTCGCGAACTGCGGAATCCGCCAGCAGTTCGGCAATGGTTTTCTCCAATGCCTGAAAACTCTGAACCTGCCTGATGGCGTTCGCTGAAAGAAAGTCGTCCATGACCGCCGGAAAGTTTTCCATATTGGGACCCACGACAATCGGTTTGCTGAAGAGCGCCGGCTCAATCGGATTCTGTCCTCCATGTTCGCAAAGACTCTTGCCGACAAAAACGACATCTGCAATGGAATAAAAATTCATCATCTCCCCGGTACTGTCCACGATCAGCACATCCGGTTTATCGAGTCCTCCATTCATCCGGCTGCGCAGCGCAACCGTAAGCTCCTGATTTTCGATCACCTTTTTCACCTCATCGCGTCGTTCCGCATGACGCGGAACCAGGACAAGAAAAAGTTCCGGACAGGTTTCGCGCAGGTTTTTATAAATCCGGCAAAGGGCCTCTTCTTCACCGAGCCAGGTCGATCCGCCGAGCAGGATAAGCGCGTTGTCCGGAACAGAAAGATTCCGGAGGACTGCTCGCGCGGTCACATCCATTCCGACAATGGCCGGCGACAGATCGTATTTGGCTGTTCCGAGTATTTTTACTGTTTCGGGCCGCGCACCCATGGCGATGATGCGCTCCGCATCCTGCCGACCCTGCACGCAGAGCAGGTCAATCAGTTCAAGCAGTCGGCGGGTGAATGGACGCAGCAGCATGTAGCCCTTGTACGACGAATCGGAAATACGCCCGTTGATTAATGCCACCGGAATGCCGCGACGATGCGCCTGACGTACAAAATTCGGCCAGAATTCGCATTCGACCAGAATAAGCTTGAGCGGATTAATGGTATCAAACGCCTTTTTCATGACAAACGGCAGATCAATGGGGAAATAGATCAGTACGTCGCGGCGGTCAAGCTGTCGTTCGGCAAGCGCGTGGCCGGTGGATGTATTCGTACTCAACACAAACAAAGCTTCCGGATGTGCCTTGCGGTATTCCTCGATGAAACGGAGTGCGACAAACAGTTCGCCCACGCTGACTGCATGAATCCAGATGCGGCGGCCTTTCGCCAACCGGGCAGCGGTGCCGCTGCCATAAATCCCGAACCGCTGTTCAAAATGCCGCCGATATCCGCCGCGGCGTGCCATGCGCAGGATAAATTTGGGAAGCAGGAACAGAAACCCAATCGGAAAAAGCAGGTTGTAAAAAATCCAAATCATCGCAGCAGTATTCCGACTCCGGACATAAGTTTCAAGCGCGCGGATGCGCCTCCTCATAAACCCGTTTGAGTTTTTCGACGGAGACGTGCGTGTAGATCTGTGTGGTCGACAGGCTGGCGTGACCAAGCAGTTCCTGCACGCTGCGCAGATCGGCGCCGTTGTCGAGCAAATGGGTGGCAAAGCTGTGGCGCAGGGCGTGCGGTGAAATGGTCGGCTTGAGTCCGCAGTACGCCGCATATTTTTTAAGCATCCGTTCAATGGAGCGCGCGGTGAGCGGTCCGCCGTGTTTGTTGAGGAAAATCACCTTTTTCGAATCGCCCGTCATGCCGAATGAGTTCCAAACCTCAGAACGCATGGAAAGCGCGTTCTGCAAGGCCCGTTCCGCAGGACGACCGAGCGGACAGAGCCGTTCTTTTTTCCCTTTTCCGAGTACGCTGATGATGCCGGAAAGAATATCGATCCGGGCTTCACTCATCGTCACCAGTTCACCGATGCGCATCCCGGTGCTGTAGAGCACCTCCAGGATCGCGGTATCTCGTACCGGCACATATTCGTCAAACAGAGTTTTTTTTGCCGTTCCGGCGGCCATCGCCTGCGGAGCGGCCAGCAACTGGTTCACCTCGTTCATCGAAAGAACAGCAGGCAGGTAACTGCCCTTTTTCGGCAGGTGAAGACCGCTGAACGGATTGAGCGGAACGTATTCCTCGCGCACCATAAATTTATAGAATGAGCGCAACGCAGAAAGCTTTCGCCCGGTTGTTGCGGGGGCCATTTCCAGTTTCTGGAAAAAGACCAGGAACTTCCGGGCAGCCAGACGATCGGCCTCTTTCCAGTTGTACGGGGGCGAGGCATCTTTGCCCCACGTCAGTTCGACGAACTGGTTGAGATCAATCAGGTAGTTACTGACCGTATGCCCCGAAGCGTTTTTTTCGCCCTGCAGATAGCGCATAAAATGCTCAACACAAGGATCTGCGATGGTTTTCATCGACGGGGAGTCTACTTCTTCGTCCGCGGTTCGGGAAGGCCGTACTGCTCGCGAATCAAATCATAGTCGGGAATCTGATCCGCATAGCGGGCGACGATCTTTTTGAGTGCAGCGATCTGCTTCTCCGAAAGCGACCCCTTGCTTTCGAACTGTCCGGCCAGCGATTCATAGAACGTCCGGTCATTGAATTCACGGTTACCGCGTTTGACCGGAGGATTCCATGTTTTAATGTTTTTGAGCAGGCCGAGCAGTGATCCTGCAACCCCTGTGTCGGACACTTCCGGCCTGGTCAGGTTAAAGTTCTTTTTGACGCGCTCAAAGTCCTCGATCTGTTCAGCATACTTCAGAAGCAGGGCGTCAAGGGCGTCAACCTGCCGTTCGCTGAGACGGCGGCCGTTTTGCACCTGCTGACGAAGCGAAGCACAGAATTTGGCATCATCATACGTGCGTCGCCCCACTTTGCGGGGCGCATCAAATTCAACACCCCGAAGCAGTTCCAGTTTGCGATGCGTTTCAGTACGCGGTTCTTCCGGTTTTTCAAGACCCAGTTTCTTCACTTCTTCCGCATCAAGCTGTTCAATATATTTACAGGCCATCCGGAAAAGCATCTGATGCTGGCGCTGAGTAATCTGACCGTCCTCGTCAAACTTTTCACGAACGGATTTAATGATTTCTTTGTCATCATACGTGCGGCGACCGCGTTTAACCGGAGCGGCCCATTCCCTGACCTGCTCAAAAGCGGTGAGCAGTTCTTTCGTGCTCTCAGGATCCGCCATATCGCGCGCGCCTTCGAGCCATTCGAGGAACTGTTTGTAGAATTTATTCATCATATCGGTCCATTCGACGGAACCGTCTTCGACTTTATCGAGCTGTGCTTCCATTTCGGCGGTGAACTTGACGTTGAAAAGTGAGTCGAGAGCCCCGACCAGAAAGTCGTTCACACGCAATCCCGCCTCGGTCGGAACAAGCGAACGTTTTTCCTTGGTTACATATTCACGCTTATCGAGCACAGACAAGGTCTGCGCATACGTACTCGGGCGTCCGACGCCGTTTGCTTCCAGTGCGCGGATAAGCGACGGCTCACTGAAGCGCGCCGGCGGTTTGGTGAATTTCTGTTCGCCGGTCCATTCGACACAATCGAGTTTTTCGCCTTCGGCCAGCGGCGGGAGTCTGGTTTCACCGTTTTCGTCATCCTCATCTTCGTTTTTCCTGTCTGCAGCCTTTTCGATGCCACTGGCGCGCATATAACCGGGGAACGCAATTTCCGAAGAGGTCGCGCGGAAAAGATAGATATTGCTGCCATCCGTTTCGATTTCAGCCGTGCGGCGGGCGATACGCGCAGGCACCATCTGGCTGGAAACAAACCGTTCCCAGATCAGTTTATACAGTCTCTGCTCTTCGGGCTTGAGACCGGAAATGTCCGGCGGAGTCTGTGCAACATCCGTCGGGCGGATCGCTTCATGCGCTTCCTGCGCGTTGCCGCGGCTTTTGTAAACATTCGCTTTGGACGGAAGATACTCGTTGCCGTACTCGGCACCGATAAATGTTCGGCAGGCCTCCTGCGCACTTTTAGCGATGTTCACCGAGTCGGTTCGCATATAGGTGATCAGCCCGTTTTCATAAAGCGCCTGCGCAATGCTCATCGTGCGCGCCGGAGTGAATCCGCAAACACTGGAGGCTGCCTGCTGCAATGTACTGGTAATAAACGGCGCTCGCGCCTTGCGCTGAATCTCTTTTTCAATGATCCGGGCGACATGCAATGTGCTCTGCTCCAGTTCCGCACGAATTTTTTCCGCCTGTTCACTGCTTTTGATTTCAGCTTTTTCACCGTTGATCTGCGCCAGCTTGACCTCGAAAGGATCACGCGGATCAATCAGCTTGCGGACATTTGCACCAAGCACCCAGTATTCTTCCGGATTAAAGTTCTGGATTTCGCGCTCACGCTCACAGACAAGGCGCAAGGCCACGGACTGCACGCGTCCCGCGCTGACTCCGCCTTTAATCTGCTTCCAAAGCAGCGGGCTCACCTTGAATCCGACCAGCCGGTCAAGAACCCGGCGCGCCTGCTGAGAGTTGACACGGTTTTTATCCAGTTCACCGGGATGCGAAAACGCCTCCTGAATCGCAGCTTTTGTGATCTCATTATAGGTGACGCGACTGAATTTTTCCGGGGGAATAATTCCTTTGAGCAGCTCAAAAAGATGCCAGGCAATCGCCTCTCCCTCCCGGTCCGGGTCGGGTGCCAGAATCACCTCATCGCATTTCTTTGCCGCGGCTTTCAGCTCGGCGATCACCTTGGCGCGACCTTTGGTGTTCACATATTCCGGCTCAAATCCTTTATCGACATCCACACCCAGTTTCTTCGGCGGCAGATCGCGCACATGCCCCATCGAGGCTTTCACGATATAATCCTCACCGAGATACTTATTAATTGTCTTTGCCTTCGCAGGAGACTCTACAATAACCAGTTTTTTCATCTAAGTTCCTTTTTAACCGCGAATGGACGCTGATAAATTTTTACCGGGCGGTATCTGACACGATCTGTTTCCATTCCAGTTTCGAGTTTTTAAAGTTTACAATCAGACCCACCTTGAGCCCGGTAATCTTCAGGTAATTCAACATCTTCCCCCGCTCAACATCGCCAATCGCCTCAGTAGTCTTCGCATCAACAACAACCCGTTCCCCGACCACCAAATCGGGAATATAGTCATCATTTTTTCACCTTTATAAATACAGGATAGATTGCTTGCGGATTATAGGAAATGGCTTGCAGATCAAACTCACGGCAAAGAGCCCGCTCATAGGTTTTCTCGCGCAGTCCATGTCCGAGTTCATTATGGACCTCCATGGCACATCCCGTGATTTTAAAAACCAGTTCTTTTTCTATCAGCTCTTTCATCCATCCTATTCGCGATCATTCGCGGTTCAACCTCTTAAATCTTCGGCCAGTTCGACCACACGGCCCGGCAGCATTTTCACAACGCGTTTCATTTCCAGCCCAATGAGCAGCGCACTTACTTTGCGGCTTGGCAATCCGGAAACGCGCGCGAGGCTGTCTACGTCCAGCGCCTCGTCCCAAAGGGCCTTAACCAGTGCCTGCTCCTCATCCGACAGCGGTACTTCCGGCCGGGCCGATGCCTTTTCCGGAGGTTTTTCAAAAGCCCCCGGCGGCAATAAAAGTTCGAACTCTTCTAATATATCGTCCACGTTGTCCACTAATTTCGCTCCGTTTTTTATCAGGCGGTTGGTTCCCTTCGATGCCGGAGAGTCAATCCGGCCCGGAACAGCAAAGACACTTCTGCCCTGCTCTGCCGCTGCATCGGCGGTATGCAGAGAGCCGCTTTCAGCTCCCGACTCGACCACAATCACCCCCATTGAAAGCCCGCTGATAATCCGGTTACGGTATGGAAAAGTCTGGCGGTCAGCCTGCCGTCCAAAAGGGTATTCACTGATAACGGCACCGCTTTGTGCAATCGCATCGGCCAGATCCGCGTTCTCCGGCGGATAAAGCCGGTCAAGCGCCGAACCGAGCACCGCAATCGTGCGTCCTTCCGCTTTCAATGCCCCCTGGTGCGCGGCGGAGTCGATGCCGCGCGCGAGGCCGCTCACCACGGTGAACCCTGTCTGCGCCAGCTGATAGGAAAGCCGATCGGCGATATTCAGGCCGTAATGGGTGCACTTTCGTGAGCCGACCATCGCCACTGCGTGGCGATCGCGCGGCAGAAAAGCACCGCGTACATAGAGAACCGGCGGCGGATCATAAATCATTTTAAGCGCGACGGGATATTCCTCATCAAGCCGGGTAATAATCCTCGCGCCTGAGGCTTCCGCCCTTGCGATCTCGGCCTGCGGATCAATCTGAGCACGTCGCTCCAGAATTGTTTCAGAAAGTTTTTCGCCGATTCCCTTCACCATTCGGAAATCAGACCGATCCGGATCAAATACCGCGCGCGGCGATCCCAGAGCGTCAATCAGAGCCCGGACTTTAATCGGCCCGAGCCCTTCAATCATATTCAGAGCAATATACGCTTCGCGATCCGTCATTGGATAGTTCCTCGGGGGCAAAATTATTTTCGTAAGATGGTTTTAAAGGCGATTGATTCTGATTGAAATTAATCCACAGGATAGAATCCAGCTTTATATGGGACAGGAAGCGACGGAGATGGATTTCATATCCCGCAAAATGATCCGTCATGGCGGATAAATGAACAGCCTCTTTATCACCTAAAAAACAAATGTTTTTTCTTCCAACAGGCTGATTGTCACAAACCACAGCCACCGGGCGCACAGCTTCTTCCGAGCCTTCCAAAAAATGAACAATCGCTTCCCTGCAGAGGTCGATGGAAAGGAACGCCCCCCAGTTTCTCAGCAAAGACAGAATCAGGCTTTTCATATATTCATGGTGAGAGTCACCTGCCTGACATTCAGAAAGATCAACTTGAAATGCCCTCCGTTTTTCGTGGGTTAAACCTGTTGATACAAAGCGACTCCCGACCGATGGCAAACGGAAATTAATGAGTTTCCCGTGCTGCACCCCGGCCAGCAGCAGATAATTGATAAGCTGGCTTTCATTCCCTCCCGTTAGTCCGGCAACACACTTTAATTCATAAATCGCTCCATTCGAAAACAACGTATCCAAAAAGTAATCCTTGCGAAAGGATTTGTGTATTACGGAAATCATGACTTCACGCTGAGCCGACATCCCCTCCTGGACGCACCGGCGAACCAGCTCTGTCTGATAAATCGTCTCATCAAAAAGACGGCCCATTTCATTATGGATAGCGAATGCATGCCCCATGACCTTTTTATCCACCGCATGAAACGCATCCTGACCGAGGGGCCGTATAACTGCAGAGCTTTTTATCGGCACAACAAGCCTTCCAAAAAAATGATTTTGCCCTTAATGATTTTGCCCGCGCTTCCTGCCTTTTCGCTTTTCGAAAAATTCGAGCTGAGCCTCTTTAAGCAGGTTGTACGTCTTGAGAATCCGCAGGATCTGGAGCAGATCGGATTTCTCATAATTCTTGGAAACATCTGTTTTTTCGATCAGTTCCAGCAGCATCGTGCGGAACGACAACACCCCGTCCACGCCGTTCTCGCGCATCATGGCGAGTGTTTTTTCCTGCGGCGCTGCGGCGGCACACAAATCTGAAAGGCAGAGAATCCGGGTCACCGTGCCGGCACCGAGAAGCCGGCGCGCTTCGTTGATCACCGGCAGTTTCGTGAAATGGAATAATTCGGGATTCGTGCTGAGCACCGCCGGACTGAAGCGGTCTGTGTGCCAGCCGCGAATGCTTACCACCGCGCGCTGCACTTTTCCCAACTCCGTCGCCCCCCACAACACGGCTTTCGGCGTATTGAAAACCTCGGCCGGGCCGGGCCGGGCAATCAGCAGGTCAATCTCTTCCACATCGAGTTTGTGACGTGCGGCCACCTGGTGTTTATTGGGCTGAGTGACAAAAAAGCCGAGCGTTTCAAAATACTCGCGCACAATCTGTTCATTGACGGATGCCATCCCAAACCTCCTCCAGCAGCTCTTCAGGAACTTCACAACCGAACACCGCATGGCCCAGCCGGTCGGCCAGCACAAACTTCGGCAAACCGCCGACCGTTTTTTTATCGACCGCCATGGCCGTGCGGATAGCCTTCCACGCGAACTTCGGCGCGCCGACAGGCAGAGAAAGCCCGGTGAGCAGCTTTTCAATCCGTGCGGATTCTTCGATAGAAAGTCCTTTGAGCACAACAGAGAGATGCGCGGCATAAACCATGCCGATCGCCACCGCTTCGCCGTGGAGGTACTGACCGTAGCCCGCCACATTTTCGATGGCGTGCGCCGCTGTATGTCCGAAATTCAAAATGCCGCGCAAACCACCCTCGCGCTCGTCCTGCCGAACGACGTCCGCCTTGATTTCGCAGCAGCGGGCAATCACGTCTCCGATTTTTTCCGAACCCTGAAAGCAGCTGCGTTGCGGCAGGGTGTTCCTTTCCAAAACGTCAAACAGATCGGCGTCCCGGATGATGCCGTACTTCACCACTTCGGCCATGCCGGCGGCGAATTCGCGCGGCGGCAGGGTTGAGAGCGTGTCGAGATCAATCAGTACCAGTTCCGGCTGATGAAATGCCCCGACAAGATTTTTTCCTTCGGGAATATTGATGCCGGTTTTCCCTCCGACAGAGCTGTCAACCATCGCCAGCAGCGAGGTCGGTACCTGCACAAACCGGATCCCGCGCAGCCAGCTGGCAGCGGCAAAGCCGGTCAGGTCACCCATCACACCGCCGCCGAGGGCGACCATGAAGCACTGGCGATCAAGGCCGTGTGCCGCGGCGGCGCTGTAGAGATTCAGAAGCTGCGTCTGGCATTTGGTCGGTTCTCCGGCGGAAAGCACCGTGAGGGCGGGAAAAAATCCGGCCTTTTCCAAGGATTGGAACGTGCGATCGGCATAGAGCGGCGCGACGTTTTCATCCGCGACAACCAGGCAGCGACCGGTAAGTCCGGCGGTTTTACAGGCCTCGCCCAGCGAATCGAGAATTCCCGAACCGATGTGAATGGGATACGAACGATCCCCCAGATCAACCTGTATGTCGCAGTTCATAGATGCATGGTTGATAGGGAGATGCCGACAGAGTGTCAAGAGGATTTTGTCTACGGAAGCGAAACCCGCAACTGGTAAAACGCTTTGCTGCCGGCATTCGTCACCGTGATCGACGAGTCGGTTCCGGTCCCCCGAATCAGGTTGGTGTGCGCCGGAAGCCAGGTCAATCCGGCATCGCTCAGATCATTGGTGGTGTAAAAAACCTGATACTGCCGGCCTGTGCTGCCGTTGAAATAAACCGTCTGATGGGTTGAGGCGGTGAATCCGGTCATTTCAAAGTACGAAACCGCATTGGTCGGATCGGTGTCGGCGGTATATTCATCTTCATTCACGATGCCGTCGCCGTCACTATCGGCAGACGCAGTCAGTCCGGTCGCCGTTGTCGAATATTCCTCCTCCCACCAGTTCGGCAATCCGTCGGTATCCTGGTCAAAATCCGGGATATTGTTGGTGATCCAGCTGTAGCGGGACGAAATCCGGGTGGCATAAAAGGCACTTCGGGTGCTTGAGGGAATTGAAACCCAGTTCGTGCCGCTTTTTGTGTAAACACCGCCTCTGAAATCCAGAATACTGCCCCTGAACGCATCGGATCCGTCTGAATTCAGGCTGTATTCAGTCGCCGGCCCGATGACATAATTAATTCCGGCTAACTTCCAGGTTTCACCGTCTTTTATGAAGACAGCTCCCCCGGAATCTTTGTCAGCCAGCATTCCCTCGCTGGCCCCACTATCCGGGGTCCATTCGGCTTTTAAGACCGGAGACCCGTTGATTGTGGTGGTTGCGCTGACGGTATTGGTTCCCCAGCGCTGCGTATAGTTATAAGCACCCCACTTCCATCCGTTGGTAATAACTTCCGTTGTCTGAAACGGGCCATAGCCGCTCGTAACCGTGTTGGTTACAGCCGCTCCCCGGTCAACGCCCCGTCCAAAAACAACCAGGCCCTTCCCTTCTTCATCTGTGTCGGAATACAGCGGCGCATAACGCGGAAACCGCTCCGAAACCTCCCACAACCTCAGATCACTGCCGGGGTCATCCGTTTTACCGGTTGTTGTAAACACCTCGCCATCATAATAAAACTTATTACCGACGCTGCCGCCCAGGTGCTGTGCTGTTATAAATTGATGCGGACCGACCGGTGTTCCCAGATATTGATTGAATCTGCCCTGGAACTGCCAGCCGGAATTTGTCAGAACGCCTGTCGGCGCCGTTGTGTTATACGATGCATCACCGGTTGAATAAAAAAGAACGGCATATCCTGTCCGGCAAAACAGAAGAAAGACGGTCAGAAAAAAAACAGTCATTCTCATCCTTGAAAAATTACGGAAGAAGCCGCAAAAATTCAACTGAATTTTGGTTCAATGAAGACCGGCGGGTGCATATAGAGCGGTTCAAGGGGCTCTGGAATTTTTTGCTGCACCGCCAGCCCGGCGACATCACGCGCCAGCGGAAACTGCGCTTTCCCAATGGCTGGAAAAATGTTCTCCAGCCGTTCAGCCTCCGGACTGACTACCGGGATGTCTTCAGGCAGTTCGACCTCTTCGTAGGGGACAAGGTTCCAGCCCTTGGAAAGTTCAACGAAGTCCGTGTCCGCTGTTTGGAAAAAACCGATCCAAATCTGCCCGCGGCGGGCATCACCGGCAACGGCGATCTGTTTCGCGCCGGTTTCATGCGCGGCAGCCAACGCCAGCGCCGCGCCGCTGCTTACCGCCCGCACCTCGGTCCGATCCGGCAGGGCCAGCGCCTGGGCAATCGCAAAAGACATCCGCATGCCGGAAAAGGATCCCGGTCCTCGTCCGACCGCGTAGAGGGATATATCGTCATACGATACATCCGTCTCCCTCAGCAGGGCTTCCAGGGCTTTGAAAATCACATTGTGGCGCACGCGGTCGGCAATCCAGACTTTTTCGGCCAGCAGAGAACCGTCTTTCAGCAGGGCCACACTGCCCTGCCGCGAGGAGCATTCAATACCAAGGGTGATCATAAGGGGTTCTCCACAATAGAGATGATGCGCTGTCCGTCGTTTTCTCCGCGGTTAATGCGTAAATGAACCGTAAACGGCGGCAGCAGCTCGGCCGCGCGCTCTGGCCACTCGATGACGGTGATGCCGTCGGTTTCGAGATATTCGTCGAGGCCGAGGTCGAACGCCTCTTCAGGTCCGCCGAGGCGGTAAAGATCAATATGGTTGAATGCAACGGTTCCGCGGTATTCGCTGATGAGCGTATAGGTGGGGCTGCAGACCGGTTCTTTAACGCCTGCAGCCAGTGCCAGCCCCTGTGCGAAGCAGGTTTTCCCCGCTCCCAGGTTACCGTGCAAGGCGATCACCGCCGGTTTTTCCAATGTTTGGAAAAACTCCGCGGCGATTTTCCAGGTATTGGAAGGGCTGTTGGAGGTCCAGATTTTCATGAAGCATGAGTTCTTTATTCAGGCGAAGGATTAAATGCAATAGCAAAAGACTGCGGTTCGCTGCGCACTTCCATGCCGTCTTCATAGACGGCAACCGCCTGCAGGCGGTGCGGCCCCTCTCCGACGGTCCGTTCATCGAAGACCAGTTGCGTATCCGCCGTATACGGTTTACGGTCGAGCTCGCGCCCGTTCCAAAGCAGAGCCATTTCTGTCGGTCGGTCTTCGCCGCCGGGAAAAGCGGTAACAACCACCTGATGCGGTGCGCCGTCGGCTATGCCGGTGATCTTCAGCGAACGTCCTTTTTTATTGATCCTGATCGGAAAATCTTTGAACCCGCCGAGTGTCACCGAGGAAAGCTCCTGCGCAATCAGACGGATTTCATGATATCCATCGCCCATCTGCGCAAACGGCAGCTCCACCAGTTTATTTCCTTCCATCGCTTTGATCTGTTTTCCGTCGAGCAAAGCACTGTAGAACACTTTGACAGGAATCGGAAATTTCGCCTGAGCCACAAAGGCGGCATCCAGATCGCTGGTAATTTCTTTGTTCAGGCCAACCGCTTTAATTTGAACCGGAAGTCTTCTGATCTGTGAAAGCGGATCGCCGAGGAGCAGGATCTGCACCGGACTGGCAATGGATTGGTAAAAACTCTCCATTGCCGTGCAACCGGAGGCATAGTGGGAAAAAAAGCGTGCATGCGGGAATTTGGTCCAGACATTGTATGGTTCGGTCACCATGCCCGCCGTCACAGTCGCACCGGCCTTCAGCCACTCGGTGCATTTGGTCTGCGGCTTCTGGAATTCAGCAGACCAGCTGGTGAAATGTTCGCCCAGCGCTCCCGGCGCAAAGGTGCCGAAGCCGGATGGATTCAGGTTGGCCGCACCGGTCATTACCCCCATCAGACCGGTTTGCGCGGGAGGCTGGTTGGTGGCAATCACTGCGGTCCCTTTACGCAGCGCCAGTTCCGCTTTGACATCGGCATACTGCCATTCGCGCGGCTCGGACCGGGCTTTGTCGTCGGTCTTCACCAGCAGCACGCGCGGGTTGCCGCCGCCTTGACGACGGGCGCGGACGCCGTCTTCAATGCAGCGCAGTACAGTGCCCATATCTGTCCCGTTTTCTCCGATATAGCCGAGCATCATGGAAGGCAGCGGCATCCTGTCTTTGAGCCTTGCATTCAGAACATCAAAAGAGCTCGGCGGATTTTTGGGCCCGCCCTCTTTTGCCGGCCCGGCGAAAAGGGGGGACAAAAAAAGTCCTTTTTCAATCTGTTCCAGCGGGGGAACCCTGCCGCGGGTGAACGTGAGCCCCATAATCGACATCTGCTGCCGATCATTGGAAGAGGTAACGATACGGATCGGGAAGTCGACGGAATAGATCCAGGCCAGAATCTGGTCGTTCAGGCCGCGGTCTTCGATTGTTTTCTGTGCCGGTTCATAAATGAGCGTCCGGAATTCCTCCGGTGTACATTCCGCACGACCGGCAACCATGGAGTCCGGCAGGTCGAGATAGATCAGATTAACGCCCGGCACTCCGTGCAGCACGGCAAAAATATTCGCCGCCTTTTTTGAATCCTGCGAATTTTCGTTCACCAGCACGGCCACCCGGTGCGGCATTTGCGCCGAAACGGCGCAGGCCGTTAAAACAATCAGCAGAGTCGCAATTCCACGTCGCATGCAGATTCCTTTGCTTCTAATATGTGTTGCTAACAGCCTACCGCTTGACGAAATTTAGACAAGAACAGATACTCTCTGTCCTAGTGAAGAGAGAGGGACCCATCTTGATCCTGCTGTTCTCCGCTCTGCTCAGCAGTGCGGCGGAGGAAGGATTCAGTCGTTATCAGCCGATTATTGATAAACAGCCTTTTGGACAGGAACCGCTCGAAGCCGATGCACTGCAAACGGTTTCGTCCACCCAATCGTTCGCCCGCAATCTGCGTCTTTCCATGCTGCTGGAAGGTTCGGACGGTTCTATACGGGCCGGTATTATCGATAGTAACCTCAAGAAAAGCTATATCCTTCGTATCGGTGAACCGCAGGATGGCCTGGAGTTGGTCGAAGCGGATATGGATTCCTCAGAAGCTTTGCTGCGTAAAGGGAACGAAGTTGTACTGTTCAAGCTGGAGTCCGGAGACGGAGAGCAAATGGCCAGGAGCCAGCCATCTTCCCAACAGAATTCCTACGCGGAACGCCGGCGGGCACTTCTGAGAAAAATCGAGGAACGGCGCAAACAGCAGGCAGAAGAAAAACCGCCGGAACCGAAACTGACCGGAGACGCTCTTAAAAAGCATCTGGAAGACGTACAGATGGATGCCATCCGCAGCGGACGGCCGCCGCTGCCCATGCCGCTTACTCCGGAAATGGATGCTCAGCTCGTCTCCGAAGGGGTTTTGCCGCCGCAGTGATATGTAAAAGCAGCCCCGTTATGCACATGGGGAACAGAAACAGCTGATCAAAAAAATTAAAAATGAACGTTTGGATTGTTAGAAGGACTAAACATGACTAATATGATTTGATATTAATGAAAACATGGACAGATATTTGGAAGACAGACCGCATCTTCAAGGCGGCGTTCGATGAGCAACGTATTGCTATTAAATATATTTACAAAACAGCTGATGAAGTTTTACACGTCCCGCCCGACACACCTTCTGAATACAGAGTTTCAATGGATTCTGTTCCCGAATCGTTTTACACCCTGCGTAAAAATATTTTTTCCACCCTCTTTCAGTCCATGTATCACCTGCTCGACTGTGAGCCGCAACATCGCCTCTTTTACGGCAAATTGATTCATCTCTTCCGCATCTGGGTTACCAGCGCCGATAATCTGCTCGATCACGAAGATAAGGTTGTCATTCCGATACAAATGCCCGGTTCCTCGCGCGTTATGCGACAAGTCGTCTCCATCATGACAGCCGACCGCATCTTCCAGCAACTTCTTGCCGAAGGAGTCGAGACCGGTGCCCTGGCTGCAAAACAGGCACAGGCTCTTTCAGAGCGCTCTCTGCAAATTCTCCTGCCGAGCGCCGCTCAGGAAGCGAGCGAAGAGGAAGGCATTATTGAGCGCCCGGACCCGGAAACCGTCCTCTCTGTCATTCACCGCTATAAAACCGGCCTCCTCTTCAACGTCGCATTTTTCGCTCCGGAGATCGTAGAGCCGCACCTGGACCGCCACCGCTCCGCAGAACTTAAAAAGGCGCTGCTCCGGTTCGGAATCGGCTGTCAGGTGCTCGATGATATCCGCGACCTCGCCCGCGACCATATCGAACGCCGCCACAACTATCTGCTTTCCAGTCTTTGGAAAAATCAACCGGAATTTTTCCAGACCCTGGGAACCCGCGATCTGACCGTTACTGACCGGCTTTATCTCGAGGTCCTGCCCATCGCCCTTCCAGCCGCGCAGCTTGGATTCGGCATGATGCGCGACGGTCTGCGGAAACTCGGCGACATGGGCCTCGGCATCCACAAGAAAACAGCAGAATATCTGGCTGATTCGATGTTCTCTGTGCTTGATCTTCAGGATCTGCAGTATGCATAAAAAACAGCACAGGCGCTCAAGCGTTGCACAGCAGACCGACGGCATTACTCTCGATCACGCCGCGCCGGTCTATGACCTGCTCGTCCCTCTGATGACTCTCGGTTTTGAGCGGCGATACCACCGCCTCGTCACCCGGCTGCTCGCACTACGTGGCAATGAACAGATTCTCGACATCGGCTGCGGCACCGGCACACTCACTCGCGATATTGCCCGTGCGCTCACCGATAAAGAACACTCACTCTGCACCGGCCTCGATGCCGCCGAAGAAATGATTGAGATCGCCAAACGCAAAGCTGCCCCTATATCCAACATTCGTTTCGACGCCGCCCTTGCAGAACAGCTCCCTTACAGAGACCGCTCTTTCGACGCCGCTGTCTCGACTTTTTTCTTTCACCACATCCACTTTGAACTGAAAAAGAAAGTGCTGACTGAAACCGCACGAGTCCTCAGGCCTGGCGGATCGTTCATCATCGTCGACGTCGACGTTCCCACCAGCTGGTTCGGCATACTCTGTGCCCGCTCTGGCTACTGGCTTTTTCAGCAGAGCGAAATCGCTGAAAATATCGAAGGCAGACTGCGCGAAGCGTTTGATGCCAGTCCATTCACCTGGAGGGCGGACTCGCATCACTCGGGATACATTACCGTTTTTGAACTCAAAAAGAAGGACTCATTATGAAGCGTTGCATCACCCTTGCCCTGCTGCTCACCGCCCTCGCGGTTCAGGCCGCACAGACCGATGATCCGATTGGCCTTGCCGTCGAAACCTATTTCGACAACGCCTTCGCCCGCCTCGGTCAGGTCGCCGCACAAAAACCGACCGTGGAGACCTTCCGCGATGCCATAAGGCCTTGTGCCGAAGCCACGGACGGATTTTTCGGCGGAACGCTGATCGATACGGACTACGTCATCCGCCAGACCTACCGCAGACGGAATGCGCTCGCCCGGGGCTTCAGTCTGCGTAAAGTCAAACAGCTCGATTATTTCTGGGAACAGATGGATAAAAACCCTGCGCCGCAACTCAGCGAGCCGGGCCACGGCAGCCTTATTCAGCCGCGCCTTATCGCCATGCGTTATCCTGTACTCACCAACGGCGAACTGCAGGGTGTGGTTTCTATGATGGTCCGTACCGATAACTTCCTTGAAGCTGTGGGGCTCGATAAATGCCGGGCGTTTAAAATTATCTGCCGCGGCGAGCCTGCGGAAGAAAAGGGGGAACTTTCCGATCACTATCGCGAAGTAAAGCTCTCCCTGCCCGCTACCGACTGGGTGATTCAATACGATCTCTAATCAAGAGCACTCTTATCGGCAACGGCGAAAACTTTTTTACGCCGATTAGCGTACACGATCCTGCAGAAGAAATCGTCACGGAGATAGACCGCCGCACCCGTTCTGAACGTTACGGGAAAAAACAGCGCATCCTTAAGTTTTCAAAGACATTCTGCACCATCGCCTTGCAGAAGAGTCGTTCTCCGCGAAACCGTTTGCTGCCGGCGGTCTCCGTTGCGGATCACTGCAGGTTTTCCACCATGCGCAATATAACAGCCCCGACCGTCTGCAGGCTTTGGACTGACAGTTTATCGAGCGTATCTTCAGGCGTATGCCAATAGTCATTCAGGCCCGGTGCAGAACCGTACTCGAAATCGATGATGTCCACTGCCGGCATGCCCGCGATCTGAAACGGAACGTGATCGTCAAGAACCGAGCCGGTTCCGAGGCTGAACTGCGAGCGAACTCCCGTTTCGTGCGCGGCAGCGAACAACTCTTTCACCAGACCGCGGTGGCTGTTGCGCGGCACAGAAATCTTCAGATCGTTGTCGCCGACCATATCGAGAACAATCACCGCCTCCACCCGTTTGGCGTCGTCTGCATCAAAAATCCGCTGTGCAAGGCGCCGGCTGCCGTGCAACCCGTCGTGCGGGCCGTATTCGGTGCGGCATTCTTCACCATCCAGAAATGCAACCAGAAATCCGGTTTTGAACGGCGCGTGTTCCGCAAGCACCCGTGCCAATTCCATCAGCACGCCGGAACTGGACCCGGAGTCATTGGCTCCCTGAAAATCGGGCGCAATGCCGCTCTTTGTGTCGAAGTGCGAAGCGAGCACAATCAGCCGGTTGGTTTTTCCCGGCAAATGTCCGAGTACATTGTTGAAAAACATTTTCCCGCTCGGTGTCTCTTCGGAAAATGTATCCATAGCGGTCTTCAATCCGAACGCTTTCAAACGACTTTCCAGATGCACCGCGGCACGGCGCGCACCGCCGCTGCCCGCATTTCGCGGCACAATTTTCACCAGCGCCTCGGTTTCTGAAAATGCTTTTTCCCCGTCAAACTGAAGTGTTTTTTCACAACCGGAGAAAAACAGAATTGCGCTGCACCGCAATAGAATATTCCAAACTGCCGAAAACCTCATTTTTCCCCTTCATCACGGCTGAGCAACAAGTAATATCTGTTTGGAAAATATCCTGCCCGGCTTTGGATGACAACGTAATTCAGGGGAGCATGAATTCCGATAAACCCCGGCAATACATGGGTACCTAACCTGAAAAGAAATGAGAGAAATCACAATCCACTTTCTGTTTCGGATCTGTCGCGCCGTTTCTTCTCTCACCGAGTCAGGATAAACGGAGAACAGAACTGACTCCGATGGCGGACCGTTTTATCTTTTGATCTGCGATATGCTGTACTTTGTTCGGAAAATTCGTAAACAGCAATTTTTATTGCGTTGAGCACCATGGACTTGAAAAGTAAATTTTTATCGGAAAAAGAACGTCAGAGAGGGCAGAAATATTATAACCGGTATCAAGCCCTTAACGGTGCCGGATACAATTTTCTGGGTGATACGGTTGTCGCTCTGCTGGCAATGACATTCGGGGCTTCCAATATTCAGTTAGGCTATCTTTCCGCCGCGCCCTTTGTGGCGGGAATGATCCTGCCTTTCCTTCCGCGGTTACTCGCCGGAAAAAATTATATCAAAATCCATTACGGGGCCTGGTTGATTCGCGGCTTGATCTGCCTGTTCTATTTCTCATTGTTTTTCCTGTCTGGAAAAGCCGCCGTTTACCTCATTCTGACCGTATACACCTGTTTCTGCATCTTCCGAATGGCCGGCGTGGTAGTGGCGAATCCGGAACTTAAGCTGATTTCCACTCCGGCAACTTACGGGCGGGTAATCTCTCAGACACGAATCGCGTTTCAGGTGACCGCTCTGCTGTCAAAGCTGATCAGCTTCGCCATATCCTCCGTACAGGCTTTTTCCGGGCTGACGGGCCTGCTCGCCATGCAGTTCGGCGGCGTTGTAATGAATACCGCCGCATCGAGCCAGCTGAAGAAAATTCCATGCCGAGACGGCGTTTCGTATACAAAAGGAAGAAATCTCAACGTGCTTTTGAAGGAGGCACTGCAGGACCGGAATGAATGCCTGATTCTGCTGCTTGGATGGACCAATGTATCCCTTATGGTGCTGATGGGACTGACCATTCCCTTCCTTCGCCTGGAAGCCAAACTTCCGTTTAATATTATTTTCCTGTACTCGATGACCCAGGTGCTGGCCTATTACCTGTCCGGAGTTTTCACTCGAACCTTCGGGGATCGAATCGGCAGCCGCCCCTTATTACTGGTCTCTATGTCCGGGGGAATCGCTGTCTCCCTGTTCTGGATGATTGTGCCGGTCGCCGCGCCTCTCATTGTTTTTCTGTTACTCGGATTTTTCTCCTACTTTTGTCTCGGAGCCAGTGATATCTTTATCAATCGCCTTTTTTTATACCGAATTCCGGAAAAAGAGGCCTTCAGTTATAATGCCATGAATAATTTTATGATGGCTATTGTTTCCCTCCTGTTTGGAGTTATAGGCGGTTTTTGTATTGATATAGGAACGCTGATTCATTTCCCGGTCGTTTTAAATCCTTACGCGATTCTCTTCGCTCTTATTTTTATACTTGGCGTAATCGGTCTTTGGCTCTCTCTGTCGGTTGAAGAAAAAGGAAGCCTTTCCGCCCGGGATATGCTTTCTGTTTTTTCTCCGGACGGGATGAGAGCCTATATCGATATCGGCAAACTGGGCCGGGCCGATTCGGAATTTAAGAAAAAAACCGTATTGCTTTCGATCGGCAATAACGCAAACGAAACCGCCACAAGAGAAATTAAATCCCTTATGGGAACTCCTCTTTCAAACAGTAAAGAGGAGATGATTATCTCCCTTTTCAACTTTCCCCGTCCGTCTCTTCTGCCGTATCTCCTTTCCGAAGCAGCGGATCCGGACTCCTATTACCGGGAAAAAGCCCTGTTTGCTCTCGGCGCATATAAAGGATCAGAAATTGAACATCTTCTTATTTCACTGCTGGATGATCCCGATCTGATTATCCGGTCAATAGCGGCGAAATCGCTTGGCAGGACAGGCAATACCGATTACCTGGATAAAGTGAGAATTTATTTTCTACAGGATAATCCGATAGCGGCTCAATTGAACTATATCATTGCTCTGAAAAATATGGATACGGAAGGAACCTTTCTTCAGTATCTGTTTCAATCTGTCCATAAACGGCGGAGTCGGCGATATAAAGAAACCGTCTTTTCCCTCTATTCGGATATCCTTGATTTTCAACCTTATTTAGAAGAGCTCTACCGGGCAGCGGCTTCAGAGGGAAATGACCCGGTGATAGATACCTTCCTGAATGATTGCAGAGACAGTCTGGATTTCTTCAGAGCACGTAAAAATCTCAAACAGTTTTTCGGTCATAAGTCTTGGGTACAGATTGGATCTGTGTGCGAAACTTTCCTGCGGAAACAGGATTTCAACGGATCTGAACAATTTCTGAAAAAAGGAATTCTCACATTGATCTCGACCGGCGGACCCACAGATTTCACCGATGCGCTTGCCTGTGTTTATTTCACATATCAATTAATCAGGCCATAGCTTTTTTATATAGGCCCAGTCCCACATAGACGATCTGCCCGTCACTCGGGTTAAACCGCGGATAAGCTTCGGAGCAAAGG
>JASKKX010000071.1 GCA_030153935.1 Verrucomicrobiota bacterium | reverse complement strand
CGACCCACGCGCCGGTTCCGTAATCAACCTGACACTCCGTGCCCGGCAGAACCTCCATCCGCCGAAAGGGCACCTCTTCGCACACCGAGAGCTTGCGGATATAGCGTTTGACCGATTCATAGCTGCCTTCAAAAGCCCGCTCCAGCCGGAGATCCTGAAAAATGCGCCGGGCGCTCAGGCCGAGCTTGATTCGCTCGCAAATGTACTCATTGTGCGCCGCACACAAGCTCTGCCTCCCGGCGGTCGGAAGGGTACACTTTGAGCCCGTTCCGCCCGCAGAGCCGGCGGTCGAAATGGTACACTTTGAATCCGCCGTCAGGTATTTGCGCACCGTGTTGCGATGGGGGCCGAGTTCCTCGGAGATCCTGCGGATACTCCATCCTTTCCGGGCCAATTCTCTTATTGTTTCAATCATACTCACCTTCAGGGTATTGCTCATATTTTCAGCCTTCATGCTTTCGGTTTAAGAAAGCGGAAAATTGAAGCATTTTTACGCCTCAAGGGGGTACAGTTTGAATCGACCAGGGGGGGGTACACTTTAACCGACCGCTGACACGTTGACAAACCACCTGTGAAGTATGATACTCCTTACGGCGACCCGGTTTGACTTTCCCCGCCCGCAAGGAGGACGGAAATATGAAAACGAATTCACTGCAACAGCTGGGGACACTCGGACAGTCCGTCTGGCTGGATTACATCCGGCGCGATCTGATCGCCGGCGGCGAACTCAAACGACTGATCGAAGAAGACGGACTGCGGGGAATGACCTCCAATCCGGCGATCTTCGAAAAGGCGATTGACGAGAGTCACGATTACGACGAGGAGATCCGCGCCCAGACGCTGGCCGGAAAAGACGCTCAGGCCATCTACGAAACCCTCAGCCAGTGCGATGTGCAGAGCGCCGCCGACGTGTTCCGCCCGCTGTACGACCGGACAGACGGAGCCGACGGCTATGTCAGTCTGGAGGTGAATCCCCATCTGGCGCACGACACCGCCGGAACGATCGAAGAAGCCCGCCGGTTGTGGCGCGCACTGAACCGGCCCAATGTGTTCATCAAGGTTCCCGCCACGCCCGAAGGACTCCCCGCGATTCAGCAGCTCATCAGCGAAGGCATCAATATCAACGTGACCCTGATTTTCGGACTGCCGCGTTACCGGCAGGTGGCGGAAGCTTTCATTGCGGGTCTCGAAACGCGGGCGGCGCAGGGAAAACCGGTAAACCGGATCGCTTCCGTCGCCAGTTTTTTTGTCAGCCGCATCGACGCGCTCGTCGATCCGCTGCTGGAAAAAATCATTGCCGAAGGCGGCGAGCAGGCCGACCTCGCGAAAAAGGCGCACGGGCAGATCGCCATCGCCAGTGCGAAAACAGCCTATCAGATCTACAAAGAGATTTTCGGCGGCGACCGGTTTAAAAAGCTGTCGGCTCAAGGCGCGCGCGCCCAGCGACTGCTCTGGGCCAGCACCGGCACAAAAAATCCGGAATACAGCGATGTAAAATACATCGAAGCGCTGATCGGACCAGACACGGTCAACACGGCCCCGATGGAAACCCTCGACGCCTACCGCGACCACGGAGAGCCGCAGGCGCGGCTTGAACAGGATGCCGGCGAAGCGGCGCGCCTGCTGAAGCGGCTTCCAACCCTTGGAATCGACATCGACCGGATAACGCAGCAGCTCGAAGACGAAGGCGTCGAAAAATTCAACCAGCCGTTCGACAAACTAATGGAGACCTTGGAACAAAGGACATCACGGCATTCGACAAGAGAGGTTTGAATGGCAGCCCGGCGCAGGAACCCCGGAACATGAATAAAGGCATTCGCATTGGATTTGTGGCTTCAAGACTGGACAGCACGGACGGCGTCTCCCTTGAATCCAAAAAGTGGCGGGAGATCCTGAGTCGGCTGGATTGTGAGTGTTTTTGCTTTTGCAGTGAAACGGATTGGCCGGACGATCAGGCTTATCTGAGCCAAGAGGCCTCCTTGTCTCACGTGGAGGTGCGCACGATCAATCACGAGCTGTTCGGCGAGAAGAAGCGTACGGAAGAGACCGCAAAGCGTATCGCCATCCTGAAGAAACACCTGAAGCGGGATCTTTATGCTTTTGTCGAACAGTTCGGCATCAATCTGCTCATTGTCGAGAATGCGCTGTCGTTGCCGATGAACATCCCCTTGGGTTTGGCTCTTGCGGAGTTTCTGGCCGAGAGCCAACTTCCGACAATTGCGCACCATCACGATTTCTGGTGGGAGCGCACACGCTATGCCGGCAGTCCGGCCGAGGATTACTTACGAGGCGCCTTCCCCGTCGCGCTGCGCACAATTCACCATGCGGTGATCAACAGTATGGCCGGGCGCGAGCTGGCCTTTCGAACCGGAGTGAAGAGTACGCTGATCCCGAACGTCATGGATTTCGCCCATCCTCCTCCGGACTCTGACGGGTATGCAGACGATCTGAGAGAGACGCTCGGTGTCCGGAGCGGCGAACGTCTGATTCTTCAGCCGACACGAATTGTGCCGAGGAAACATATTGAGAAGGCGATTGAGCTGGTTCGCCGCATGGACACGGACGGGGTGCTGCTGGTCACGCACAATGCAGGGGATGAAGGCGATGACTACAAGCTATACCTTCAAGATCTTGCGGAGATCATGGATGTCCGCCTGCTCTTGTCGGCGGAGCGTTTCGATGCGACGCGTCGGCTCAAGGAAAACGGCGATAAGGTTTACTCCCTGCGCGACGCCTATCAGCGTGCAGACCTGGTCGCTTATTGCTCGGCCATTGAAGGATTCGGCAATGCCTTTCTGGAAGCCATCTACTACAAGCGCCCGCTTATCGTGAGCGCCTATGAAATCTTTTCTCTGGATATCGCTCCGAAGGGCTTCAAGGTTCTGGCCTTTCAGGAATTCATCTCACGCGGCCTCGTTCAAAAAACAGAGCAGTTACTGGATCGTCCGGAGAGGGTCGCCGAGCGGGTGGAAACGAACTATGAGCTGGGTCGAAAACACTACTCCTTCGAGATGCTTGAGAAAAAACTCCGTCACATCATCGAAGAATGCATGGAAAGTTCTGATGGATAACACGCGCTCGAACCGGCGACATAAGGAGGATTCCTTATGATGAACCATATGAACGGATGGATGGGCGGGCGGCGGAATGCGGCGTTGGCCGGTGCTCGCCGTACCGGCAGTGGTTGTGCTGATCGTGGTGATTGGAAGGCTGTTCAAAAAATAATCATGTGTTCGCTGCCCGCTACGAAAATCAAAGGAACCCCATGCTGATCAAAGTATCCGCATGGGTTCCAAACACCGGGAAGTCCCCTCCGCGGGAGGGTGGCCATATGAGTCCGTGGACAGAGCCTCCCCTCATTCCACGCTCTGCGTTCAACAATTCACAATCTCCTTCCCGGTAGGGTTAGACCCCACTGCAAAGTGTCGAGCCGCCGCGCAGACTGTTCCCGTGAAAATATGAACGGGAAAGGAGCAGCATCATGTCGAAGAAGGAAGTGAAAGCGGTATGGAAGGGAAACCTTAAGGAAGGCAAGGGAAGGATTGAGCTGGCGAACGGGGCGTTTAATCAGGAATACACCTTCGCGAGCCGTTTCGAAGAGGGAGACGGAACGAATCCTGAAGAACTCTTGGCGGCCGCGCATGCGGGTTGTTTTTCGATGGCCCTGTCTGCCGCGTTGAGCAAGGAGGGCTTTGTGCCTGACCGCGTAGAGACGGTGGCCCATGCCGAACTGAACCCGGATGGAGACGGATTCAAAATCGGATCGGTTGATCTGCATACGCGAGCGCAGGTTCCGGACATCGGGGATGCCCTGTTTCTGAAGATTGCCGAGAATGCAAAAAATAATTGTCCGGTGTCGAAAGCGCTCGCAAACGTTGAGATCAAACTTACGGCTGAACTGAACCCGTAGACGGATAAACCGCGATGCAAAACCATGTAGATGTAGCCATTATCGGTGCGGGCAGTGCGGGACTCTCCGCACTGCGCCAGGTCAGGAAAATCACTGGCAACTACCTCCTGATCGATCCCGGCCCGCTGGGCACGACCTGTGCGCGGGTAGGGTGCATGCCCTCAAAGGCGTTGATCCACATTGCGAACGATTACCACCGTCGCCGCTCGTTCGCCGGGATGGGCATTTCAGGTGCTGAGCATCTTCGGTGCGACATCCCCGCCGTCTTGCGCCATGTGCGCACACTTCGCGATCGCTTCACCACAGGGATGATCGAGGCAACGCGCGAGCTGGCGGGAGAACAGTACGTTGAGGAACGAGCCGTCCTCATTGGGCCAACACGCATCCAGATCGGCGACCGGCTCGTTGATGCCGACCGAATCATTCTCGCGCCCGGAGCGCGTCCCATGATTCCCCGCGAATGGCAACCGTTTTCCGGGCACATCCTGACCAGTTCGACGATTTTCGAACAGAACGTTCTACCCGGACGCATCGCCGTAATCGGGCTGGGCCCGGTCGGGCTTGAGATCGGGCAGGCATTGGGCCGATTGGGTATACAGATGACCGGATTCAATACGTCGAGCGAGATCGGAGGATTGAGCGACCCTGAGGTCAACGCCGTGGCAGGAAAAATCTTTGCTAAGGAATTCACCCTGCATACCGGTGCGGCCGCGACAATAAAAACGACGGCCAACGGAGTCGAAGTGCATGCGGGAACCGCGACCGCGACAGTGGATAAGATTCTTGTCGCGACAGGTGTCCGGCCGAATATTGACGAGCTGGGAATGGAGACGCTGGGTATTGAACTGGACGGGCACGGCATGCCGCCGGTCGACCCGCATACATCACAGATCGGGGATCTTTCTGTTTACCTTGCCGGAGATGCCAACGGGTACGCGCCGATCCTGCATGAGGCGCTGGACGAGGGCTTCATCGCAGGTCGCCACAGCTTCGAAGCCGATGGTGCATCGGCCTGCTACTGCCGCCGCCCGCCGCTGCGCATCGTGTTCAGCGATCCGCAATGTGCTGTGGTCGGCCGATCCTTTACGGAACTGCGGGACACGAGCATCGTGATCGGGCACGTTGACTTCAGGCAGCAGGCGCGCGCCATCCTCGAGGGGCGTAACGCAGGTGTGTTGCGACTCTATGCCGAATCGTCGTCGGGACGAATCCTCGGGGCGGAAATGGTCGCGCCGGAGGCCGAGCATCTTGCGCACCTTTTGGCCGCCTGCATCCAGGCGAACATGACCGTGCACAATGCCCTTCAGCTGCCCTTCTACCATCCCACTCTTGAAGAAGGCCTGCGCACCGCACTGCGCGATGCCGCCACACAGCTAACGGAATCTCCAAGCCCGGAGGGGCTTCATCTCTGCGAGAGCTGCCCGGAGTCTGTCCTGCAATAACCCTTATTTGTTCCCGGAGACTTCTTTCACAATTCCGGCGGGCTCGCACCGACCAATCAGAATTGATCGGAAACAAGGCAGAATAAAACAGAGGGGGTAAACGTGGCCAAGATGCCTCAGATCAGAGAGATTACGGTTCGCGAGTACTGCAATTTGCACGGGCTGTGGAAGGGGTGACCTGTGTTGGCCGCCGCGCAGACTGTCCTCGATGAAGAGTTGAACGGAGCACCCGCAGGATGATTCTGGATAAAAAAGCCGAAGACCGGCAATATTCAACGGAATGATCGGGAGTTCCTTCGCTAACAAAGGAGAAAAGAGATGGGTTGCCTGTTTATCCTTATTGCCTTGGCCGTGCCTCGCGTCCTGATGTTCATTGCCTTTCTGATGACGGACTGGTTCGGACGCGCATTTGAAACCCGATTGTGGCCGCTCGCGGGATTCGTGTTTATGCCCTATAGCACCCTCGCCTACATGGCGTCCATGCTGAACAACCATCACGCATTGTCCGGCGGCTGGCTGGCGTTCTTTGCTGCGGCCATTGTTGTCGATGTTTCTCATTGGGGTGGTGGACATGCGTACCGCCGGAAGTACCGCCGGGGCTGACGCCACGGATACAGGAAGGGTATGGACGTGCCCATAAATGCGTCGTCGTATGAAACCAATCCTTACCATAGCCGCGGTGGTGGCGTTTATTCTGACCAGTGTCGGGTCGAGTCTGCTTTTCCGCGTGGCGGCGCAGCATTCAGGCCGAGCCGCGATCCTCTACTTCATTCTTGGAAATGGTGTGGGATTGGGCGTTGCGATGTCACTGACGCTGGCCTTGCGGGATATGAATCCGAACCTGATCTACGCCCTCTGTCTGGGTGGCTCTTTCTGTGCGTTGCAGTTGGCCTCCATGCTGCTTTTCAAGCAACCCCTTGCCCCTGTTCAATGGATCGGCGTCTCTCTGGTGGCGGTCGGCGTTGTGTTGCTTACGATCAAGTAATCCAAGAGCAGATCATGAATTTTGGGGAAGGAGCCTCTTCTTAACCACTCATCTCCACTAATTAACCGCTGCGCCAATGGGCGGCGGATCGGCAGTGTCTGACTTTACACCGCTCATCCGGGAATGACGGATATGGTTTGCCAATCGAAACTTCCTTATCCGTCACCCGGAGTAATCGCTATGGCGCCGGCAACGGAAAGGGTTGACAGGAAAGTCGCGATTAGCGATTAGTGGTCAATGATCGTTCTGCTCAGAAAAATCAACGTAGAACCATTAAATGCCAAGCAGGGTCTCGAGAATCGTGCAGGCGGCCCGGGGCTGGGCCAGTTCCTTCAGTCGATCCTTCATCCCGGCAAGGCGTTGCGGATCGCTTAACAGCTCGTCCGCCTTGTAGGGAAGCGTGATGACATCGGTCGGGCTCACGGCCACCCCCAGCTCGAGCATGATGGAGGCATTGATCTCTTCCTGTCCGGGAATCGGGTTTAAGAGAATCATAGGCAGGGCGCTGGCCATCGCCTCCGAAATCGTAAGTCCGCCGGGCTTGCCGATAAAGAGGTCGGAGAGTGCCATCCATTCGTGCATGTCGGGGGTATAAGGCAGTGCCTTGAATTTCAGATGCTCCGGAGCCTCTTCGATCAGCTTCGTGACCTCGCTTAGAAGATCTTCGTTCTTCCCGCACAGTGCCACAATGTGCGCGGGCTGTTCCATATGCATAAGGGCGCGAACGGATTCGAGACTCGATTCCATGCCGAAGGTGCCTGCAGATAACAACACCACCGGAAGCGATGGATCGAGCTCGTGTTTTTTCCGAAGCGCGTCCCGGTTCATGGGCTGTGAAAACAGCGGATGAACCGGAATGCCGGTGACGGAGATGCGGTCATCCGGAATCCCGAGCTGACGGAGGTAATAGGCCGATTCATCTGCGGGAACAAAGTAGCGTTCAAACTGGTGGCACAACCAAAGGGCGTGAACGTGTAGGTCGGTCACTACAACGGCATGCCGTGTGGTGAGCAGTTCCTTTTGCAGCATGTAGGAGACGATGTCGGAGGCCAGAAAGTGCGTACAGATCGTGATGTCGGGATCTTCGGCCTGCAGGCACTCGATGAGCGGCTGCATCTGAAAGCGCTCTATGGCAACGCGAAAATGTTCTCCCTTCCACGGCGTATCGCTTTTGTCGTACCACCATCCCCAAAGCGAGGGCGTTTTTTTGACCAGTTGCGCGTACAAATCCGAATAGAGCACTCCGAACAGAGACGACGCATATTCGAGCACATCGATATGCTTTACCGAGGCGATGCCCGGCATGTTGGCGGCGGCAGCTTCCAGCGCTTCGGCAGCACGGGTATGCCCGCTGCCGGAGCTGGCCGATAAAATCACAATCCTGGAGGGTCGGTTTCCGGGGATGCTCGTGATGGCCTCGGGAGTCGTTGACTGCTGTTGGGGAGGATTTTTACTCATAGCTTACTCCTTTAAATCACCAAAAACTGTCGCGGCAATCTCGGGGGCGCAGGCATCAACCATTTCCCGTGTGATTGCATTTTGTTTTGCGATTTCGGAATAGAGGTACGCACTGGGACGGGGCACCCGCACAAGATCCGGATCATCGTGTTGAACGGCGATCAGCCCGAACCGTTTCGCAAATCCGGCCTGCCACTCAAAATTATCGAGGAACGACCAGTGGCAGTAACCAATAATCGGGATGCCTTCCCGGATGGCCCGATGAATCTGCGCGAGATGTTCGATGATGTAGCGCGGTCGCTGCTTATCCGTATCGTCGGCGATTCCGTTTTCCGTGATGAGGATCGGTTTCCCGAATTGTTTCCATGCGGATCGGATCGTGCGATACAAGCCCTCCGGATAGATCTGCCAGCCCGTTTGGGTTAACTCGGTTCCCGGCGGCGCTTGTTTGTCATCGATTCTGTACTGGCTGCGTCTTCGCCGGTCGTATTTCAGTGACACCCGCATGTAATAGTTGATCCCGCAGTAGTCGTAGGAGTCCTGAATACCGGCAGCCGCCGGTCCGCCATGAATCCAATGCGGCTTCCCCGTTCGGATTGTATAATCCCACCCTCCGAACGCCGCGCATCGGGTGATAAAAACGACAAAGCGCTCATACCAGCCTGCAAGACCCGGAGAATTCCACGGCTCGATCCAAGGGTAGGCCATGGCAACCCCCACCCTGGTTTTCGTTCCGTCCGGCGCCAGTGGCCGTAACGCGTGGATCAGATGATACGTTTCCGCATGAACGCGAAGATAGGCTCTGGATACGGCGCGATACGCCTTGATCGAATGGCGATGCGGCGGAAAGTGCCCCAAAAAATTACCCATGATCGCCGGCACCATCGGTTCGTTGAGCGTCACCCAGTAGTCGGGAAACGAGCCCAATTCCTCAATGACAAACTTCGCGTACCGCATGAAGTGCGTCTCCGTGTCGGGATTCAGCCAGCCGTCCTGATCGGCGACCCAGCTCGGATTCACCCAATGGTGCAGCGTCAGACAGACGGTGAATTTGTGGTCGCGAAGGGATTGAAGGATGCGCCGATAATGCTCGATCACCTCGCGGTCGAAACAGCCCTTCCGGGGTTCAACACGGGCCCATTCGATGCCGAGGCGGAACCCTTTGTAATTCAGTTTTGCCATCAGGTCATGATCTTCTTCGTGACGGTTCCAGTAATCCATAGCGCGTCCGGAGACCGTCCCGTCCTCAATCAGCCCCTTCTGCTCCCAGACCCACCAGTCGGAAAATTCGTTTCCGCCTTCAACCTGATGACCGCCTGTCGATGTACCCCAGATAAAGTTGTCCGGAAACTTCAGACTGTCTTTGGATTTGGATAAGGCCGTGTGCTCCATAAAGGCTCGTCGGTATTAGGTTATAAGCTGGAAAATTACCGGCAGACTAGTTCATGAGACGGTTTCCCGCTATGGGGTGTAACCCTACTCGAACGTTTGCCCGCCCCTTGCGACCATCTTGTCGCGCCATATCCATCGACCTGCACCGCATTGCCTGCCGAACCACACTTCCTTATGAACGTTTTGTCGGCATGAGGTACTAAACAAGTTAATTAGCGTGCCGGCTTTCCGAAACGAGGTTCACCCCTGCCGAAGAGGAAGCCCGCGGTAGGGTTACACCCCATGGTACGCACTCATCATCTGGCATAAATTCGGGGAAAATTCAGGAAAAGCGCAGCAAGTCAAAATGATCACACAAAAGCCTCCAGGGCGCGGGATGGGCTTGCGGATTAATGATCGGTTTTAAGGATGGTTATGCCTGCACAGGAGACAGCGAAAGTCAAAACAGAGGTGCCGTTGCTGTTCAGCAAAAGACTCACCGTGCTTAATCGCATCGGCTTGCACCTGCGGACGGCTGCCCGGCTGGTAAAAACAGCCTCGGCATTTGACGCGGAAATCCACATTGCGAGCGGGCGCCGCAGGGCAAGCGCCAAGAGCATTCTGGGTCTCCTGGCGCTGGAAGTCGGCAACGGGAAGGAAGTGACGGTAACGGCCGAGGGACACGATGCACACGAGGCGATTTGTAAAATAAAGTGTTTTTTCGCCAAGGGATTAGGAGAAGAGGAATCTCAAGTGAAAGACGTAACAACATGAGCAAAAAAAACCGCCCCGGTTCTTCCCGGTACAATCTTCCACCCGCGGCGAACCGTCCGGCGGCAGACTGTACAGCGTGAAGGATCCCGTACTTCGCCGGCATTGAGTTTCCTCTGGAAGAGGCTCGCAGCCTATGGCAGAATCGAGCGAAAAGCATGTCAAAAGAAACTGATGTCTCAACAGAACATCCGGGAATGGGAGCCGTTCCCGGCGCAAAGGGCGTGACGTTCCGCGTATGGGCGCCTCATGCCGAAAAAGTGTACGTGACCGGGACGTTCAATGACTGGAATAAAACCTCAACGCCGATGGTCAGCGAGAAAGATGGTTACTGGTTTGCCGAAGCGGCAGAAGCAAAAGCCGGAGATGAATACCGCTATTTGATTCACACCCCTGCCGACTGGAAGCTCCCGCCGCTCTCCCGCATCGATCCGTATGCCAAAAAGGTGACCAACTCGACCGGCAACGGAGTGATTTATGATCCTGCCGCGTTCGACTGGGGTGATGATGATTTTCACATGGCAACCGGAAACGAGCTTGTTATTTATGAGATGCACATCGGCACCTTTAACGTTCAGGAGAAAGGGAAGCCGGGAACGTTCGACAGTGCTGCTGAAAAACTTCCCTATCTCAAAGACCTGGGCATCAATGCCGTCGAAGTGATGCCGATCATGGAGTTTTCCGGCGATTTTTCGTGGGGCTACAATCCGGCGCACCCGTTTGCGGTCGAAAGCATTTACGGCGGACCGGATGCCTTTAAGCGTTTTGTGAAAGCGGCTCACGGGCAGGGCATTGCGGTTCTCGTGGATGTCGTCTACAACCACTTCGGCCCCTCCGATCTTGATCTGTGGCAGTTTGACGGCTGGAGTGAAAAT
>JASKKX010000070.1 GCA_030153935.1 Verrucomicrobiota bacterium | reverse complement strand
GCGGAAGGGGCGGGATCTCCCGAAGGATGGTTGTGCGCCACGATGACCGCAGCGGCTCCGTCGGTGATGGCCGGACGGAACACCTCTCTCGGGTGCACCGGCGTCGAACTGAGTGTTCCCAGCGAGATCAGGTGCCGGCGGATCACCCGGTTCTTTGTGTTCAGGGTCAGGACACAGAACGCTTCCTGTGCCAAGGACCGCATATCTTCCAGAAACGGGGTCACCGCTGCGGGGGTGTTGAGCTGTTCTCCGCTGAGCGGTTCCCGGACGGCCAGTCCGGTTTTGAGTTCAAGAATCATGATGTTTCTCCTTAAATATAAAAAGGGACGCCGGTTGAACGCCGACGCCCCTTCAGGGCTGGGTTGCTGATGCGGTCTATGCCGCTGTTGCTGATTGCTGCCTTTTGTTTTCTGTCACCTGTTCCTGATGCCACGCTTTACACGCATCGCTGTACGGACAGTCGCTGCAGTAAAACGAGGTCTCCGCCGGATAGAAGCATTGATGCTTCACAATGGATTCCGCTTTATTGACCAACAGGGACATGCGGTCCCACGATTCGGGGGTCCGTGTCGTTTCGTGCTGCTCAAAGACCGGAGTCTTGTTCTTCACGGCTACATCAAAGCGGATGTCCGGGTTAATCCCGAACTTCTGCTGATACGCATAGGTGTAAACCGTCGCCTGTAAACTCTTGTCAGCCTGGCCTGCACTCCAACGGGTGCCCGATGTTTTCCAGTCCACCACGGTAGGTCGTTCGGCCTTACGTACGGTCAGATCAAACTCTCCGACCATCGGCAGCTCCATGAACTGTCCACGGAACACGACGGGTACAACGAAGGGCTCTGAGATTGACAGGATCTCTTCTCCCTTCGGCAGATTGTCGATAGAGCAGGCAATCAGCTTGCGGCCTTGTTCTGCGGTTTCTTCAGCAGTCATTTTGACGAAACGGATTTCCTGATCATTGATGCCCAGTTGCCACGAGTGGGTGAAAAACTCCAGAGCGGTTTCCGGGGCGAACACGGTTCCATTTTTGATGGCCAGATAGACCTGCTCCAGAGTGCGGTGGTAAGCCGAACCCAGAACCAGATTCACCGAGGCGAATGACGGCTTCAGTTTGGCAATGCGCTGGAAGTAATACTGCAGTGAGCAGATGTTGAGCAGCTGGTTGAGTGAACTGTAGCTCCAGTGGGGACGCTGTGTTATGTCGGACAGATTCATGGGGATCTCCTTTCAGATAAAAAAGACCCGGCGGAAATCACAGGGTCTTTGCTGTGTTCAGGTTAAGCGGCGAGTTTGAGTTGATCGACCAGGGCGCTCGCATCCTTTTTAGTGAGCTGATAGATCGACTCCGCCCTGAACAGAGCCGCTGCCATCTCATTGAGTTCGGGCAGTCCTTTCTGCCGCTCTTTGCCGAGCCTCAGAATAAACTGGATCTGTTTGTTGGTGGCCTTCCCGGGGACTTCCTGCGGCTTCTGAGAGCTCTTCGGCTCTTCAGGGGTATTATCCTGCGTCTGAGAGGTGATTTCACTCTCCACGGAGGCTTTGACGAGGTTGAAGGTGTCGTGGATCTTCTCCTGCAGTTCCCGTCCGGTAAGTCCGTGAGGCAGTTCGACTTCGATGGCTGCCAGATAGCTCCGGGAACTGTACGGTTCACCGGCGGGAACTTTCTTGGAATACGATGCGTTGAGCTTGAGCATAGGGTTTCTCCTTAGGTTGGAATTGGACACGAAAAAAGGAGGTCTGACGGGCAGACCTCCGTCTACATGTATTATTCCGCGGAATCGGGAGAAATTAAGGAGTCGCATCCTGAACCTTGGAATGCAGTCCGAAGTGGATGAAGCCGCATAACGGAATTTCTGCTGTAAAACAGCGGAGCAGCCGTTGGTTCGCAGCAGGAAGAAAAAACCGTTCGATATACTTTGTGATCGTCCGGAAGACCGTCGGGTGGATCACGAGGATAATGTGGTTCGAAAAACAGAAGAGGGATTCGTATTGATTTTATCGGCCTCAACGCGCTGGATTGTTTTTGTTCGTCGTGAATAAAGGAAAGTTCAATTTGAGCCGTCGGAAGGAAAGGTTTTAAGCAGTCGCTGCGGCTCTGTTTACTGGTTTCGGGGAATGACGGATTATTCAGAATAACAGGGCCGAAGAACGGTTCAGGTCGTCATGAAGGACGGACGTCCGGGATGATCGGGTCGGGCATCCTGAGGAAAACGGACACTCTGGAGATGCGAAAAGCATCGGGCCCCGGAATGTCTGTTACGATCGACCGCAGGTCAGGTCTGCGGGATTTTTCTATCGATAGACGAAGCCGGTCCATTCCTGATTATCGGGAGCGAAGCGACGAGAATCCCGCCAATATTTATACCGTCTGCGCGGGCTTAGCGAGTATTCGAGCGACCCAGCCCGCCACTAGACGGTATACGGTTGGCAGACTTTTAAGAGATCGGTTGAAGAAGAGTTAAAACGGGTTGTCTGGGGATTTCTATTTGTATAGTTTTCTATTGGTTTAAGTATTCTGTATTCTCTCTTTATTGTATTAAGTAATTCTTTCTATATATTTTTATAAATATATAGAATAGGAGTTATCGTTCCTTTTTTAAGCCCATGAACATTCAAGCGATCTACACAAAAGGGTGGCATAAATACCTTCATAAGGCGATTTACGGAGCCGTGGATTCTTCGGCCTTTTTCAGGACCAGACTGTCCGCTGATACCGATGGAGTTGACGAATACATCTCAGACCGGCTGCCTTTCCGCCTCAAGAAATATGCCCGCCGTGTCCTCCTGATCAATTGGCTTCATCAGGCCTTTCTGCAGTCCCGGGCCGACCCGGAACGGTCCAACGATCCGCTTGACCAGGCTTTGACCGAGTTGTCACGCTGTCCCCCGGAAGGCGTATTTACCGATGACAGGCATAAGAAGATGTATTGCCGGCGCTATGCGGCGTGTCCCTGGTGCAGGTTCCGCAAGGCGCTGGAGATCGCCGCGGGGCTGGAGCCGTACCTGTCCCGGTCCCGAACCCGGCAGCTGGCGTATATCACATTGATCACGCCGGTGACGCTGTTGGGAAGGGATCCTGAAGAGGATTTTTTCAGGGAGACTCTGTTCCGTGATGATTACCACAAACTGATCAATGCCCTGTGTAAAAAGCAGAGACCGTTTCTGGCCGACTATGTGGTCACGGTGCCCGACTGGAGAGCTACCTTCGAAAAGCAGGGGTCGGGCTATGATGATACGCCCAAAGAGTTCTCTTTCAATCTGGCCACGACGATTATCGGCGTAAAGGAGGCAGAGACAGAACTGCGGTTGCCGGAAAACTGTGTATTCGGAGAGGTCAGGTCACGGGCGGTCTTTCATGGAACCGGGGCCGGGACATGGATCGTTGGCAAGGCGACTAAGAAGATGCTGGGACAGGCCCTTGGAGCCGCGATGGACTTTTCTCCGGCACTGCTTTCTACGCATCTGAGCCGGGAGGATTATGCGTTTGTGCTGGATCTTCAGGCTCATCTGCGTACAGCGGGACATAAGGCACCGGCAGCAAGGCAATAATTTCGAAGAAATGGTTGAGATGCGGGGCCAGTCCGTTCAGAGACTCCAGGCCGTTGCGGGCCAGCAGATTCGTGAGGTGTGAGGCGACAATCCTCCTGTTTTCGGGAATGTCGACGATGACGTCATAGTTTTTCGGAATCATCATGTAATAGTAGATGAGAAGCTCGGGAGAGTCGTTGACGTTGCCTTGTCCGACAGCGTTTGGGTCTTCGATGGTTTTAAGCAGTTCATCACGTGAAGTTGCCGGATCCCGGTATTGCGCTCCCGAATAAGAGTTGGCGGTGAGACGCTGCCGGAAGCGGCTTTCCATCTCGAAGTCTCCGGTGATTCGGGACGGGATTCTTCTGAGCATATCCGGCCACGGGACACAGTGTCCGGAGATTATGTACAGGAACAGGAGCGTATCGGCCATGGAGAGGCGGCAGCGGCAATGCTCATAAAAAACCTGCTCCCAGAAACCGGCCGGGTAGCGTCTTGTGTCGAGCTCGTAGGGCTGTTGCTCTTTCCAGCGGTGCCGGTTACGGAACAAGACATAGTCCCGGGCGTAGGTCTGGCAGATTTCAGGCAGATAATGCCGGAAGACCGGGAGCCAGTTCAGGGACAGACGGGAGTTGGCAAAGGGCGTTCCGGGTTCGGGTTGGAAGAGCGGTTCGGTCATCGTGTCCTTTTGGAGTTTTCCCGGGATTCCATATTTTTATATCCTTTCTGGACTGTTTATTCCCACCCATAGCGAATTTTCTGCAGTTCTTCCAATACGGCGGCAGGTTTAAGCCGTCCGCTGTATCCGAGATGAACCGCCGACACCCCGCTGACAGAGTGCCCGGTGATCTCCTGGGAACAGCGGTCGGACATTTTCGCGTCATTCTGGGCCGTCCGGATGAAGGTGTAGCGCAGGTCGTGAAAATGTTTGTGCAGGGACTCTTCGGGAAGCCAGTTCTGCTTCCATTTGGCAAACCACCTGGTCATACGGTCCCGATACCCTTTCACCGCATTGCCGCGCACGTCATGGAAAAGCACTCCGTCGGTCCGGATCTGTTTCTGTTCCTCAAAGAACTCCCGGAACCCCAGCCGGTCGCGGACAAAGGGATGTACCGGAACAATCCGCACGGAGCTTCTGTTTTTCACCGACTTGAAGGGGCCGTCCGCGTTGATATCCATCACGAACACCCCGTCCTCATCCTCGTAAACATCCTTGATAAACAGACCGCACGCCTCATTGAGACGGAAGCCATGGTACAGGCTCAGAACCGTGGTCCAATAGTGCGAAGGCTTCCGGGCGACATCTTCCTTCACCGCTTCCAGTGCGGTCCACATCGCGGTCAGTTCGTCCGGGGTAAAGCCCCGGGGGAGATTCCTGCTGACGTTCACTGCGGGGATTTCAATGCCTCTGGCGGGATTGACCGGAATGATCCCCAGATGATCTTTGGCATAATTGAAAACCATTGTGATGTTGACCAGCCGGTTGCCGCAGGTCGTATGCGAGATCGGCGGGCAGTGTTCAGGATCTGTTTTCGTCAGATCAATGCACTGGCGCAGTGTTTTACCGGCATACTGATTGCCCCGGCGGGCCATATTCGCAGGCAGATGCGGCAGGCAGTTCTGGATGAAGTCGATCAGCTCCTTCTTCGTATAGGCCGTGATGTCACGCTTGCCGCCTGTCCACTCTGTGAGCAGGCGAATATCCGCCTTGACGGTTTGCTGCGTTTTCGCAATCCGCTTTTTCGCCGCCAGCATTAAATCGGCGACTTCCAGAATGTCGTGTTCTTCCGGGCAGGCGTCGGTGGATTTCCGGGGAACAGCCGGGGCCTTCGCGGTCTCTTTATGCGGTTTCGTTTCCTGTTGAACCGGAGGATTGACCATCTCGCTGCCGATGTTCTTCCGCAGCATCTCCAGCACCTCGATTAAAACCCGCCTGCGCAGCCGGTCCTGACGGGCGCTGCCGGACGGCTTCAGCGGCCAGTGGATGCCGATTTCATCGAGTTCCAGTCCCATCCGGCTGTTCGTTTGTATGATGTTGATCGCATCCGCATAAAAATTGAATCGCTCCAGAAGCTGTTTATCCGTCTCCTGCTCAAAAATATCCGGCAGGTTTTTCTCTGCCTGATTGATGAGCTGCTGCCGGAAGGCCTCGGCATTCCGGTCGGGGACGGCACTGCGCTTCGCCGGAACAGGTGCTGCGGAACTCCGGATTGCTTTGAATTCGGCAGCCCAGACCTTCCCGAGCTTTTTGGCTGCGATCGCCGCTTCTGCGGGATCACCGGTTTTCAGGGATTGGGAAATCTCTTTGCGGCCTGTTTTTTGAATGCAGTCCCCGGGGACACGCAGTCGGAAGTGATAGGTTCTGCCTCTGAGAATGACGTTTTTTACTTCCATCGTAAGTACCATTTTCCGCTCCCTTTGTGGAGCAGTTGTGTGTAGCAAAATGGTGTATTCTTTAGAAAAATGCAACTTTTCTAAGGAATATGGGTAATGGAGCGGGAGACGGGAGTCGAACCCGCGACATCAAGCTTGGGAAGCTTGCATTCTACCATTGAATTACTCCCGCGAAGGAGAAGTTGTTTGTACGTTTTCGGGATTTAGTTTTCAAGTCCTAAATTTTGTCCCTAACGCTTGTTTTCCATCCGCCCGCCCGGTAAATTGTTGCTTTTAATTTTAGAAGGATAATCAGGAAATGTTTAAACCGGTTTCGAGTAAAACGGATTTTGCACAAATGGAAGAGGGCGTGCTGGCTTTTTGGCGTGAGCACGGCACCTTCAAAAAATCGATAGAGAACCGTTCCGATGCGGCAGAGTTTGTTTTCTATGACGGTCCGCCGTTTGCCACCGGTCTGCCGCATTACGGCCATTTGCTTGCCGGGACCATCAAAGATATTGTTCCCCGCTATCAGGCCATGCGCGGACATCGTGTTGAACGCCGTTTCGGCTGGGACTGTCACGGTCTGCCGATTGAAGCGCTCGCGCAGGAGGCGCTGGGTCTCGCCGGTGCGCCTGCCATCAAAGAAGCCGGAGTCGATGTTTTTAACGAGCAGTGCCGTTCTATGGTTACAACCTATGTGGAAGAGTGGGAAAAAACCGTTACGCGCATGGGGCGCTGGGTCGACTTTCAGAACGACTACAAGACCATGGATAAAGATTTCATGGAAACCATCTGGTGGGTTTTTTCGGAACTGTGGAAACAGGGCCGGATCTACAAGGCTCATCGCATCATGCCTTACAGCTGGAAGCTCAATACACCGCTTTCCAATTTCGAAGCGGGACGCAATTATCAGGATGTGCAGGATCCGGCGGTTACCGTTCGCGTGAAGCTGAATAATTTTGAGTTTGACAATGCGTTTGCGCTGCTCTGGACGACCACGCCATGGACGCTTCCCTCTAATCTTGCCATCTGCGCGGGGCCGGACATTGATTATATCGCTGTGCGCGATAAAAAGAGTGACGATATCTTTCTGTTGGCCGAGAGCCGCCTCGGCACCTACTACAAAGAGGAAGGACAGTACGAACCGCTCAAAAAATTTAAAGGGATTGAACTCGACGGGCTCACTTATGAACCGTTATTCGATTTCTTTAAGGACAACCCGAACTCGTTCCGCCTGCTGCTCGATCCATTTGTCACCACCGAGGATGGAACCGGAATTGTGCACTTGGCACCGGCATACGGAGAGGACGATTATCGCATTTGCATGGATGCCTCGATCGGCTTTGTTGATCCGCTTGACGCGGACTGTAAGTTTACTGCGCAGGTACCGGACTGGGCAGGGCAGTTCTGCAAAGACGCCGATAAAGCGATTATCCAGCGGCTTAAAGATGAAGGGAAGCTGATCCACCAGTCCACAATTCAGCACAGCTATCCATTTTGTGAACGAACAGACACCCCGCTGATCTATCGCGCCATCGACGCGTGGTATGTCCGCGTCGAAGATCTGCGCGAGGAAATGCTCGCCAACAATGCCCAGGTGCACTGGATGCCTGAATACGTCGGCGACAAACGCTTTGCCAACTGGCTGGCCGAAGCCAGAGACTGGAACATCAGCCGAAACCGTTTTTGGGGTTCCTGCATTCCCCTCTGGATCAATGTCGATAACCCGGATGATCGAATTTGTTTTTCATCAGTCGCCGAACTTGAAAAGTTTTCGGGGCGGAAGATTAATGATCTGCATAAACACACCCTTGACGAAGTCACGTTTGTAAAGGATGGCCATCTGTATCGCCGCACACCGGAGGTGCTCGACTGCTGGTTTGAGTCCGGTTCGATGCCGTACGCTCAGCAGCACTATCCGTTCGAGAACAAAGCACATTTTGAAGCCAATTTCCCGGCGCATTTCATTGCGGAAGGGCTCGACCAGACCCGCGGCTGGTTCTACACCCTGATGGTGCTTTCCACTGCGCTTTTCAAAAAGCCCGCCTTCCGTAACGTCGTTGTCAACGGCCTTGTGCTGGCTGAAGACGGACACAAAATGAGCAAACGGCTGAAAAACTATCCCGACCCGCTGCACGTTATTCATGAATACGGCGCCGATGCGCTGCGTCTTTACATGATCAACTCACCGGTTGTGAAAGCCGAGTCTCTGCGGTTTTCTGAAAAAGGGGTTAAACATGCGCTGCGCCATTTGCTTATTCCGCTCTGGAATTCCTACAGTTTCTTCGTCACGTATGCCAATATCGACACGTGGACTCCCGAGGGATCGAAACCCGGTCAAAGCAGTAATCTGCTTGACCGCTGGATTGAAAGTTCGCTGGCCAATCTCTGTCAGGAGGTTACTGCGGCGATGGACAATTACGACCTGCAGCGGGCGGTGCGTCCGTTTGTCACTTTTATTGAAGATCTTACCAACTGGTATATCCGTCGCTCGCGCCGCCGTTTCTGGAAATCCGACGACGATTTTGATAAGCAGCAGGCCTATGCCACCCTCTACCATGTGCTGATTGAACTGTGTAAAATCGCCGCACCGTTCATTCCGTTTATTGCCGAGGAAATTTACCGCAATCTGCGCACGGATAATATGCCCGAATCGGTCCACCTTTGCGATTTCCCGACCGCGGCCGATGCCCGGCGCGATCCCAAACTTGAACAGCAGATGCGTATTGTCATGGACGTTGTCGTTATGGGCCGTCAGCTTCGCAAGGATCACGATGTCAAAGTGCGCCAGCCGCTACGCCGTCTGGATGTGGTCAGTCGCGACAGCGAACTGCTCAATCAGGTGGATGAGCTCAAAGAAATCATTGCGGAAGAACTCAATGTTCATCAAGTGGTGTTTGGTGACGATGAAAGCGGACTCGCGACCCTCAGCGCCAAGGCGAATTTCAAAACGCTCGGTCCGAAGTTTGGGAAAAAGGTTCAGCTGATCAATATGGCGATACAGAAATTTTCTGCACAGGATCTTCAGCGTGCAGCCTCCGGCGGGGAGCTGGTTTTGAAGACCGGCGGCGAAACCTTCGAGCTGACTGCGAATGATATTATCGTTGAGCGCATTCCCAAAGAAGGTCTGGCGGTACAGGCGCAGGGCGCACTTGTTGTGGCGATTGATCTGGAACTCGATGAGGCCCTTCTTCGTGAGGGTCTCGCCCGTGAACTGATTAAAGAAGTGCAGCAGCTGCGTAAGGCCAATGGGCTGGAGGTAACGGATCGTATTCATTTAAAAATTGCCGCCGACGAAGCCGTGAACCAAGCGGCAGTCGCTTTTGATGACTATATCAAGGCTGAAGTTCTCGCCCTTTCTATTGAAACAATTGCCACAGAAGGGGAGACTGTGGATCTCAACGGTCACCCCTGCACAATCGCTGTTGAAAAAGCATAACTACCAGTTTCTGTTTCTTGCTGTGCTGTTCCTGCTCGGAACAGGTTGCACATCGGTCCGTTCATTGCGCAGGAATTCGGCGCGCTCCGTGACGCTTGAAGCGACAGGCTACTGCCCCTGCGGAAAATGCTGCGGCTGGAAGCGCGATTGGCTTCATCTGGGACGCCCGGTTTATTCTTCCGGCCCGAACAGGGGGAAGCCGAAGAAAGTCGGCTATACGGCGTCGGGAACCCAAGCGCATAAAGGAACGATTGCTGCCGATCCCCGTTATTATCCTTTCGGTACCGTTATGTATATTCCCGGCTATGGATATGGGAAAGTGGAAGACACCGGCGGTGATATCAAGGGCCCTTCACGCATTGATCTTTTTTTCAAAACGCATCAGCAGGCCCTGCAATGGGGCCGCCAGCGTGTTCCTGCTAAAGTCTGGGATTAGGAATGCGGAGACGGCTTCAGTATTTCTTCCAGCTGTTCAATTTTCAGCGGCTTTGCGAGGAACGCATCCATTCCCGCCTGCAGGGCGGCCGCTTTTTCCTCGTCCATGACGCCGGCTGTCAACGCGATGATACGGGGCTTTGCCGCGTGCCTGATCTGTTTCCGGATCAGGCGGGTGGCCTCTAATCCGTTCATGCGCGGCATCTGCACATCCATCAGAACGACATCATATTCTGCATCCATCACTGCGGCCACGGCTTCTTCACCGTTTTGAACCGAAACGATGTTTTCATATCCAAGCCGCTGCAGCATGATTTGCACAATGCGCTGATTGATGGCATTGTCTTCTGCAATCAAAATACGCAGATCGCGTTTTTTTCTGGGTTTTATCTGTGATTCGGGCGGGGTCCTCCGTGCGGATTCTTCGGACATGGCCGACAGGGTCTCAAGCATCTGGCGGCAAAGCTTGCTCATTTTAACCGGCTTGGAAAGAATGGCGCTGATGGACGGGTCCGCGGGCGTGTGTTCCCCGAGGCTGCTGAGGATAATGACCGGAGTGGGGCGCACATTCTGCAGGCCGCGGATTTCCTTTGCCAGCTGGCTGCCATCCATTTCCGGCATCTGATGATCGATCAGGGCAAGGTCATAACAGAACCCGTTTCTCAGATGAGCAAGTGCTTCCTTCGGATATTGGAAAGCTTTTGAGAGAACACCCCATTGGGCCAGCTGGGTACTGAGCAGCTCACGGTTGGTTTCGTTGTCATCTACAATCAGGACCCGTTTCCCGCGCAGTGCCTCAATCGGTAATGGTTCGGCTTTCTTTTCCGGCGGGTCGGCAATCGGGAAATGAACTGTAAAAAAGAACGTGCTCCCCTTGTTTTCCTCACTTTCGAACCCTATTTTTCCACCCATGATTTCGGTTAATCGTTTGCTGATCACCAAGCCCAGTCCAGTTCCTCCATATTTGCGGGTGTAGGACGAATCGGCCTGTGTAAACGAATGAAACAGACGGTCCTTCTGTTCATCGGCAATGCCGATACCGGTATCACTGACGGAGAACTGAAGCCGGCATTCTTTTTT
>JASKKX010000069.1 GCA_030153935.1 Verrucomicrobiota bacterium | reverse complement strand
TCCTGGGTGATCCGAGGGTTCCGTTTACAAACAATCAGGGCGAGCGAGATATCCGCATGCTGAAGGTTCAGCAGAAGATATCCGGCTGCTTTAGATCAGTGGACGGAGCCCGAATCTTCTGTCGGGTGCGCAGCTATCTGTCAACGGCCCGCAAGCAAAACGTCACCAGCGCTGAGGCGTTGTCACGCCTGTTCGAAGGACGGCAACCCGCTTTCATGATGGACGCCGGAGATAATCCGGAAACGTTTTAAATCAAGGGTGCTGAATAGTTCCATTTTTTTGATTCTTTAGCGGCGGCTTTTCTCTCCATAAAAAATCCGGAACCTGATCTGCTGATATCCGGCATCGCTGCCCCCTGCGCAAAAGGAATCGTTAAGCTCTTGCTCTGCAAAGGGAAAACTTACGATCACATTTTAAGATAAAGACCGTTCCGCGTATCCTGGGTTTCTCACTGTATTCTAATGTTGCCAATATTCATTGCCAATATTCATGCCAACTATGAATTACTATCTCTTTATGTTTCGAATGGACCGGGCGTATAAGGAAAACGAAAGCTCAACAAAACAGAACGGAGATATTATATGGCAAATACATCTGGAAATTTCCGGTCCACGAGGGCCGGCGTTCAGAAATTCGGGCGGTTTCTGAGCGGAATGGTTATGCCTAACATTGGTGCATTTATCGCCTGGGGATTAATCACTGCGCTTTTCATTCCCACAGGTTGGCTGCCCAATGAGAAAATGGCCAGTCTGGTCGGCCCGATGATTACCTATATGCTGCCTTTGCTGATAGGATATACCGGCGGACGGCTGGTCTGGGGTTTCCGCGGCGGAGTGGTCGGGGCAATTGCCACCATGGGTGTGATTATTGGATCGAATGTACCCATGTTCATCGGGGCAATGGTTATGGGACCCTTCGGGGGATGGATTATCAAACGCTTTGATAAACAAATCGAAGGGAAGGTCCCTGTAGGTTTTGAAATGCTGATAGACAATTTTTCCGCAGGGATCCTCGGAATGTTTATTGCAATATTCGGATTCTGGGTTACCGGACCTGTTCTTAATCTTATTGTCCATCTGCTTCAGGCCGGAGTCGATGTGATTATTAAGGCAAAAATGCTGCCGCTGGCGTCTTTGTTTATAGAACCGGGAAAAATTCTTTTCCTGAATAATGCCATTAATCACGGGATCCTGTCCCCCATGGGAATCCAACAGGTGCAGGAACATGGAAAATCAATTCTTTTCCTTCTGGAACCCAATCCCGGTCCCGGTTTGGGAATACTCCTTGCATATTGGTTTTTTTCCAGAGGTGATATTAAAGCTTCGGCTCCCGGAGCAGTTATTATTCATTTTTTCGGCGGTATTCATGAAATTTATTTTCCTTATGTTTTAATGCGGCCTGTTCTTGTTCTCGCTGTTATTGCCGGCGGAATGTCGGGTGTGTTAACTTTCCTGATCACTGGAGCCGGTGAAGTGGCCGTTCCGTCGCCGGGAAGTATTTTTGCGCTGATCGCTGTGGCGCCTAAGGGCGGGCTTCTGCCGATTCTGGCGGGGGTTGTCGTTTCTACCGGGGTCTCTTTTTTAGTCGCAATGCCCTTTGTAAGAAAGTTCGCAGCCGCCGATTCTTCTCAGGAGAAACTGGAGCAAACAAAAAAAACTGTCCAGCAGTTGAAACGCTCCGGGGAAATCACTCATATCGTATTCGCCTGTGATGCCGGCATGGGATCGAGTGCCATGGGGGCCAACAAGCTGACAAAAATGCTGAAAGCGGAAAACCTGCAAATCAAAGTAGATCATTGTTCCGTCGATGAGATTCCGGCTTCTGCTCAAATTGTTATTTGTCATAGAGACTTAATGGAACGAGTGAAAAGATCCGGAACCAAAGCACAGTGTGTAAGTGTGACCAATCTGGTGAATGCACCGGAATATAAAGATGTAGTTCAACTGGTTCTGGACAGTCACAAATAATGAAAACAACGGGGGGATCAGTTCGGCTTATCCCCTCAAATCAAGGAGTATTTGAACATGGGGTTTAAAGATTACATTATAAGCGAAAGTGCCGTTATCTGCAATATGGAGGCTCAGACCTGGGAAGAGGCCGTTCTTCAGGGAGGACAGCTTCTGGTAGATAAAGGTAAAGCCAAACCGGAGTATTTAACCAATATCGTAAAAAAATGTAAGGAAAACGGCCCTTACATTGTAATTGCCCCCGGAATTGCCATGCCGCATGCCCGCCCCGAAGAGGGCGCCATGGGTTTGGGGTACGGCATTGTCACGCTGAAGAACCCTGTTTTATTCGGAGATCCTGATAATGATCCGATTAAACTGCTGATCTATTTGGTTGCTCCTGATGCGAAAGATCACAATGAGGTTGCCGTCAGTCAGATCGCCGACCTTTGTGATAACGAGGACACGATTCAATTGCTTTTAAAGGCTGAATCCGCATCGGAAATTATACAGATTTTAAAAGGAGAAGATCGCTAAATGAAAACAAAAGCCGTTCGGTTATATGGGGAAATGGACCTTCGTCTGGAGACATTCGATCTGCCGGAAATCCAGGATAACGAAATTCTTGTCCGGGTTTTTGCCGACAGTCTGTGTATGAGCACGTATAAGGCTCTGGTTCTGGGAGCAAAGCATAAAAGAGTGCCGAACAATGTGGCCGATCATCCAATTATTGTGGGTCATGAAATGTCCGGTGAAATCATACAGGTCGGCAGCCGCTGGAAAGAGAAATACCGGGAAGGCACGCGGTTTTCCCTGCAGCCTGCGATTAATTATAAAGGGAGTATGGATTCTCCGGGATATTCCTATGCCTATTGCGGCGGGGATGCCACGTATATGATTCTTCCGCCGGAAGTTATGATAACGGACTGTTTACTGCCCTATCAGGGGGCCGGTTTCTTTAACGCAGCGTTAGCGGAACCGTATTCCTGTGTGATCGGCGCCTGTCGTTCTCTCTACCGAACGGATCGACAAAGCCATAATCATTATATGGGCATCAAGGAAGGTGGACGGATGGCACTTATCGGAGGGTGCGGTCCCATGGGACTGGCGGCCATTGATTATGCTATATCCGGAGAATTCCGGCCGCGACAATTGATTGTAACCGATCTGGACAGCAATCGTTTAAAGCGGGCGCAGTCCCTGTTCGGTGCCACGGCGGAATCCAGAGGGATCTCCCTGCTGTTTATCAATACAGGCGAACTGGATAATCCCGAACACTTTTTGATGCAGCTCACCGAAAACCAGGGCTTTTCGGATATTCTGGTGATGGTTGCCGTACCGGCTGTACTGGAATTCGCCGAAAGTCTGCTGGGATTTAACGGATGCCTGAATTTTTTTGCCGGCCCCACTGATAAAGAATTTTCTGCCAGAATCAATTATTATGATGTGCACTATTCCGAAAAACATATTATCGGAACGACCGGGGGAAATGTGGATGACATGAAAGAAGCTCTGGAGCTGATGGAACAGAATTTATTGAAGCCGGAAGTGCTGGTCACTCACATCGGCGGTTTAGATGCCGTAGTCGAAACAACAAAGAATCTGCCGAATATTCCCGGCGGAAAAAAACTGATATACACCGGGATTTCCATGCCGTTAACCGCACTGACTGAACTGGACAGCAAAATGGATGAGTCGGTGTTTTATCGTGATTTGGCACAGATTGTATCCGGGAATGACGGGTTATGGAGCCTGGAGGCCGAGGAGTATCTGCTTAAAAACGGATCGCCGATATAGGATACGAAAAAATATATTAATGCCCGGCGGGCAGCGCAGGGGCCGATATACAGATTATAATTCAACTCAAAACCTAAAAACAAATATCAAGGAAGCCCACATGGTCGCAGAAAAAATTCTCATTCACAATCCAACAGGACTCCATACCCGACCCGCTAAAAACCTGGTCGGTGAAGCCAAAAAATTCGAAAGTGATATAACCGTCATTTTCAAGGGGAAACGAGCCAATCTTAAAAGCCTGATCAAGGTCCTGAAACTGGGAATATCTCAGAATAATTTCATTGAACTGCTCTGTGACGGACCGGATGAGCAGGAGGCATTGGCCCATCTGAAAAACTTCATTCTAGCAATGGAAGGATAAAACCATGCGCGGAGAACCAGTGTCAAACGGGATATCGCACGGCGTTGCTTTTTTAATGGACACCGAGATAAAAATAATCAACCGCTCCATTACGGCAGATCAGATTGCACAGGAAATCGTGCGCTTCCGTGAGGGACGGGACGCGGCTGCCATTGAATTGCAGAAACTGATTGAAAAAGTGAAAACTGAAATCGGTGATGATAAGGCCGATATTTTTGAAGGACACCTGGAGATCCTTACGTCTGAAGATTTGGATGCGGAGATCGTTGAGATCATTAACGAGCAGAAAATTTCTGCTGAAGAGGCGGCCCGGATTTTTGCTGAATCGAATGCACGCGAAATGGAAGAACTGGACGATCCCTATTTTCGCGAACGGGGTCAGGATTTTCGGGATATCGGTCGACAACTGATTCAGGAAATCAGCGGAACAGGAAACCAGACCATAGATCTTCCCGAAGATGCCGTCGTTGTCAGCAACGAACTCTCGCCGTCACAGACTGCTGCGCTGAATCTTTCACGGGTTCGTGGTTTTATTTTCCATAAAGGCGGGATCAACTGCCATGCTGCCATTATTGCCCGATCCCTGGAAGTCCCCGCAGTGATTCTCAGAGACACCGATTTGTTTAATGCCATAAAAGACGGGGATTCCATTTATATGGATGGGTTTACCGGAGAAATCTGGATAAGCCCGGATGAAGCCGTTATCAATGAATTAAAAGTAAAAGAGCGGAAAAATCAGCAAGATCAAAATGAACTTTTAAAATTAATAGATCTTCCCTCCGAAACATTGGATCACAGAAAAATCGGATTATATGCCAATGTAGGGGGTTTGCATGACATCCAATCAGCGAAAAAATACAGGGCGGACGGGATCGGGTTGTTCCGGACAGAGTTTCTGTTTATGGAAACGATGAGCTGCCCGGACGCGACCCGACAGGCTGACGTCTATCGATCAGCCATTGAGGCGATGAATGGACAGCCTGTCCTTATCCGATTGCTGGATACAGGGGCCGATAAACCGCTTCCTTACTGGTCGCTGCCGCCGGAAGACAACCCGTTTCTCGGCATACGCGGAATTCGATTGCTCTTCGAAAAAGAAGATGTCCTGCGGACCCAGATCCGGGCATTCCTGGCAGCCAGTACCGCCGGACCGGTCGGAATGATGATCCCCATGGTTGCGGCCCTGCGATCCATACATCAGGTAAAAGCGCTGATAGAAGAAGAGAAAGCCGCATTGAACCGGAAGGGTCCGGATACTATCCGCCTGGGGGTTATGATTGAAACTCCGGCAGCGGTTCAGTTGATTGACGAAATCCTTGATATCGTGGATTTTATCAGCATCGGTACAAATGATTTGACGCAATACCTGCTTGCCGCTGACCGGGGCAATTCCTCAATGCATTCATACTATGATGAATTTCATCCTGCTGTTTTTCGGTCGATTGCCCATGTCATTCGCCACGCAAAGAAAAAAGAAAAGCTGAATGGGATCTGCGGAGAACTGGCAGGAAAAATTCTGGCTGTTCCGTTCTTTACCGGACTGGGTGTGGATGAACTCAGCATTAATCCATCACAAATCCCTGAAATCAAACATCTGATCAGGCACATTGATGCCCGGGAAGCCGGCATGCTCGTCGATGAAGTTTTAAGAATTCCCACATCGGAGGGAATTCGGGCTCGCTTAACCCGGTTTTTGACAGAGAAGGCTCTGATGAAATGAAAGACAGACAGAAGAAAATGCTCCGATTTCTTCTAACCAGTGACGGCGTTCTGCGCATTGATGATGTAGCCACCGTATTCTCCATTAGCAAACGGACGGTTTCCCGCGATTTGGATGTAATCGGAAACTGGCTGGAGCGGAGAGGTGCCGTTTTAGAGCGCAAGCCGAATCAGGGAATCCGGATTCGTACATTCAACAGAGAGCCTCTGGAGTTTCTTGATATCCTCAATACTCCGGAGTCTTATCTGGAAACATTGCCTCCACCTGTCAGACATCAGTTGATCCTGCTGTATCTGATATTTCAAAACAGAGAGGTCAAGATTTCAGAGATTGCCAATGTATTTTTTATAAGCGATACCACAGTCTGGAACGATCTGAATCAAATCGAGGCAGACCTCCGGAATCTCCCTTGCACGCTGGAACGGTTTAAAGGGGTCGGCCTTTATCTGAAGGGAGAAGAGACGTTTTTAAGACTTAAATTTTTACAGATTTTAACCGAGTTATTTTCCTGCCGTGCGATCATCCCCTATCTTTATTTTTCTGTGGAAGACAAAGTCGATACCCTGGAAGTCAATCAATTCCAACTGCTGATGGAAAAAATTCGATTCCCGGTTAACCGCCGCTCCGTCATGAAACGGATCGCTCAAATATATGAAATTTTAGGATATCGGTTTACCATGTCCGGTGAAGCGCTGCTCTATTTTTATCTTCAGTTATCCAGTCATCGGATCAAGTCCGGCGCGCTGATCAAACGAAAAAATTTGCCGCGGTGTCATAACCGATTCTTAACGATAAGTACGTCTCTGCTGACGGAACTGGTGGAAAGGACATTCAGCGGGCAGATCCCCCAAGGCGAAAAAGATTTTCTGGGCCTGCTTCTTCAGGTTTTGGAGATCGGAGATATTTCCGCGTCTCGTATTCAGGAATATCAAGAGATAATCACCCCGCCGGTGGCGGACTTTGTGAGTGCCATGATCAGTCAGCTCGGGGAGATCGACAATGAACTGTATTATCTGGATAAAAATCTTCAGCAGTTCCTTAATTTAGCGGTCGCATCGCTGGTCACACGGTTACAGAATGGAATTCCCAGCTGGCACGGAGATTGGGGAAATTCGTCCGCTGAGAGCTGGAACCGCGCGAAGAAAGAAAGAGCGGTGAATCAATTACTAGATGAATATTTCAACCTTCGGGCAACTCCCAAAGATTTAGAGTATTTGCTTATCCATTTTCAGTCGCTGGTTCTTAATAGAAAAAAACTTCCTGAGCATAAAATCCGCTGTCTTGTCTGCTGCTTTGAAGGAATCGGTTTGGCATCATACCTGCAGTCGATTCTGAAACGGGAATTTCCCCAACTGGAAGTGGTGGAAGCTACTGCGGTGTATAAAATCAACCAGACCTATTTGGAATCCAACCGCATCGATCTGATTCTGTCGACCTTCCCGGTTTGCATTCAGACACCGGTTATTCAGATTTCACTGCCGCTGGACAGAGATCGTTTAAAAAAAGACATATCGAACGCAATACTAAAGATTCGTGAAAGATCTGCTGATCAGATAAATCCAGCTGCATCCAGGCCAACGTCTACTGAAATAGCCCCGATCCCCTTTGATACGATCTGGAATTTTATTCTCGGGTTCAGTCTTTTCTGCTGTCCCCGGACCGATTCCATTGAAGAAGTTATACAGTTTCTGGCTGGACGATTAACAAAAACAGCTGAATCAAAGATAAGATTAGAAGAAGATCTGAAAAATCGAGAGCGTCTGGGCTCGTTGTTCTTTGAAGAATTCGGAACGAGAGTGATTCATTGTAAATCGACGGTTCTGAAACAACCTCGAGCCGGAGCGATCCAATTCGAAGGAGAATGCCAGGCGCGAATACTTTTTCTGGTCGCGCCGGATCCCTGTCCGGACCCGATCCGCCTCATCCTCTCGGAAATCACCGTTTCTTTTATTGAAAACAGATATTTCAGGCAGGCGATCATGTCAGGTACACTGAGTCAAATCAGAAAAAACCTGATGAATATTTATAAAGAATTACTCTGAATTTCGAATTAAAAGAAAGGTCGAATTACATGAAGGTGCTTTGCTGTGGATTTTTTCCTGCGCTTCAGCGCACACTTGAATTCGCCTCATTCCGCGTGAATGAAGTGAACCGCGCACGTAATGTATCAGTAGCTGTCGGCGGCAAAGCCACCAATACCGCCCGGGTGCTGAAAATTCTCGGCGCCGACTCCCTGATGTTCAGCTTTGCAGGCGGCGGCAATGGCGAAACGGTCCGCCGCATACTTGATCAGGAACAGCTCTCCTGCCGCTGGGTCGAAACAGAAGCCGAGACACGGATCTGCCAGACACTGCTCTCAGACGACAGGGACGGCTGCACCGAGCTGGTCGAAAACTCCCCGCCCCTGTCTGCCCGTGAGTGGAAAGCCTTTGTTAAAACGTTTGCGGAACTCGAAAACGGTTTCGACCGCATTGTCTTTTCCGGCAATCTTCCGCCTCATGCTCCGCTGGATATTTATGCCGAACTGCTTTCACTGACCGACGGGAAGAAGGTTTTGATCGACACCTCCGGGCCATCTCTTCTTGCCGCCTTGGAACATCGTCCGGCGGTGGTAAAAATCAATGCCGAGGAAATCCGGAATACGCTGAAAAATGCCGCACCGGTCGGTGAACTGGCTGAAGAACTGATGGCCCGCGGCGCAGGTGCGGTCGGTATTACCCAGGGCAAATCACAGGCCATGCTGTTTATGCCCGGTGCTGCATATACGTTTCGCATTCCACAGATCGAGGCACTTAACCCGATCGGCAGCGGCGATTCGGTCAGTGCCGGAATTGTTTTTGCTCTGGCTAAAGGTTCTTCTTTGCCGGAAGCTTTTATTTTCGGCCTGGCGTGTGGAACCTCCAATGCAATGAATCTTAATCCCGGGGTGGTCAAATCAGAACAGATCGCCGAGCTCGTTCCGCAGATTAAAATTGAGACCTGACAGAATGCCTCCTTTTGTTCAGTACAAACAGTGGATGACCGATCGGTATGGCGATGCGCTGTTTCGCGTTCCCGTTGAGATCGCATTCTCCTGTCCGCATGGACGGTGTGCATTCTGTTCCGAAAACGGCTCCCGGGCACAGCAGACCCAACGGCAGGAAAGTCCGCAGGAACAGATTGAAGCGGCGATCAGATTTTCTAAACGGCGCTACAAAGCGCAGAAGCTGATGCTCTATATCCAGGCGTTTACCGCCGACCTGACCGACCCGGCGCAGCAGGAACAGATCGTCCAATGCCTGCAGGATTATCCGTTTGAAGCGATCAGCATTGGAACGCGTCCCGACTGCCTGCCGGAAGCGGCGGGCCGTTTCTTAGAGACACTGCGGGAAAAAGTTGAAGTCTGGGTTGAACTGGGGGTACAGACAGCGAACGACGAAACACTCAAACGGATCAATCGCGGGCACGACTGGGCATGCAGTAAAACCGCGATTCTGGAGCTGGCGGAACGCGGAATTCACGTCGCGCCGCACGTCATTCTCGGCCTGCCGGGTGAAGTTTCCAGTGATTGGCAAAATACCGCCGCGGAACTGGCCAAACTTCCTATCTCCGGAATCAAAATTCACAACCTGCATATTATAAAAGGGACGAAACTGGCAGAAGACCCGCCGCCGGTATTGAACCATTGGGAATATGCCGAGGCGCTGATCGACTTTTTGCGCCGCCTGCCGCCGAACCTGCCGATGATGCGTATTTCAACCGATACACCGGATAACGAGCTGATCGCCCCGCACTGGCATCTGGAAAAAGGTCAGTTTCTAGATTACGTGATTCAGCAGATGACGATGCGCGAAATCCGCCAGGGGGATCTTTTCCAACCCCCGGAAAAGCCGTCCGGAAACATTCCAAAGCCTGTCAAAACCGATGATGGAAGCATCACCTTTTTCAGCAAAGACTGGAAAGAGCACTATCATACCAGGAGCGGAGCGCGGCTTGAAGCGCAGAAAAAATTTGTCGAACCGGCCGGCCTGAGCCGTAAGCTTCAAACCTCGGATCTCAAGCTGCTAGACGTCTGTTTCGGACTCGGCAACAACTCACTGGCTGCACTCTGTGCCGCAGACGGTGCCAAACACCGCCTCGACATCACTGCGCTGGAAATGGACAAACGCATCATCCGCGCGGCGGCGGAATTTTTCCAATGCCTGGAAACCGATCCGGTCAACTGGAGAAAAGTTCTCACTGAACTCTATCACAATTCATCATTCATCACTCAACAGGCATCCCTCTCTCTCGCCATCGGCGATGCGCGGTATTTGATCCGGAATCTGGAAAGCGAGTCGTTTGACATAGTCTTTCACGATCCGTTTTCGAGTCAGCACTGCCCTGAACTGTGGACGGTTGAGTTCTTTCGGGAGCTTTTCCGGGCGATTAAACCGGACGGGGTGCTGCTGACCTATTCGTCCGCCCTGCCCGTGCGCGGCGCCATGCGCGAGGCGGGTTTTCAAATCGGCGAAACACATCCCGGCCACCGAATGGGAAACGGAACACTGGCATCCAGACGTCCGGCGAATATTGAGTTTCCACTCATTGGAATCTTCGACGAGCGGCGGAGCATCCCCTACCGCGACCCGCATCTGTGTGCAACGTCCAAGACCATCCTGCGGCTGCGGCAGGAACTCATAGAGATTACCAAACGGTAATTTTCAAAGAATCCCGCGACAATCTTCCCTGGGTCAGGATGTCCTCCGCGTAATAAAGGAAGATTGAAATGGATGCGTGGCGCCACGGTTGTTTACCGTCCGTTTTTTCACTCAGTGGATCGCCGAACGGGCCGGGGATCGCAGTGTGCTTGAACTGTTCCGGCTGTTCAGTCTGAGCGGCTTACTTCTATATGCCTTTCATCAGAACGGAGAAGGTTGCCTTGGTTTCAGCATTTCAACTGCCGGGCATAGGCTAATTCGCATCACGAATAGACAGTGGGGAAATTCAGATTCACAGATTCACGTCCGGGTTGGCCTGTCACGTCCTGATTTACAGTTGTCACTTTTTAGTTCTGCTTCTGTTTCAGTTAAGCTCCCGTCAGGGAGCGGTTTTTCTCAATCGGTACGCCCGGAGGGCGTGCCCGATTCCCCCTCCTCCGGAGGAGGGGGAAAATTCTTATGCCGCCTTT
>JASKKX010000068.1 GCA_030153935.1 Verrucomicrobiota bacterium | reverse complement strand
GAGTCAAATTCAAGGACGGGATTATGGATTTAGCCGCTTAAAAAAGGTTCAGATGGATACGCTTCTCAAATCTCCATCCACAACATTTGACAATATCTCTCCACCCCCGAGGCGCTCGTCGAAAAGCAGGTTGCAAGCAACAGGAAAAACATGCACTGAATCGTATGTTTCACAAGGCCTCCGGTTTGTTCTGTATTGAATCTGTCGTATGGGCGCTGCCGGTGAAGCTGCTTTTTATTCACCTTCCCCCGGTTGCGGTGCCGGGAGGGCGTTTGACGGGTCGATGTTGTTCAGGAAGCGCAGATAGTCGGAGCCGGTTCCGAGGATCAGTACCGAGCGTTTGTTGAGCGCTTCCGGATAGCTTTCGAGTGTGCGCAGGAAGCTGTAGAAGTCGGCATCGGCGGCGTAGGCCTGGTTGTAGATGCGCGTGGCTTCGGCGTCGGCTTCCCCGCGGACGATTTCGGCTTTGCGCTGTGCTTCGGAGCGGATCAGCGCCAGTTCGCGCGAGGTGTCGCCTTCGATGCGCGAGGCTTCGCCTTCGCCCTGCGAGCGGAACTGCTCGGCAATCCGCTGCCGTTCCGAGATCATGCGCTGGAAGACCTGCTGTCGCACGGAGGTGATGTAGTTGAGCCGCTTAATGCGCACATCGACCAGTTCGATGCCGTATTTTTCCGGCATGCCCCGGCTGGCTTCCTTGAGGATGTTGCGCGTAAGGGTTTCGCGTCCGAGGCGGATGGTTTCGGTCAGTTCTTCGGGGTTGCTGTTCTCGGCGGGAATCACATCCATCCGCTCAAGATCCTTTTCGCTGAGTTCCCAGTCTCGGGAACGGACAATTTCGGTCAGTTCGGTGCTCGAAATGTTGTCGCGCACGACCGAGTCGATGATGTCGTCGAGCCGCGACTGCGCGCCGGCTTCGTCGCGCACGCTTTTGAGAAATTGCAGGGCGTCGACAATCCGCCAGCGGGCGGTCGCGTCCACGGAGATAAACTCGCGTCCGCGTGTCGGCACCTGATTCGGGTCGCCGTCCCAGACCAGCAGGCGCTTTTCATAGCGCCGGATTTCCTGAATGAACGGCATTTTGAAGTGCAGGCCGGGTTCGGTGACCGGATCGCCGACGGCCTTTCCGAACTGCAAAACGACGACCTGTTCAGCCTGATCGACGGTGTAGGCTGTTGCGCTGAAGATTGCGGCGGCCGCCACGACGAGGATCAGCGCCAGGGCCGCGATGCTTTGTTTAATCAGGGTGTTCATTAGCGGGCCTCCGCAGGGTTGGTCAGGTTGAGCAGCGGGAGAATCCCCTTAACGGACTCGTCCACCACATAGAGTTTGTCGACGGTCGGCAGCACCTTGTTCATCATTTCAATAAACAGTCGCTGGCGGGTGACCGCCGGGGACTGCCGGTAGGCGGCAACCAGTTCGGTAAAGCGGGCGGCTTCCCCCTTGGCCTGGTTGACCCGTTCGGCGCGGTAGGCTTCGGCTTCGGCAATGGTCTGGTCGGCCTCGCCCCGGGCGCGGGGGATCACCTGATTCCGCTTTTTCTCCGCCTCGTTGATCAGGCGTTCGAGCTGCTGGCGCGCTTCGTTCACTTCGTTAAAGGCGGGTTTCACCGTTTCGGGCGGGGTAACGTCCTGCAGCTCGATCCGTTCGATACTGATGCCCAGTTCGTAGGAGTCGAGAATTTGCTGGATCTCGCCCTTGACTTCGGCGGCGATCGTGACGCGTCCGACCGTCAGCACATCGCTGCCCAGCCGGTTGCCGACAATCCGGCGCATCACGGCTTCCGAGATATCCCGGATGCTGTCCACCGGCTCGCGGACCCGATGCATGAATTTCACCGGATCGAGGATGCGGTATTGAACCACCCACTCGACATCGATCACATTGAGGTCGCCGGTCAGCATCAGCGATTCGGTCTCCGTGTCGCGGTTTTTGCGGTATTGGGTCTGCTGCCCGGGCTGTACGGTGCGGAAGCCGAACTCCTCTTTCAGCACCCGCTCCGTCGGGATAAAGTAGTCGCGGTCGATTCCGAAGGGCAGCTTGAGGTGCAGTCCCGGCGGCTTAATCGCGACGACGCGTCCGAAGCGTTTAATGACCGCCTGACCTTCCGTCTGCACACTGTAGACGGAGGAGACGGCGGCAATAATCAGGATCAGCAGTGCAATGACAATTCCGGCCGAGCGGAAGCCCGCGCCTTTCATGCCGTTCATTCCACGCTGTTTCAGTTGGGACAGGTAATTTTCCAGTTGTTCACTCATAGTTTTGGAACCCTACGCATGTCGGCTCGTCAATGCAAAGGGTTAACCCAACTTCCGCGGGCTAAAAATAAATTTTTATCCCGCAACGAGTTACGAATCCGCAGGCACTACGTTTTCGCGCATTCTCCGTTTTGATAGAGGGGTTCTAGCAAAGGTTCAATACGGACAACAGGTCATTTTGTACCTATTTTAGTAAAAATAAAACCGTCCCTAAATTCGGGACATAAAAAAACCATCTACTCGCAGGAATACTCCCAACGTCTCAAATGGCTTCGGGTGCAAAGAAAACAAAAGCACATCACACATCACAATGCGTGAGCTGGGCGAAAAGCTGGGCGTTATTCACTCCTGGGTCGGAAAGGTCGAACAGGGGGACGGTGGTTGGACATCGTGGAATACCTGCGCATCTGCGAGGCGCTCAGCATTGACCCGCACGAAGAGCTGAATATTGTTAAGAAAGCCCTGTCCTCATCGAAGAGAGACCTCTTGATCAGCGGATCTTCAGGGTTGCGACCCCGATCAGGGCAAAAATGATGGAAACAATCCAGAAGCGGACGGTGATCATGTTTTCAGCAGCTCCAAGCGGACGGCCCTCTTTTTCGGCACGTTCTTTGGCGATATATTCAAAATGGTGATGAAGCGGCGCGCAGCGGAAAATTCGCCGCCCTGCTCCGTATCTTTTGCGGGTGTATTTAAACCAGCCCTGCTGAATCAGTACACTGGCGGCCTCCAGCACAAACACGCCGCCGACGATGACGAGCACCAGTTCCTGTTTGATCAGAATGGCAACAGCGGCGATACCGCCGCCGATGGCGAGACTGCCGGTATCGCCCATAAAGACGCGTGCCGGATGGCAGTTGAACCAGAGGAAACCGAGTCCCGCACCAAACAGCGCCCCGCAAAAGATCGTCAGTTCCCCGCCCGCCTGCACAAACGGAACCTGGAGATATTCCGCAAAAGTAAAATGTCCCGCGACATAGGCCAGCACCAGATAGGCCCCTATGGCCGAATTGGAGCAGCCGATGGCCAGGCCATCGAGTCCGTCGGTCAGATTCACCGCATTTGATGAACCGACAAGGACCAGAAAGATAAAAAGAAAGGTTCCGATGATCCCCATGGATGCAATGACAGGAACTTTGATGAACGGGACCATGAGCTGCTGTGTACGGGAAACGGTCTCTTCATTGGAAAACAGAGCGAAAAGAAGCACGGCCGTCCAGCCGGCCTGCGCCAGCAGCTTCGCGGCCGGAGAAAGTCCGCGGGCACGCTTAATTTTGAGATAGTCATCAATAAAGCCGAGACTCCCGAGAAAACCAAAGGTAGTCAGCGCGCAAAGTACATAAAAATTGCCCGGCATCGCCCAGAGCACGGTCGCCGCAGCCGTCGTGAAAAGGATCAGCAGTCCCCCCATCGTCGGCGTGCCGATTTTGGCCGAGCGATCGAGTCCGGATACACGTTCGTCCTCCCGCTGCTCACCGAAATTGACAGCGCGCAGCTTTTTGATGAGCCACGGCCCGAGAAGCAGACTGAGTATAAAGGCGGTCCCGGCGGCCATGACCGTACGGAAGGTAATGTAACGAAATATCCGCAACGGTGAAAAAACGTCACTCAGTTGGTACAGCCAGTAGAACATATTCCCCTGATCTCCGAATTAAATTTTTGTTTTCAGTTCTTCAAGAACCGTTTCAAGGCCCTCGCCGCGCGAGGCTTTAAAAAGCACCTGGTCACCGGGGCGGAGCTGATTACGCAATACGTCAACCGCTTGTTCTTTTTCAAAACCCAGGAGTCCTTGGCAGATAATTTGCAGCCCTTTTTTACCGATCGTAATAATCCTGTCCAGTTTCAGCGTATCTGCAAACGCTCCCAGCTGCCGGTGTTCGGATTCACTCGCGGGGCCGAGTTCGCGCATGGCACCGAGCACCGCGAATTTTCGTCCTTCGCACGGAAGCTCTGCAAAGGCGGTGAGCGCCGCTCTCATGGAAAGCGGATTGGCATTATAAGCATCGTTGATGAACTCAATTCCGCAGTGAAACGTTTTTTCCCAGCGCATCGCTCCCGGTGTGAACGCCTCAAACCCTGCTTGAATTTTCGCCGGAGTCAGCCCCAGCTCTTTTCCGAGAGCCGCCGCCCGACGGGCGTTGCGAATCATGTACTCACCGGGCTGAGGAACTGTAAATTCAAACGGCTCATCGCCGAAGGTGACAATTCGTCCTTTACAGCGCGACCTGAACAGATCGAACCACTCAGAGGTTTCATCGAGTAGCGCATGGTCCGCGTGCACAAGCAGCGCGGCCTTTTCTTCGGCGATGCTGTCCAGGGTTTGGAAAAACCCGATGTGTGCTTTTCCGATATCGGTAAGAACCGCCCAGTCGGGCTTGAGCAGCGCGGCCAGCGAATCAATTTCGCCGGGATGGTTCATGCCGATTTCAAAAACGAAGAAATCGGCACGTCGGTCAGCAGCCAGCATACCGAGCGGCAGGCCGATCGCATTGTTCCAGTTGCCGGGGGTTTTGGAAACCGTCCCCTGCTGCGCCAGCACGGAGGCGACCATCTCTTTGACGGTGGTTTTGCCGACGCTGCCGGTGATGCCGATGACGGTTCCCGTCCATTCGCGCCGCACGCCGGCAGCCAGTAGCCACAGCGCCTTTAAGGTGTCAGGGACAATCAGCTGCGGCACGTTTCCAGACATTGGAAACTCCCGTTCGACGAGAAGTCCTGCAGCTCCCTTTTCAATCGCCTGCACAGCAAAGTCGTGCCCATCGTGACGGGCACCTTTGAGAGCGACATAGAGTTCGCCGGGCTTCAGCGTACGGGTGTCATGGGAGATTCCGAGGATTGGAAAATTCTCATCTGTATTTTTCCAGCCCTTGGAAAGCCATTTGGCGAATTCGTCCGCGCTGTATTCAACCGGCGTCATCAAAGCGCCTCCCGAACGATTTCGCGGTCATCGAACGGAACGATTGTTCCGGCGAATTCCTGATAAGTTTCATGACCTTTTCCCGCGACGAGCAGAACATCTTTTTTACCGGTCAGCTCAAGGCCGCGCAGGATTGCGGCGCGGCGGTCGAGAACCACTTCATACTTGCGCTCAGAATCGAATCCGGCGGCGATGTCGGCGGCGATATTTTCAGGAGTTTCGTTGCGCGGATTGTCGTTGGTGATGATGGAATAATCCGCCAACCGGGCGGCGACCTGTCCCATCAGCCGGCGTTTGTCGGTATCGCGATTGCCGCCGCAACCAAAAACAACAATCAGTTTGCCGGGAGTAATGGCCCGCAGCGCTTCGAGCACGTGAAGCAGCGCATCATCTGTATGGGCATAATCAACAAAAACCCGTTTCCCTTTTTTGTTTGGAATGGCCTCCAGCCGGCCGGGAACATTTTCCATTTCCGCCAGGGCCTTGGCAATGGTGTCCACCGGAATACCGAGCGCGGCGGCCGTTGCAAAAGCGGCCAGGGCGTTATGAAGATTGAACCGGCCGATGAGCTGCAGCGAAATTTCCGCCGCGCCCCAGGGACTTTCCACACGCATCCGTGAACCCAAGGTGTCGGTGACGGGATCCTGTCCGCGCACATCCGCCCCTTCGTCAAATCCGTAGGAGACACAGCCGGCGATAAACCGGCTTTCGGTCAGCAGCCGACGCCCCCAGGAGTCGTCGCGGTTGATGACCGCGAAGCGGCTCACCTGACGGAAAAGGCGTGTTTTTACCGCAAAATACTCTTCAAACGTGCCGTGATAGTCGAGGTGGTCCTGAGTGAGGTTCGTGAAAACAGCGGCATCGTAGAGAATGCCGTAAACCCGGTACTGATCAAGCGCGTGTGACGAGACTTCCATTATTACGCTGTCGCATCCGGAGCGTTCCATCTGTGCAAGCATGGCCTGAATATCCGGTGATTCAGGCGTGGTGCGGGCGGCGGGGACGACGCGATCGCCGATTTCATAACGCACGGTACCGATCAGTCCCGGATGCTTCCCGGCAGCTTTGAATATTTCCCGCAGCATAAAGCTGACCGTGGTTTTTCCATTGGTGCCGGTGATGCCGACACTGCACAGCCGTTCAGCAGGATGATTGTAAAAAGCTCCGGAGAGTTTTGCGAGCACCTTTCGGGCGTTGTCAACCTGGATGCAGGGAACGCCGTTGCCCGTCGCACAGGGAGACTGCGAGAGAACAGCGGCGGCACCGCGCCGGATCGCGTCCTCGACAAAGACTGCGCCATCTGTGTTTTCCCCGTGCAGGGCGACAAAGAGCGCGCCGGGGGTGATCCGTCGGGAATTATAGGCAATACCGGTGATTTCACAGGAGGTGTCTCCTGTGATTTCCTGCACCTCAATACCGTTGAGCAGTTCGCGAAGTGTCATTGTTTTTCCTTTATTCAGGGATATCTTCTTCTCCGGGCGGCGGCTGTTCAAGTCTGCTGATGTATTCTGTTGGAAAGCCCTCGGGAGGAATACGCAGATAGCGCACGGTCTGATCGGCAATATCATGAAAGTACGGAGCGCAGACGGTTCCGCCGTAGTGCGACCCCTGCGGATCGTCAGCAACGACGATGATGCTGATCACCGGATTTTCAACCGGCAGAAAGCCGATAAACGAGGCAATGTATTTATGGTTGTAATAGCCGCCTTCATCCAGGTTCGCTTTTTGCGCCGTGCCGGTTTTGCCCGCAACAAGATACCCGCGTAAAGCCGCTTTGGTACCGGTGCCTCCAGGCTGAGTGACGCGCGCCAGCAGCCGACGCATCAATTTGGCGGTTTCCGGACGGATCGGACGGCCCAGTTCTTCAGGCCGCGGTTCCAGAATAATGTCCCCTTTGGCATCGACCACTTTATGGATGATCAGCGGCCGCATGCGGATCCCGTCGTTGGCAATGGCGCTGATTGCGGACAGGATCTGCATGGAGGTGACCAGTACTTCGTGACCCATTGCAAGACGGGTAATGCTGATTTTTGACCAGCGGTCCGGCGGCCAGACAATGCCGGCGTCTTCGCCGGGAAGTTCAATGCCGGTTTGTTCCCCGAAACCGAAATTCCGCAGACTTTGGTAGACCTTTTCGTCTCCCATCCGCAGCGCAATTTTCGCCGCACCGATGTTGCTCGATTTTTTAAGGATATCGGCCACACTGAGTCGTCCTTCGCCATGTGCATCGTGCAGCGCTTTCCCGCCGTAATACCAAACTCCGTTTTCACAATCAAAAACATCTGTCGAACGAACCACCCCGGAGTCGAGTGCCGAGGCAATGATCATCGCCTTCATGGTGGAGCCGGGCTCATACGTATAATTGATTGCACGATTGCGCATCCATTCCGCCGGGGCCGAACCGAAACTGTTGAGATTGAATGTCGGCAGCGAGGCCATTGCCAGAATTTCGCCGGTACGGACATTCTGTACGATGGCCCAGGCCCCCTGCGGATGATACTTTGCGCTCAGATCATCCAGGGCCTTCTCGGCAAAGTGCTGAATCTGCTGGTCGATCGTGAGATGGACATCCGCACCGGCCTGCGGTTCAATGTCGACCGTACGCCGGCTGTAGATTTCGCGGCGCAGGCCGTCTTTCTGGCTGATGCGCAGGCCGGCACTTCCCTGGAGATAGGAATTCATGCGCTGTTCAATGCCGGCACTGCCGACCCCTTCGTAATTAACGAAGCCGATGACATGCGCACCCAGCACGCCTTTGGGATATTCGCGGATCGACGCATCTTCAAAAATAAGCCCTTTCAGATGCAGGTCGCGCAGGGGAGCAACCGTCTGTTCCCGGGCGAATTTCTGAATGCGGACATACTGCCGGTCCGGGTGGTCGAGAAGTTTCCAAATTTTATCGCGGTCCAGTGTTAAATGCTGCGAGAGCGCCTCGCAGACGGCCTGGATGTCGCCGTGTTCAAGAATGAATTTCGGGTCGGCGCAGATATGTTTGGCATCAATATCAAGTGCCAGAATCTGACCCTCACGGTCGAGAATGCGCCCGCGCGAACCGCGGGTTTCCTGTTCAAGACGACGTCCGCTGTGGATTCGTGCGAGAGTATCGGAGGAAGGCTGTAAATGTAAAAAAGCCAGGCGAATACCCAGCCCGGCGAACACAGCCGCGATAGCGGTGGCGGTGAATACAGTTCTCCCCTTATAGTTCATTCATAGTCCGGTGGAGTCTGTTTGCCGCAGCCAGAGCCACGGCAGACGTATCGTCTCCGCGACGGCGTACACGTACAATCCGGTGTTCATCCGGCAGAGTCATCGCCAAATGATAACGCTTGAGGGCTCGATCGAAATTGGCGGGAGCCAGCAGGTTTGCCCAGCGGTCCTGCTCACTGATGAGCCGTCGCCGGGTGTCGCGCTGAACGGTTTCAAGCCGTTTAATTTCCCGTCCGAGCATTTCACTGCGTGCGCAGAGCCAGACATAACTGAGGCCGAAAACCGCTACAAAGACCAGAATATTCGCCAGTACCATCGGAAACGGAATCCGCACCTCTGTTTTACGGCTCTTTCGCGTCTGTTTTTTTCTCATGCTGTTTTCTCCCTTTGCACTGCGCGCAGTTTGGCGGAACGCGAACGCGGATTATCTTTCAATTCCTGTTTTGCGGCGGTCAGCGGTTTTTTCGTCAGCGGCCGCACCGCCGGTTCGTCATAAATCAGTTTTTCACCGCCCTGCTGAAGCGACTCGCGCTTCACGGTGTGGCGCTTGAAGCACTCTTTCACCAGCCGGTCTTCCAGGCTGTGGAAGGTAATCACTGTCAGTCGTCCGCCTTCACGAAGCATGGCAATTGCGGCTTCCACCCCCTGCTCGATACTTTCCAGTTCTGAATTAACGGCCATGCGCAGCGCCTGAAAGGTCTTTGTAGCCGGATGGATGGCTGCGCCGCGCCGCCCGCCTTTAGCCTTTTCGATGATCTCTGCCAGATCGGTCGTGCGCTCAATCGGATTGAGCTGCCGACGCTGAACAATCGCCCGCGCAATCCGGCGGGAGTCACGTTCTTCTCCATAGCGGTAAATCAGATTTGCCAGGGTCTGTTCATCATCCTCATTCACCAGATCAGCGGCAGAACGGCCCTGCGTGCGATCCATGCGCATATCAAGCGGACCGTCTTTAGAAAAGCTGAAGCCCCGTTCCGCAATGTCGAACTGCGGGGAACTGACCCCGAGGTCGAGGAGAATTCCGTCGACTTCCGCCACGCCAATCTGTTCACAAAGTTGTTTCATATCGGCAAAGTTCCCATGTATCCGCACGACCTGTTTTCCGAATGGCTCCAAAATTTCCCCGGTCTGTTCAATCGCCTCCGGATCCCGATCCAGTCCAATCAGCCGTCCGTCCGGTGAAAGCCGTTTTAAAATCTCCACAGCATGCCCGCCCCGGCCGAGAGTGCCGTCGATGTAAGTGCCTGCCGGGTTTGTCACCAGCAAATCCAGCGTCTCGTTCAGCAGGACGGGAACATGCATAACTCCCCTTCTACGTCGCCCGCAGCGAACGGATTACCCGGCGCGAACAGGCTGATGAAAAAGAGGCCGCCTGTTTTTCTGTCATCAGCACCGTGCGGTACATTCCGCCATCCGGCAGGCGGAAGTAGCGGTCTTTCTCGCGCGTCAGGTCAATCGTCCCTGCGTCATACATATATTTTGCAATTTGTGTCATACTCATACATCGACCTCGTTAATACCCTCCGTAAAAAGTGGTCTCCGCCAGCGACGAATCAGCCGGCAGCGCCATATCAAACAGCTCTTCACTCCAAAGTTCGATGCGGGTCAGCGTACCGACCAGCACCACTTTGCTGTTCACTTCGGCATGCGCCAGCAGTTCATCTTTAATGCGCACACGTCCCTGCGCATCCACGGAAAGAGCATCCGCCGACGCGGTCATGGCACGAATCGCCTGCTGATCCTGCCCGTCTACAGAGCCTGCATCGCGCAACCGGCGCAACCGGCGGTTCATTTCCGACAGCGTATAGAGGTAGAGACATTTGCGTTCAGGATGCGGGAACGCAAATAAACGGGGCGGTTCTCCCATTAAAGGTCGCCAGGATGAGGGGATAATCAGCCTGCGTTTCGGATCCAGCGAATGATGAAATGACCCGACGAAAAGCTCTTCGATTCTTTCATCGACCGAATTCATACTCCACTTCACCCTTTCTTGACCCACTTTATGTCACTATGCACCACTGTCGGTCAATGAATTTCAGTGTTTTTATTTAACTCGATGCTGTGTATATCCCTGCCGTTTCCAGGATTTACATGTACAGCGGCACATTGCATGAGCGTTCGGTCTTCGAATCTGAAAAAAAAAGAAGTGACTGTATTCTGCGTTGGCGGCAGTTTATCCTATAAGGTCTTCATCAGATAATACGTTTCTTTTTTGAATTACGAGTGGTTTTACCCCGAAGAGCGGAAAAACAACAAGAGCCGCTTTTTAGTTCTATTATATTCCGATGGAATTAGTTAGGTAAAAAAATTCCATACAAATCGATGATCAGCCGATGAATTGGAGGAAGACAGGTGAAGGGTTTTACAGAGATCGGCCGCACGGGATGGATTGAAAAAGAAAAACCGCTGTCGGCGGTGATGACACTCTCTCCGCCTGTGCAAGTCCTCCATGGTTCACGGAGCGTTTTCCCGGCACTCTGCCTGATTTAACGAGCATCACAAAACAGGCTTTATTTCCTGTGAATCAGAGACCTCTCTCTCCAAAACGAAACCTTTTCTGCAACACCCTCAGCGCGGACCGATTTGCGAAACGTCTGAAGGTGCTCTTTTTTATCAGGAAGTGTGTTTACTGCCGGTATCGCGGATTGTTTTTCCTGGCCGTTTTGAAAAGACCGGATTTTTAAGCCTCCGGGTCTTGACTTAACGGATGATTTCTATACCTTATTCGCTTCTTCGC
>JASKKX010000012.1 GCA_030153935.1 Verrucomicrobiota bacterium | reverse complement strand
AAAAAAAGCCCGTTGCCGGAAAAGGCTCATTTCCGAACCCTGAATTGACAGGTGGGCGCCCTCGAGTGAAGATGGAATACATCAGCACCGTCCTAAGCTCCCTATAATGAATTGCTATCGGATCAGAAAATATCGCCTAACCGGGCGGGCAAAAATAAATTTTTAAAGATCATTGTCAGGGTTTCCTCATCTCTTCCTCACGGAATAAATAGTACGCCATTGCTTGCGTCCGTCAAGAGAGGAATGCCGCTTGTCGGCACAGGGATCAGTTTTCGCGAATCGTGGCGGAAACTATCGAAAAGTTCTGCTTTTCCCAGTTCCGCCGGAGCCGAGCGGTTGATCACTTTAATAATTTCTTCGTTTCGTACGGGGACTCATCGACGATGAACGCGTAATCGCGTTCGACAGCGGGATAGGGCGAGCGGATTGCAGTCCGTAACGGGACCTCATTCTGCACCCGGATCTGAACCGGGCTCGGTCGTCCACCTTAGTCCCTGACGGCGAATCAGTACCGCCGCGCTCTGTTCGCGGAATCGGTCGATCCAGCCGCGAAATGTGGAGGAAGCCGGGGCTGGTTGTCTCGGCGATCTGTTGATCGCGGAGCGTGCCCTGTGAGGCCAGCAGGATGAGTTGGGTACACGCTTTGGTTCGCTCATCTCTGGGCTCCCGTTACCCCGTCAGAATTCTTCCAGACTTGGGAACTCATTTGCGTTTTTTCAGTTTTTGAGCAGGTCGGCGAGATATTTTCCGGTGTAGGATGCGGGGGTTTTGGCGACTTTTTCGGGGGTGCCGGCGACGACGAGGGTGCCGCCGCGTTCGCCGCCTTCGGGGCCAAGGTCGATAAGCCAGTCGGCGCGTTTGATGACGTCGAGGTTGTGTTCGATGACGAGCACGGTGTTGCCGCCGTCGCGCAGCGTTTCCAGTACTTCAATGAGTTTGTGGACGTCGGCGAAGTGCAGGCCGGTGGTCGGCTCGTCGAGAATGTAGAGCGTTTTACCAGTCGCTTTTTTGCTGAGTTCGGCGGAGAGCTTGATGCGCTGGGCCTCGCCGCCGGAGAGGGTGGTGGCGGACTGACCGAGGCGCAGGTAGCCGAGGCCGGTTTCGCGCAGGGTGCGCAGGCGGCGTTCGACACCGGGGATGGCGGCGAAAAAGTCGCAGGCTTCGTTGATGGTCATGGCGAGCACATCGGCGATGTTTTTGCCGCCGTAATGGACTTCGAGCGTTTCGCGGTTATAACGTTTTCCTGCGCACTGCGGGCAGGTGACGTAGACGTCGGGCAGGAAGTGCATTTCAATTTTGAGCAGGCCGTCGCCGGTGCAGTGTTCGCAGCGTCCGCCTTTGACGTTGAAGCTGAAGCGGCCCGGGCCGTAGCCGCGCACCTTGGAGGCGGGCAGTTTGGCGAAGAGGTCGCGGATGATGGAGAAGGCGCTGGTGTAGGTGACGGGGTTGCTGCGCGGGGTGCGGCCGATCGGCGACTGGTCGATGACGATGACTTTGTCGATCTGTTCGACGCCGAGCAGTTCCTTATGTTTGCCAGGGCGTTCTTTGGAGCCGAAGAAACGGCGGTAGAGCGCCCGGCGCAGGACATCATCGACGAGTGTGCTTTTGCCGGAGCCGGAGACGCCGGTGACGCCGGTGAGCAGGCCGAGCGGAATTTTGACGTTTATATTTTTCAGATTGTTTTCGGCTGCGCCGCGGATTTCGATGTATCCGGCCGCGGCTTTATGTCGCTTTTGCGGGATTTCGATTTCGATTTCGCGCCGCATGTACTGCGCCGTGAGCGAATTTTTGGCCTTCAACAGCTGGGCAGGCGTTCCGCAAAAGGTGACTTCGCCGCCGTGGACGCCCGCGCCGGGACCGAGATCGATGACGTAATCGGCTTCGCGAATGGTCTGCTCGTCGTGCTCGACGACGACGACGGTGTTGCCGAGGTCGCGTAGCTCCTTGAGCGTGGCGAGCAGGCGGTCGTTGTCGCGCTGGTGCAGACCGATGCTGGGTTCGTCGAGGACGTAGAGGACGCCGGTGAGGCGCGAGCCGATCTGCGTGGCGAGCCGGATGCGCTGGGCTTCGCCGCCGGAGAGGGTGCCGCTTTCGCGGTCGAGCGTCAGATAATCGAGACCGACATCGAGCATGAAGCCGAGGCGCGCCTGGATTTCTTTGAGAATGTCGCGCGCGATGCGCGCCTCCTCTCTGGACAGGTCCAGTGCCTGGAAAAACTGCTGGGCTTTTTCGATGGAGAGAACGGTGATGTCGTGGATGTTTTTTCCGCCGACGGTGCAGGCGAGGCTTTCGGGCCGCAGGCGTGCGCCGTTGCAGGCGGGACAGCGCCGGGTGCCCATGTAGGTGCGCAACCGCTTCTGGTTGAATTCGCTTTCGGAGTCGGTGTAGCTGCGCTGAAGATTCGGGATGAGCCCTTCGAAAGGTTTGGTGACTTTGTGGCGGCGCAGGAAATAGGTAATGGGCTCGTCGCCGGAGCCGTAAAACAGAACTTTTTTGAAGGCGGCAGGCAGTTCGTTAAAGGGCGTACGGAGTGAAATGCCATAGTGATCGGCAACAGCAGCCAGCAGTTTTTTGTGGTAGATGATGGCGCGGCGTCCGCCGCGCCGCCACGGATGAACGGCTTCTTCGAGCGGCAGGGTTTCGTCGGGAACGACGAGTTCTTCATCGAAGGTGAGCAGGTTGCCGAGGCCGGAACAGGTCGGGCAGGCCCCGTACGGGCTGTTGAAGGAGAAGTGTTTGGGCGTGAAGGTTTCAAAGCTGATGCCACAGTCGAGACAGGCGTTTTTTTCGGAGTAAAGGCGGTCGATCCATTTTTCGCCGGTCTGAACCATCGCAATCATCAATCCGTCGCCGGTGGCGAGGGCCAGCTCGACCGAGTCGTTGATGCGGCTGCGGGCGGCGGAATCGATGACGAGCCGGTCGATGACAGCTTCGATGGTGTGCTTTTTGTTTTTGTCGAGGGCGGGGACGGCGTCGAGCTCACAGAGTTCCCCGTTGATGCGCGCCCGCACAAACCCCTGCCGCCGGGCGGCGGCGAAGATTTCTTCGTGGAGTCCTTTGCGTCCGCGCACCAGCGGTGCAAGCAGCATGACTCTGGTTTTTTCCGGAATCTGCAACAACTGTTCGGTGATGTTTTCGGCGCTCTGCCGCTGAATCGGTTTGCCGCAGGAGGGGCAGTGAACTTTTCCAATACTTGAAAACAGCAGGCGCAGGTAGTCGTGGATTTCCGTTGTCGTGGCGACAATGGAGCGCGGGTTGGAGCCCGCCGTGCGCTGCTCGATGGAGATGGCGGGCGAGAGGCCTTCGATGGTATCGACGTCCGGCTTCTGCATCTGCTCAAGGAACTGGCGGGCATAGGAGGAGAGGCTTTCGACATATTTGCGCTGGCCTTCGGCATAGAGAGTATCAAAGGCGAGCGACGATTTCCCAGAGCCGCTGAGGCCGGTGATGACGGTGAGTTTGTTGCGCGGGATGCGCACGGTTACATTCTTGAGGTTGTGCTCGCGCGCACCGGTTACAGTGATCCATTTGTCGCTCATAAATTCAGTTTTCCAGTAATTAAAAATAGACTATAGACGTTTTCCATGCATTGGAAAAATCTTGTTTGAAGACAGTTTTGATCTATAATGGAGGGCCGTGAATTCAGGATTTAAAGAGTTTATTCGAAAGCCGGTCACCGGCAGTGTGCTGACGGTGGCGTCGGGGGTTTCGTTTTTCTTCACCTGCATGCTGCTGCCGCTGGTGGGACGAGCCGGTTCGAGCGTTCCATATGCGGATAAGAACCGACTGGCGTTTCTGCTGGCGGTCGGACTCACGTTTCTGCTGGCAGTGCTGGCGACGGGGTCCAAACTGATGCGTCGTTCGGATGATCAAAGTCCTCTTCCATATTGGTCGATTGGCGTCAGCTCGATCTGCATCCTTTTGTTTATTCTGTTGTTGACTGACTTGCTTCTGATCTGACCGTATGTTATAACTCATTACGGGAACGCACCTTATGCTGTCCAAAGGCAGGATGCCATGGAATTTTTTTCCGTGGATGAATGAACCTTTCCTGGTTTCGCCGGCAATTGATGGGAAACCAAGATCAGCTCCGCCATCAGCTGTGATTAAAAAAGAACCCCCGGCTAAAGCCGGGGGGATCCAGGCCCCGTCCCACAGAGACGATCTGCCCGTCACTCGGGTTAAACCGCGTTCACCCCGGGTTTCGTTCAGCACTTCCCTGCGTTTTCGGCGCAAAATGGGATTCGTCGGGTTTCCAAAAGCACGCTCGGACGCTTCGAGAAGCTTTTCCCTGTCGGCAGGCCTCGGAAATGATTCACGAACTCAACCCGGCCGCAGCCGATACTGAAAAGCTGCTCCGCGCTTCAATCAGGTTTCTGCCGCCACTCCCTGTGTCAAAGCCGACATTCGCTTTCCCGTTGACTGGGTCCTCCTGCGCGATGCGACCCGTCCACTGGTGCAGGTCATTTTTCAAAACTGCGGAGAAGTCTGATTTCATCAGCCCAGATCGATGGATCAGGCGTTTCCATAATCAGCGGCATCCCGTTGAACCGGTCATCAGCCATCAGAAATCGGAAGCAATCGATTCCAATGAACCCTTTGCCGAGCGATTCATGACGATCCACCTTGCTGCCGAAATCTTTTTTGGAGTCGTTGAGGTGCATTCCCCGGAGATATTTAAACCCGACAATCCGGTCGAACTCTCCAAATGTCGCCGTAAATGCTTTTTCGGTGCGCAGATCATAGCCGGCGGCGAATGAGTGGCAGGTGTCGAGACAGATGCCGACGCGGCTCTTGTCTTCGACCTGTTCAATCATTGCGGCCAGCTGTTCAAAGCGATACCCCATATTTGAACCTTGCCCGGCTGTATTTTCAATCACGGCGGTTACGCCTTTGGTTTTGGAGAGGGCGATATTGATTGATTCGGCAATAATCGCAATGCACTCCTCTTCGCTGCACTTGTTCAGATGGCTTCCCGGATGAAAATTCAGCCGGTCGAGTCCAAGCTGTTCACAGCGCTGCATTTCGTCGAGAAACGCGCTCCGCGACTTTTCCAGCGGCCCGGTTTCAGGATGACCGAGGTTAATCAGATAGCTGTCGTGAGGCAGAATACAGCCGGGCGCAAAACGTTCCCGACGGTTTTCTTTAAACTTCCGGATGCTTTCTTCAGTCAGCGGAGCGGATATCCACTGCCGTTGGTTCTTTGTGAAAAGGGCGAAGGCATCCGCGCCGATCGCCTTGGCATTCAGCGGCGCATTCTCTACGCCGCCGCTCGCACTTACATGGGCTCCGATTTTTTTCATATGCTTATTTTAACGGAAATCAGGCGGACTCCAATTGCTGATTGAATGAAAAGTGCCGTAAATTAGACTTAATCCGTCTTTATTTACACGGATTTACAGTGTATCTTAAACTGATACAGCCATTTATATTTCGTCTGCAAAACGGGAGGGACTTCATGGTGGAAAATGCAACCTGTAATTGTGCCTGTTCAGAAGAGCTGACCGAAGAAGAGATGATCCTGCAGCTCGATGAACTGATCGGGGAATATCAGAATAAACCGGGAGGGCTGATTCCCGCGCTGCAGATTGTGCAAAGCCGGTTTGGGTACCTGCCTGAAAGTGTACTGAAAAAAATCAGCCGGGATTTCGGAAAGCCTTACAGCGAAGTGGCCGGGGTGGTCAGTTTCTATTCCTTTTTTTCGACTGTTCCGCGCGGAAAAAACATGGTGCGTGTCTGCCTCGGCACCGCCTGTTATGTACGCGGTGGCAAAGAGGTGCTGGCTTCAGTCAAAAAAGAACTGGGTATCGATGTTGGAGAGACCACCGAGAACCGCCAATTCTCGCTGGATGTCGGCCGCTGTTTCGGTGCCTGCGGCCTTGCGCCGGTTATTATGGTGAACGACGATGTTCATCAGCGCGTGAAACCCTCTAAGATCGGTGAACTGCTCAGAGCCTATGCAATATCAGAGGAAGGAGTTACTCAATGATCGCTCCAATTTCAAAAATTATTCCGTCCATAGAGGCTCTGCGTGAAATGAATCGGGAAAAGACTGTGTCTGAAGGCGTGAAACAGATTCTCGTCTGCGCCGGCGGGGGCTGCCTGGCCTCCGGTTCAGATAAAGTCATTGCCGCACTGCGCAACGAAGTCGACCGGCAGAAGCTGACCGGGAAAGTGATGGTCACTGCGGTCGGCTGCATGGGTCTTTGTGCCGAAGGGCCGGTTCTGCTGATGGTCGATGATATGACCTTCTATCAGCGCGTTCAGCCCGAAGACGCTGCGGAAATCATCAAGGAACATGCGGTGGGCGGCAACGTGATTGAGCGACTGACGGCCCGCGATGCCAAAGGGGAGAAAACCGTTCCCTGTATCGATGACATCGACTTCTTTAAACAGCAGACCAAAATTGTCCTGCGCAACTGCGGGCGCATCGATCCGGAGAGTATCGACGAGGCACTCGCCGCCGGCGTTTACCAGGCGCTCGGCAAAGTCCTCGGCGGCATGATGCCGGACGATGTCATTGACATAATGAAGGCTTCCGGCCTGCGCGGTCGCGGCGGCGCGGGCTTCCCGACCTGGATGAAATGGAACTTCACCCGCCAGACGCCTGCCGACCAGCGCTACATGCTCTGCAACGCCGATGAAGGCGATCCCGGGGCCTACATGGACCGCAGTGTTCTCGAAGGCGACCCGCACAGCCTGATCGAAGGCATGATCATCGGCGCGTACGCCATTGGTGCCTCCCAGGGCTATGTCTATGTGCGCGCCGAATATCCGCTGGCCGTCTCCCGCCTGCAGAAAGCGATTGATGCGGCCGGCGAATACGGCCTGATCGGCAACAATATTCTCGGCAGCGGCTTTTCGTTTAACCTCGAAATCCGCATGGGCTCCGGGGCCTTTGTCTGCGGCGAAGAAACCGCGCTGATGGCCTCCATTGAAGGTCGGCGCGGCGAACCGCGCCCGCGCCCGCCGTTTCCGGCGCAGAAGGGGCTGTGGGGCAAGCCGACTGTTCTCAACAACGTCGAAACCTATGCCAACGTTCCGGCGATCATCGCCAACGGTGCGGAGTGGTACACGTCGTTCGGCACGGAGAAGAGCAAAGGAACCAAGGTCTTCGCCTTGGCAGGCGCCGTGCGCAATACCGGTCTGGTGGAAGTGCCGGTCGGCACGCCTCTCGGCGAACTGATCTACGACATCGGCGGCGGCATTATGAACAACAAGCCGTTCAAAGCCGCGCAGCTCGGCGGCCCGTCCGGCGGCTGTGTGCCGAAACAGCACCTTAACGTACCGCTCGACTACGAATCGCTCACCGAGCTGGGGGCCATCATGGGCTCGGGCGGACTGATCGTCATGGACGACGACGCCTGCATGGTGGATGTTGCCCGTTTCTTCATCGAATTTGTGCAGGAGGAATCCTGCGGAAAATGCGTACCGTGCCGCGTCGGCACCAAACGCATGCTCGAAATTCTCACCCGCATCTGCGAAGGGCACGGTCGCATGGAGGACATTGACCGGCTCAGTGAGCTCGGTGAATTCATCAAGCAGGGATCGCTCTGTGGACTGGGACAGACCGCGCCCAATCCGGTGCTCTCCACCATCCGCTACTTCCGCGAAGAGTATATAGAGCATATCCGCGACAGGCACTGCCGTGCGGGCGTCTGCCCGTCGCTGGTACGCGCGCCGTGCCAGGCCGCCTGTCCGGCGGGCGTGGATATTCCCGGTTTCGTTTCGCTTGTTGCCGAGAAACGCTATGATGAAGCGCTTCGGCTGCATCGCAGCCGCAACCCGTTTGCCAGTGTCTGCGCGCGCGTCTGCTTTCATACCTGCGAAGAAAAATGCCGCCGTTCCACGCTGGACGATCCCGTCTCCATTCGCGGCATCAAGCGTTTCATGGTGGAGCAGGAAACCGAGATACAGATTCCGGAAATCCGCGAGAATGCCGAAAACGCGAAAAAGAAAATCGCAATCATCGGGGGCGGTCCGGCCGGGATTTCCTGTGCTTTCTTTCTTGCGCGTCTCGGCTACAGGCCGGTCGTTTTTGAAAAAGAGCCGCGGCCCGGCGGCATGCTGGTGCAGGCCATTCCGGCCTACCGTCTGCCGCGCGAAACGCTCGCCCGCGAAATCCGCATGGTCGAAAACATGGGCGTCAGAATTGAAACCGATAAAGAACTCGGACGGGATTTTACCGTGGAAGGGCTGAAAAAGGAGGGTTACGATGCCATCTTCGTCGGCATCGGCGCGCCGGAAGGCATCCACGTTGATCTGCCCGGCTGCGATGCCGATGGTGTCGCGGACGCGATGGCTTTTCTGCGCGAATACAACATTCGCGGTTCGGTGCCGGTCGGCAAAAAGGTGGTGGTCATTGGCGGCGGCAACGCGGCCGTGGACGCCGCACGTACCGCGATCCGTCTCGGTGCGAAAACCGTCACAATACTTTACCGCCGCACACGCGAAGAAATGCCTGCCTATGCGGAAGAGATTGAAGAGGCTCTGCAGGAAGGCATTGCCATTGAACCGTTAGCGGCTCCCGAAGAGATCATTGTAAAAAGGGGCAAAGTCATCGGCATCCGATGTCTGCACATGCATCTGGGCGAGTTCGACCGCTCCGGACGTCGGCGTCCCGAGGCCGGCGAAGACGAGAGTTTCATCATCGACGCCGATCAGGTCATCATGGCGGTCGGCCAAACCATCGACGGCTCTGTTTTCGGCGGTGCATTCGAACTGGAGGAACACGGCTGGATCAAAGTCGATCCGGTCACCGGAAAAACCTCGATGGAAGGCGTTTTTGCCGGCGGCGATTCTGTCACCGGCCCGATATCCGTTGTCCACGCCATTGCCGACGGCGAGCGCGGCGCAGTGGGAATCGATCAGTTCCTGACCGGTAAAAAGCACGCTTTCTGGCGAATCGAGCAGGAAAACACCACCGACTACGATCCCGATGCCGATCCGGTGCCGTATCCGCGCGAAAAAATGCGAATGATGCCGGTCGAAAAAAGGCGCAGCAATTTTGACGAAGTGGAACAGGCCTGGAACGAAACCGAAGCAATCCGGCAGGCCCGCCGCTGTCTGCGCTGCGACTATGGAAAATGTATTGTCGGCGAGGAAGAGGAGGTGTCCAATGCGTAAACTGATAATCAACGGAAAACCGATCGAAGCCCCCGATGGCGCCACCATTCTGGACGCTGCCAAACACGCGGGAATCCGCATTCCGACGCTCTGCTTTCTCGAGAATCGCGAGCCGATCGGCGCCTGCCGTGTCTGTCTCGTTGAAGTGACCGGTGCCCGTACGCTGCTGTCTGCCTGCTCGACGCCCGTCAGTGAAGGCATGGAAGTGAAGACAAACAGCCCGCGCGTGCGCGCCGCACGCAAACAGGTGGTTGAGCTGCTGCTTTCCGAGCACGACGGCAACTGTCCGGTCTGCGACCGCAATCAGGACTGTGAACTGCAGAACCTGGCCTCTGAATTGGGGATCCGCGAAATCGCCTATGAAGGGGAAAAAGCCAAAGCCCGCATCGACGACAGCACGCCGGCGCTGGTGCGCGATAATTCGAAATGCATCAAATGCCGCCGCTGCGTTACCGTCTGCTCCGAGATGCAGGGCGTCGGCGCTCTCTACCCGCAGGGCAGGGGCTTTGATACGATGATCGGCCCGGCCTTCACGCTCGATCTTGACGGCGTGGCCTGTGTGCAATGCGGACAGTGCGCCGCCATCTGCCCGGTCGGAGCGATTTCTGAAAAAAGCCATATCGAATCGGTCTGGAAAGCGCTCGAAGATCCAACCAAAACCGTCGTCGTCCAGACGGCTCCAGCCATTCGCGCGGCACTCGGCGAATGCTTCGACTGCGAACCCGGCACGCTGGTTACCGGCAAGATGACCACCGCGCTGCGCGAACTCGGGTTCGATGCTGTTTTTGATACCGACTTCGCCGCCGACCTCACCATTATGGAGGAGGGCACCGAACTGCTCACGCGCCTCAAAAAAGCGCTGGTCGACGGCGAAGAGGTTCCGTTGCCGATGTTCACCAGCTGCTCGCCCGGCTGGATCAATTTTGCAGAATACTATTATCCTCAGTTTCTGCCGAACCTCTCCACCTGTAAATCGCCGCAGCAGATGTTTGGTGCGGTGGCCAAGACTTACTACGCGCAGAAAATCGGCGTGAAGCCGGACGATCTGATTGTCGTTTCCGTCATGCCCTGCACCGCTAAAAAATTCGAGTGCGGGCGCGAAGAGATGAATGACAGCGGCGCGCGTGACGTGGACTATGTGCTCACCACGCGTGAGATCGGCCGGATGATCAAAGAGGCGGGGATCGACTTCATGTCGCTGGAAGACAGCAAAATGGATGCACCGATGGGGCTCAGCTCCGGCGCTGCCGATATCTTTGCCAACACCGGCGGTGTCATGGAAGCGGCACTGCGCACCGCGTACGAAATTGTCACCGGGCGATCCCTGCCGATGGAAAATCTGCACGTCAAACCGGTTGCCGGACTCGAAGGCATCAAAGAAGCCTCCATTAAAATCGAGGGAGCCGTTTCTGACTGGTCGTTTCTCGAAGGGGTCACCGTAAATGTTGCTGTTGCACACGGACTGGGCAATGCACGGCGGCTTCTTGAACGGATCAAAAACGGCGAAAAGAGTTATCATTTCGTTGAAATTATGACCTGTCCAGGCGGCTGCATCGGCGGCGGCGGGCAGCCGCGTTTCACCGATGACAGCGTACGTCTCAAGCGCATTAATGCGATTTATGCCGAAGATGAAGGCAAGACGGTGCGTAAATCGCACGAAAACGAAGCGGTACAGCAGCTTTACAAAGAATTCCTCGGCGCGCCGCTCGGCGAAAAATCGCATCATCTGCTCCATACTCACTATCACGAAAAGGACGTGGTTTAAACTTCCGCCGCCCCGTACGCCGGGCGGGGATCTTTTGTTTTCAGCCGGTTGAAACGCTTTGGAATACCCTGAATAGTTTGTTTCGCCTGACGAAAAATGTATAGAACAACTCAGGCAGGAAAGATCGTGATGAAGAGAACAAGCAAGAACCGGAGGACTGGTTATGGATAAACATATCATTGTCGGAGTGCATATTACGGAACGGGTAAAACACGCGAGCGAAGTGCAGAAGGTGTTCACCGAATTCGGCTGCCAGATCCGTACGCGGCTGGGCCTGCATGAGGCCGATAAGAAAGTCTGTTCGCCGAACGGGATGATTCTGCTCGACATGGTGGATGATGACGCCAAGGTTACCGAGCTGACGAAGCAGCTCAAAAACATTGACGGGGTTGAAGTACAGACGATGATTTTTGATCACGTGTAAATTTAGGCTGTTCTGTAAAGGGTCCGCATCTGCTGATTACCCGGCTGGTCAAATAACGATGAGTACGAAAACGATTGTCACAGCCTGTGATCGCAGTTTTGTGTGGGGATTTTTTTTTCTGCTGGCGTCAATCCGCCGCCACGGCATGGATATTCCGGTTCATCTGGTGATTTACGGACTGAATCCGGATGAAAAAAAAGGACTGGCGACTCTTCCGGGGGTCCGGGTTTTTGAACATTCTGACGATCAGAATATCCGTAATATCGCCTGCCAGAAAACCGAAGCGCTTTTGACCGCTGATACCGAGCATATTCTCTGGATAGATTCGGACTGCATCGTGACCGGAAACATCACGCAGCAAATTGAAGCCACGGGTGAAGGGATTCAGATTCGTCTCCGTCCGGAAGCTGAAGTCGCCTATCTGTTCCGCAACCGGTATGCTCCGGATGAGCCGCGCGGCAAAGTTCCCTCCGCAGTGCTGGATGTCTGGCGCCGGGATGTCGGGGAACGGCAGGAACCGCGGATCAATACATCCTGCAATGCACACTGTTTTGCCATTCACCGAAGCCATCTCGATTTTGTACGCCGCTGGGACCGGCAAATCCGCAAGGTGATTCCTCCGCAGGATTTCGGAATTGTGAATGACCGCAGTTTTGCTTACTTTCTGCTCGATGAGTCCGTTATGAGTTCTATGCTGGCTTTCGATGAAACTGCGCCGGAAACACAACCTTTTGTCCTGGAAACCGATCCGTCCGCGCGTGTGATTCATTTCGGTGGTAATCCAAAGCCATGGAAGTGCTGGATGACCCGCAATGTCAACCGGTTTGAAGAGATCATGGACCTGTTGGACTGGGCCGTTGCCGAGGGCTGGCCGCTGCCGGATCGGCCATGGAATTTGCGGCGTGAAAACCGGTTTTTCTGTGTGATATGGGCCCACCTGTTTGAACTGAAGCGCATTTTGCTGCGTATTGCGTATCGTCTGAAAGACCGCCTGAAACGATGGTTTTAGTTTCGCGCGTTTCGGAAGTTACTCATCAACATGCAGGATGCGCTGTTCGCCCATGTACTCGACGATGACATCGCTTTCGCCGACATCCAATACCGTGACACCGCTGACGGTCCGTCCGGAGGAAAGCATTTTCCCGTTGATAATGGCGATCCGCTGATTCTCTCCGGATGCAATGCCGGAAAGATTGAGTTCGGGCCATTCAATTTGAACCGGCAGTTCCGGCTCTCCCGCAGTCGCAGAAACGGCTGGTTCTTTCGGCGGGGATTCGATGGCGGGAAGCGGCTGTGCCGGTTCCGGCGGGAGTGACTCTGTCGGCATAATCCGCGGGGGTTCCGCCACCAGTTTATTGTCATCCGGGGGCATCAGATAGGAAGCCAGTCCGATCAGTCCGGCAAATAATCCGGCAGCCAGAAGAACGGTCAGAATAATCAGTGGAATATTCGGCCCTTTGGCTTTCGGTTGCGAAGAATGGATTCCCGTAGTCCCTCCCGGCGAGAACACGGTTTCGCCCTTTTCTTCGGCTTTCCGTTTCAATGCTTCCTGAATCAGGCTCATAAGGCAGAGTCCTGGGTGCCTATCAGGGAGGAAAGTTCCGCCATTGCATTCTGCACATCAGTCAAAGTGACCTGCCGGTTCCTGTGCACATAGGCGGCGAGCAGAGAACGGTCGCAGAGGGTATTGATTTGGCGGGGAATGCCGCCGGAACGCTCATGAATCAGCTGCACAGCAGAACTTGTGAACAAGGTGTGCGGATCGGATGCTCCACTGATCCGGAGACGGTGCATAATGTAGAATGTCGTCTCCGCAGCGGACAGCGGTTCGAGATTACAGTGAATCATGACGCGCTGGCGAAGTTGACGCAATCCGGGTTGCTGAAGCCGCGCTTTCAGCTCCGGCTGACCGGACAGGATAATCTGTATCAGTTTGTGCTGATCGGTTTCCAGATTGGAGAGCATTCGTAACTGTTCCATCAGCAACGGATCGAGATTCTGTGATTCATCGACAATAAGAGCAACATTTTCTCCCTGTTCCAGACATTGGAGAAGGAACCGGTTGAGCTGGGCGATGTGCACCAGTTTGTCCTGTTCTGCCGTTTCGATGCCGAGATCGAGCAGAATGGCGCGCACCAGTTGCGATGCTGTCAGCGACGGGTTGAGAATGAGTGCAGAATGGACGGTGCGGGGCAGGTTATTGAGGACAGACCGGCAGATCGTGGTTTTGCCGCAGCCAACCTCACCGGTGAGAACAATAAATCCTTTCCGATATTCTACACCGTAGAGCAGGGAATCGAATGCCTCGCGGTGCCGATCCGAAAAGAACAGGAAGCGCGGATCGGGCGTTACGTTGAACGGAAATTCATTGAGATGGAAGAAGTCTAGATACATTGGTGGTTTATTATAAGAAACCGGTGAAGAGCGGCTTCAAAATTATGCTGAAATTTTTCAACCGTGTATTCCGTACGCACTTCAGCCTGAAGAGCAGGCAGTTCATTTTTCCAATGTTCAGAAACAAAGTCGAAAACATTGGCGAGGGCAGCACAGTTTTCAGCTTCAAAAGTCCATGCGGCAGGAAGAAGATCTTTCATCCCGTCGCGAGCACTGCCGATGACGGGAATTCCGCAGGCGAGCGCTTCAAGCATGACAAGCGGCATGCCTTCGAAACGCGAAGGAATGACGAGCAGGTCGAGCGCGCTGTAAACGAGTGTGCTGTCGGCCTGCCATGGAAGCAGGGTAACCCGCTCCTGCAGCCGGAGTGCGCCGATGAGTGCTTCGAGCGACGCACGGTCGGGGCCGTCACCCGTAATGACCAGGTGAAACTGTTCCCGGTTTTTCCAGGTTTTGGAAAAACAGTTGACGAGAAAGTCCTGCTGTTTCTGGTTGAACTCGATGCGGCCGATCATGCCGATTACGGTTTTCTCTACAGGCAGGCCGAGTGCGATCCGGGCGGAGTTTTTGTTGACGGTTACAAAGCGGTTGATGTTGATCCCGTTATGAACCACTTCAATCGGCGCGGTGGCACCGCGTTCTTCAAGCCGCATTTTCATGGATTCACTGATCGTGATCCAGCCATCCGGTTTTTTGAAAAGATAAGCGTTGAGCGCATCGCGCACGGCCCCGAATTTCGCTCCCATAAGAGCCATTCGATGCGGTACAGGAATATAGCTGATGCACGGGATCGTCATGGGTTTCACAGCGCAGAGAGCCAGTGAGGCGTCTTCAATTTCGCCTTGAATGCAGAGAAAAATATCCGGATGTTCTCTCTCGATCAGGGTATGCAGGTTACGAATGGCGGTTTTTTCAAAATGGTTGCGCAGTCCCTGAAGTTTACGGGTGGTGAAGGGCGTGCTGCGGATATCAAGGTTGCCGGTGGCGGCGGCGATACTTTCCAGCTGTTTATAAAGACGGAGGTTCCCGGGACTGCAGAAAAAAACCGGTTGCCAACTTGAGGATTTCGCAAGCGCTTCAACGGCCAGTACAGCCATGACCTGATGTCCGCCATAGTCCGGGTTGTCATCGTAACAGACAATTTTAATACGCTTACTCATTAGGCCGGTAACCGGTTGTTCGAGGTGCGGCGGGCAAGACGGCGGGCTTCGCCTTCTTTACGCCGGATATCGCGGTCAACATACCATGAAGCGACGACGATGCCCATCAGGATTTTAGTGAGCATGTAAATGGAGTTCTGGCGGTATGAAAGCTGCAGCATAAACTGAATATGGCCGATCATCGTTGCGGCTGTTGCCGAAGCGGCAACCGCATAAATAAAAGCGGTTCGCCTGCGGAAGAGAGAGGGCAGGCCGATGGAGTAGAAGCGCATCCAGTAGAGGATGAAAGCGAAGAGTCCCGGGAAACCCATTTCTCCAAGGGTGAGATACCAGAGGTTATGCGCAGGGGTTCCGGGCTCTTGAAGCCCGACCTGCGCTGCATATTTAGTCCAGGAGTAGGCCGAAAAGTTGCCGGGGCCGACACCGAAAAGATGGTCGCGCGCCATCCCTTTGGCTTCTTCATTGTAAAGACCGCGATATTCAATATCGGATATCGCGTCCTGCTGCCCCAGAAAGCGGGCGGTAATGGTGTCGGCTGCGACGAAGAAAAGTCCGAGCACCATCAGCGATCCCAAGAAGAGAATGGTGAAATTTTTGAGGTTGATATATCGATGGAAAAGCGACGAAACATCGATCCAAATGCCCATAACAATTGCCGAAAGTGCTCCGCGCGAAATCGTGAGGATCACGCTGACCAGTGCCGCGACCGTACCCATGGCGTAAAGACTGCTTGAGACGAAGGTGGCGCGGAACAGGGCGACTCCGAACATAAGAGTGCCGAGCATGCTCATGAAGGTTCCCAGACTGTTGGGATGGCCGAGTGTGGCGGAAATCCGGTGAAACCCTCGGATGTAGCGGTCAAACAGCGCTTCGGCCGTGATGACAAAGACGACCATCAGCAGCGATCCGAGCACCACGCGAAAACTTTCTTCATCCCGCAGGAAATTTACAACAACGAGATAAATAAACCCCCCGCGCAGGATTTTACTGATCTCAAAAAGAGGATACAGGCTGGTTTCGAAGTCGGTGTAAAAGGCGGTTCCGGAGGAGGAGTAAATATTCTGTGCGGCAGCCGGTACGGGAATATTGCCGGGCGTCAACGTCCATGAAATCAGTGCGATCAGAATATAAATCCCGTAGATGACGGTGAGGGGAGGAAACCAGCGGAAACGCTGCCCGCGCGGCTGGATAACCATGATCAGGAAAAGCGCCAGGGCAACGATATCAATGAGTCCGACTTCAACGCCGCGGGTTGCCACGCGGTAGATCTCGCGCGAAAAGAAGTTGACAGTCAATGCCTCCGGATAGCAGAGCGAAAAACACAAAAGAGCCATGAGAATGTTTTTTACCGGAGGGACAACTATTCCCGCCAGGGTGAGCGCAGGCACTCCGAGAATAAACGCGGCAGAAAACAGTAAGAGTTTCGGATTCATAAACGCGGCGAGTCTAGCTGAACATGCAGCAGACAACAACGGGTTATTCCGGTTTCGAGTGATGGAACCGCTTTTTAAGCCGGATGAACCAGTGCTGTCGCTGAACCCAGGAATTAAACCGCCGCGAACAGCGCATAAAGCTGAACAGCGCCAGAATGAAGAAGACGAATCCCGGAAGAACGGGGAAAAGACTCCCGACGATTCCCAGCAGGAAAAAGAGAGTTCCCAGTGTAAGCCAGAGGCCTTTGCGCAGGGTTTTTACAATAACATCATTTTTGCCGGAGCCTGCAGCGCTGCCTGCGTTTCCCGGTTTCCGCTCCGGATCCGAACTCTTCATCAGGGACACCGCCCCGGAAAGTTCAGGCCGAGCGTTGGATCAAAACCGAACATCAGGTTCATGTTCTGCAGCGCATTCCCGGCCTGACCTTTCATTAGATTGTCAATGTGTGAAATTACCCGCAGCCGGTTATTCCGTTCATCAATATCCACGATCAGGTTGCAGAAATTGGTTCCGTTGACCTGCGCGGTACCAATATTCGCTTTATTATCAAAAATTCGTACAAACGGTTTCCCGTCATAAAATTCTTTATAGGCGTCCATCAGCTGTCCGTTTGTCATCGGCTTTTTCAAGTCAGCGTATAAGCAGGAGAGAATCCCCCGGCAAAGCGGCAGAACCTGAGTGGTCATGGTGACTTGTACGGTTTCATCCGCCAATGCGCTCAGTTCCTGTTCAATTTCAACCAGATGCTGGTGTCCCGCCAGCTTATAGGCATTGATCTGTTCATACCGGGCAGGGTAATGGAACGTCGGGGCCGGCTTCTTGCCCGCGCCGGAGACGCCGGTCTTGCAGTCGCAGATCACACTTTTCGGGCGAATCAGCCGGTTCGCCGCGGCCGGGGCCAGCCCCAGGATGCAGCTCACTGCAAAACAGCCTGGATTCCCGGCCAGCTTTTGTTCCGGACCGAAAGGATGGAGTTCAGAAAGCCCGTAGACCGTCTGCCGCAGCAGTTCAACAGCCGCATGTTTTGGATTCTTTCCAATGAAGCTGGCATAGGCGCTGTATTTTTCCGGCGTCGCAAACCGGAAATCACCGCTGTAGTCCACCACATGGGCTCCTCGAGACAATTCAGCTGCTGCCGTCTGCATACCGACGCCGTCGGGCGTGGAAAAGAAAACGGCATCATAGGGTTCCTGTGCCTTGGGATCGTCGGGAGTCAGCACCGTCTCATCGCAGAAGCCGGTCAGGTGAGGGTAGAGCTCACTGAGTTTCATGCCGGTTTCCTGCGCGGCCACCAAACAGCTGATTTGAAACCCGGGATGATTCAGCAAAAGCTCTATGATTCCCACACCGCCGTATCCGGTGACTCCGACTACTTTTACTCTCTTCATTTAAATCTCCGCTCGTATTGTTAACGAATCGGGTTAATATAGACCCTTCGAACTGTGTGCCAAGAACTAAAAAAACGAGGAATGAAACAGTGAAACTCGGAATTATTTCCGACACACACGGACAGATCGACTTGGCGCTTTCCGCTGCGAGAGAATTCATCTTCCGAGCGGTTGATGCCGTGATCCATTGCGGAGATATCGGTTCCGATATGGTTCTTTCTGAAATGGCAGCGCTTTTGCAGACGCTTGACATTCCGATCTATGCGGTGCTCGGCAACTGTGATCTCAACAAAAACCTGCCCCCGTTTCCTGAAGAGAGCGGGATCAACCTCATGGGCCGGTTTGCGCATCTCACATTGGGAAACCGTCGGATTGCTGTCCTGCACAGCGATGATGAGGCTCGTTTTGAGGCTGTTGTCCGCTCCAATCGGTATGATTATGTCTTTTTCGGCCATTCCCATGATCGCTGCGACGAACAGATCAATAAAACCCGCATCGTGAATCCCGGTTCGGCCGGGAGGGGAATGCATTCCTCCTGTGCGGTGGTGGACCTCCTTACAGACAAGGTCACCTTTTTCACAATCCGTCGAAGTGAATGAGCCGCTTGTGTGCACTGCGGAGATAAACCTAAAAGAGTGAGCCGGCTGGGGCTCGAACCCAGGACCCTGTGATTAAAAGTCACATGCTCTACCAACTGAGCTACCGGCCCGTAAGAAAAACGGAGCGCATAAAGTAGAGGACCCGAGTGTCCTTGTCAAAAGCGAATCATAACAAAATACCAAAAAAAACGCTTCATAATTTTTAAACAGGCCGCAGTTCCTAATTTTAAACGCCCCGGCTGCCGGCGGACGGTTCAGATACAGAGATTAAAGACTTTGGCCGGCGGCACTCTTTATTTTCAGTCATTAACTACCTGTGCAGACATCCTGAGCTTCATATTGCTCGGCATTGACCGCCCGGAACGGGGTGTCGAGACGATTTAAGAGGCCGCAGGAATGTACCGGATACTTCGTCCACCATTCTTCACCGGTCCCATTGGTCTTAATCGCAACGATTTTATCATCAATCCTGGCCAGTACCGCGTACTGAACCTCCTCTCTTTTTTTATGATAGCGGGCATAGCTGTTAAAATGCATGTACATTTCACTGCGATGTTCACGGCCTTTCGGAATATCGACGTAGTTGACGACCCCTTTAAAAAGAATTTTAGTGTTTTCCGGTGTAGGCATCAGGACGTAATACTCAATCGTCAGGCGGTCCAGCCATTTCGGGCGGGTCTCATATTTTGCAGCAATGCGGAACCATTTTTTCTCATCGCTTGATGCCAGGTCTATCCCATCAATCTGAATCGTGTCATTTCCGTCAGAATCCTGATAAAGCGGAGTGCCAGGCTCTGAAATTTCCACCTCATCGAATTTCAGGACCTGCGCTCTGTCATCCGCAGCGACTGCTGCCCCAAGGAGCATTGCCGCAGAAAGTATCATAAAGTTTTTCATCATGAGTTCTCACTGTAATCCAGCTGCCAGCTGCTGCCTGACGAACGTAATAACTCCTGTTTTGCAGGCAGTCAACATAACCCGAAAAAAATATTTTAACACGTTTACCTCTGGAATTTGATAGATCATACTCCATTTCATGCTGGATCTGATATATCCTAGGACTTGTATCCATTGCGGTTCGCAGGTTGTGCCCGATCCTCTGCGGTACATCTGCTGGGATTGTCTGTGCGACACCCCTAAAATCGAACCGCCGTTTTGTGCTGTCTGCGGAGATCCGGTCGCCGGAGATATTCAGCATAATTACACCTGTTTTTCCTGCACCCGGGAACCGCCGGATTTTGATTATGCCCGCTCCGCGGTGCGTTATGAGGGGGCTGTGGCGGAAGCACTTCGTGATCTGAAATATAAAGGGGCTCTCTGGCTGGTTCAGGACTTGTCCGCCTTATTGCTGGCCTGTGTGCAGGCTGAATTTCCGGATTGTTCGTTTGATGCGGTTACGGCCGTACCGCTTTATCCGGTGCGATATCGCGAACGGGGTTTCAACCAGTCCGGAGCACTGGGAGCGGCGCTGGCGCGGCGCATGCACATACCGTTCCGGGCAGGATTCCTCCGCCGGATCCGTTCAACCGTCACCCAAACAGGTTTGACAGCTCCCCAGCGTATGGCTAACGTGTATGGTGCTTTTCGGATCGGACTCTTATCTTGTTTGTCAGGACGGAGAATACTACTGATAGATGATGTGATGACCACCGGGGCTACTGTCAATGCCTGTGCCAAGGCTCTGAAAAAAGGCGGCGCGGCGGCGGTGCATGTCGTGACGGTCGCGAGAGGATAGAACAATGAGGTAATGGAAGTCAGTTTGGAGTGCAGCGGATTACTGTTGCTGTCCGGCAGAGGGATTCTGTGCACTCCGGAAAGAGTTCCAATTATCCGGCAATCCAAGGATGACCTATGGCTTTACGATTCGGTAAGAAAAATTATTCGACGGTTCAGGTGAGAAAACGGGACGTTCCGGACGGCCTGTGGGGCAAATGCCCCGGTTGCGGCGAAATCATCTATAAAAAAGAGCTCGAAGAGAATCTTCAGATCTGCCCGAAGTGCGATTATCATTTTACTCTCGACCGGCAGAAACGCATAGAGATGTTCGCCGATGAGGGCACTTTTATCGAGTGGGATGCCGAGATGACTTCTGTCGATCCCCTCCACTTTACCGGCAGAGAATCCTATATTTCCAAACTCGAAGCCAATCAGAAAAAAACCGGATTTAAAGATGCCGTCACCTGCGGTGCAGCAAAAATGAACGGCCGGGACATCGGTCTTGGCGTCATGGATTTTTCTTTCCTTGGTGCCAGTATGGGCAGTGTTGTAGGTGAAAAAATCACCCGGCTCATTGAGCGCTGCACGGCTGAAAAAATGCCGTGCATTCTGGTTTGCGCATCCGGCGGCGCCCGGATGTATGAAGGGCTTTTCAGTCTCATGCAGATGGCAAAAACCAGCGCCGCGCTTTCCCGCCATGCCGCCGCCGGTCTGCCGTATATTCCGATTCTGACCCATCCGACGATGGCGGGTGTAATGGCCAGTTTCGCCACCTTGGGCGATGTGATCATTGCTGAACCCGGCGCGCTGATCGGCTTTGCCGGACCGCGCGTTATCAAGGAAACCACCCAGCAGGATCTTCCCGAGGGGTTTCAACGTGCGGAATTTCTTCAGAAACACGGTCTGATTGATGCCGTCGTTCCGCGTCCTCAGCTTAAAGAGCGCATTACGCTGATTCTCGGCTATATGACGGAGCAATGAGTATGCCTGCACTTCAGGATGCCGTTCACTCTCTCTTTTTGCGCACGGCTCACGGCATCAGACCGGGGCTCGAAGTGACGCAGAAGCTGCTCGAAAAACTCGGGAATCCCCACCATACCTTAAAGTGTATCCATGTGGCCGGAACCAATGGAAAAGGCTCTGTCTGTGCCATGGTGGAATCGGTTCTGCGCGCTTCGGGCTTTAAAACCGGACTCTACACCTCGCCGCACCTCTTTCGCTTCAACGAACGTTTTCGCGTCAGCGGGCAGGATATTTCCGATTCAGAACTGGAACAGCTGATCATCGATGTCGAAGCCGCCGCCGGGACACTCGACACCCGGCCGGCCACCTTCTTTGAAATCTCCACCGCAATGGCCTTCGAATATTTTTGCCGCGAAAAAGTCGACTATGCCGTCATTGAAACCGGTATGGGAGGCCGCTGGGACGCCACCAATGTCCTGCAGCCCGTTCTCTCTGTCATCACCCGGATAGACCTCGACCATGCCGAATACCTCGGGACGGAAATCGAAAAAATCGCCTGGGAAAAAGCCGGCATCATCAAAAAAGGCGCGCCGGTCATTTGCGGACCGATGCCGGTTGAGGCTGAAGCCGTTATCTATAAAGAGGCCGCCGAGAAAAAAGTTCCGATCCTTGGAAGTGATGAAGCTGTATTTTTCCAACGCCTGGAAAGCCGCCGCACCGATCATCTCCTGAACATCGAAGCCAGCGGACGGCAATATCATAACGTGCGTTTACCTCTCGGCGGGAGCTTCCAGGTTGAAAACTGCGGGGTCGCTGTTGCCGCACTTGAAGACCTTTCAGATATTGAAGGGGTTCGGCTGCAGATGAAAAAAGGACTTGAGACCGTCAAGTGGCCCGGTCGGTTCCAGATGCTTTCCATGAGACCGCCCGTTATTTATGACGGCGCGCACAATCTCGGCGGCGCGCGCGCGCTTTCCCAGACTCTGGAAGAACTCTTTCCAAAGTTTGCAAACGGTTTTCTCTTCAGCTTCATGAAAGACAAGGATATTGAGGGAATCCTCAAAACGTTTGCGCCTGCCGTTGAAAAAGCCTGGGCTCTCACGCTGCCCGGGGACCGCGCCATGAAGGCGGAAGAAATTGCCGCCATTGGAAAAACCGCCGGGATTGATATCGAACCGACCGAAAGTCCGCAGACGGCCATCGACTGGGTCGAAACCGGTAAAAAGCGACTCGTTTGTTTTACCGGTTCATTGTATCTTGCGGAAGAGTTAAAAAAATACAGACTCTTCAATGGGTGATAAACTGAACATTGCGGTTGCCTGCGGCGGAACAGGCGGACACATTTTCCCGGGACTCGCCACAGCGCGTGTACTGATGGAACGTGGACACAACGTCTCTCTCTGGCTCACCGGCAAGAGCGTCGAAGACGCCGCTCTTAAAGGATGGAAGGGGCGTGTTGTCACCGTTCCGGCTGAAGGCTTCCAGTTCGGGGCCTTTCGTTCTGTCCTGACTGCGCTGCGCATGGGGGGCGCGGTTGTGCATTGCTGGTGGAATATGCGCCGCCACCGACCCGACATTGTGCTTGCCATGGGCAGTTACGCCTCCATCGGCCCGTGCCTCGCCGCCCGGTTGCGCGGCATTCCGGTGGTGCTGCACGAAGCCAACGCGGTTCCGGGCAAAGCGGTTCGCCTGCTCTCCGGAAAGGCCCGGGCCATCGCGATCTGTTTTGAGGAAACCCGTTATCATCTCAAAGGGCTCAACCTGGTTCCTACAGGAATGCCTTTGCGTCCTGAACTCCGGAAACCGGGAATCGGACGGCAGAAACCGGGATTTCGTCTTCTTGTGATGGGAGGCAGCGGCGGCGCGCACGCGATCAACGAGATCGTTTCAACCGCAGTCTGTTCTCTCAGAGACCCTGCGGTACACGTCACGCACTTGACCGGCTTTCAGGATGCTGACATCGTTCGTAAGCGTTATCAGCAAGCCGGCGTTGACGCGGAAGTGCATACGTTTGTCCAGAACATGGCTCCGCTTTATCAGAACGCTTCGCTGGCGGTTTGCCGCTCTGGCGCCTCCACCTGCGCCGAACTGGGCCTGTTCGGTGTGCCTGCGCTGCTCATCCCGTATCCGCACGCAGCGGGCGATCACCAGACCGCCAATGCCCGTGCGCTTGAAAAACGCGGGGCGGCCGATGTAATCCAGCAGGCCGATATGACAGACGAATGGCTTAAAGATTATCTCACCGCACAAATTGAGAATTCCGAACGTCTGGAAAAAATGCGCAGACATGCCTCCCGGAATCTCTCTCTTAACGCAGCGGGAAAACTGGCGGAACTGGTGGAGCAATGTGCGTGGAAATAAAAACTCTTCTTTCGAAGCCGCGACGGATTCACATGATCGGGATCGGCGGAATCGGTATGGCGGGGCTTGCGTTTTTGCTGAAGGAACACGGCCACAACGTCAGTGGATGCGACGAACAGGAAAGTCGTCAGACCGCCTGGCTGAGGAAGAAAGGAATTTCTGTTTTTACAGGACACAATCCGGCGCATTTGAACGGCATTGAATGGATCATTCGGACAGCCGCTGTTCCGAATGATCATCCCGAAATGGTAAACGCTGCTGTGCCGGTCAGCCTTCGCGGAGAAGTTCTTCCTGAGCTGCTGCGCGACTGCTTTACGATCGCGGTGAGCGGCACACACGGCAAAACCACAACCACTTCGATGATTGCGCAGATTCTCGGCTGCGGATACTGCATCGGCGGAGAAGTGCCCGGTTTTGACGGCGTCGCCTGCACCGGGGAAATTATGGTGGTTGAGGCCGACGAAAGCGACGGAACCGTCGCCAACTATCATCCTGACATCTCTGTCATCACAAATATCGAATATGACCACATGGAGCATCATGCCGACGTGGAAACCTTCGAGATGTGTTTTCGAAAATTCATCCATAATACAAAGCGGACCGTCGTCTACTGCGCTGAAGATCCGTCCGCCGCCCGGCTCTGCAAAAAAAATCCAAAAGCCGCACCGTACCGCTTTGCGCCCCTCAGCGTTTCCTTGCCGGGCCGGCACAATCAGTTAAATGCCTCCGCAGCTCTGGAAGTCTGCAGACATTGGAAGAGTGAGGACGAACTTATCCAGGCATTAAAAGAAATTCAGCCGGTGCGGAGGCGGTTCGAGAAGGTTTATGACGGTGATTATACAGTGGTTTCCGACTACGCGCATCATCCGACAGAAATCCGGGCACTGATTCAGACCGCGCTTGAAGCGCTGAAACCCAGGCGTCTTATCGGGGTTTTCCAACCGCATCGCTATACGCGTACAAAAGCCCTGCTGAACGACTTCCCGCCGGCTTTTGAAGGGTTGGAGAAACTGTGGCTCGTCCCCGTCTATGCGGCATCGGAAAAGCCGCTTGCAGGCGGAGGCAGCGACGACCTTCTCCGCGCATTTTCCAAGGATTGGGAAAACCGGATAAAAATTTTCCAGACCTTGGAAAAAGCATGGCAGAATATTCAGAGTGAACTGCGCGCCGGCGATGTGTTACTGATTATCGGTGCGGGTGATATTGAAAAAATTTCAGAATGGGCCAGACGATGAGATTTGTTTTGTACAATATTCGATACGGGACGGGCGGGGGAAAGATTCATTTTCCGCTTCGCGGGTATTTGCGCTATACCGGTAAAAATTTCGAACGGATCGCGCAGTTTCTTCATAGTCTGAACCCGGATGTGGCAGGACTGATTGAGGTGGATGCGGGGTCGTACCGCACGAAGAAAATCAACCAGGCGCAGACGCTGGCTGAACGGCTGGGACAGTACCATGTGTATCGCTCAAAATATGCCGAGAATTCGCTGACGAACCGGTTTCCGATTTTCAACCGGCAGGGCAACGCCTTTGTGGTGCGGGACAGCGGGCACAAGGAGACATTTCACTATTTTGACCGTGGAATGAAACGGTTGGTGATTGAACTGGAAATGGAGGATGTGACCTTCTTTCTGATCCATTTAGCACTGGGTTCGCGTCTGCGTCATCGCCAGCTTGGGGATATGTATGATCTGCTCCAGAATGTAAAGAAACCTCACATTGTCGCCGGTGATTTCAACGCACTGTGGGGCGAACAGGAGACCCGCCTTTTTCTGGCCGCAACCGGCTTGAAGAATGCCCAGATTCCCAATATGCCGACATTCCCGAGCTGGAAACCGAAACGGCACCTCGATTTTATTCTGCACAGTCCCGAAATTGAGGTGGATCAGTGCCAGGTGCTGAACGTGCAGTTTTCAGATCACTTGCCGATTGTGTGTGATTTTACCGTCCGGTAAGATTGCGACATGCATAAGATTTTCAGGAAGGTGGCGGTTCTAAAAGGCGGTTTTTCGGCAGAGCGCGAGGTTTCTCTTGAATCCGGTGCCGCGATTGCCGCCGGCTTGCGTGAAGCCGGTTATGAGGCCACAGAAGTCGATGTTCTTGCACCAGATTTCACGGTTCCCAAAGGGACTGACGGGGTCTTTATCGCCCTGCACGGTACATTTGGGGAAGATGGCGGAGCACAGGCGCGGCTGACAGAACTGGGAGTCCCCTATATCGGTGCCGGTGTGGAGGCGAGCCGGACCGCATTCGATAAGATTCTGACGGAACAATGTCTGCGGGAGGCAGGTGTGCCGGTTCCGGAGAGCGAAGTGCTTCGCCGCGGAGAAAAACCGTCGTTGAAACTCCCGGTCGCAGTAAAACCTCCTCGACAGGGCTCAAGCGTCGGCTGTTCGCTGGTTTTCGACGAATCGGAATGGCCGCCGGCACTGGCAGATGCGTGGCGGTATGACGACGAAATTCTTGTGCAGCGTTTTATTCCGGGACGCGAGTTCACTGTCGGCGTCGTCGATGGCGAGGGGCTTCCGGTTGTCGAGATTGTTACGGAGGGCGGATGGTATGACTACACCGCCAAATACAAAGTGGATACCACCCGTTATGACGTTCCGGCGGAACTTGATGCCGACTCCACCGCCCGGATGCAGGCTATGGCTCTGAAAACCTTTGAAGTGCTCGGCGCGCGCGGCTTCGGGCGGGTCGATTTCCGTATGACGCCGGACGGGAAGCTTTTTGTACTTGAACTGAACACCATCCCCGGATTCACCTCGCACAGCCTGCTTCCCAAGGCCGCCGCCGCTGCTGGAATCGGGTTTTCTGTGCTTTGTGATCGAATCATGCAGACCGCTTCGCTATAAACCCTGAACGCACAGCGACGGAGTAGAGGGTATGGTTGCAAAAAGACGGAAAAAATCTCGGGGGAAAATCCATTATTCCAAGAACAGGTCCTCTAAAAAAGTTGCGATTCGGAGAAGTCTGATTGTTGTTTTGTTTGTTGCGGTTGCCCTCCCGATTCTTTTCGGTATCTATAAGGGCCTTGCGTACACCGGTTCGTTCTTTTTCTCCCGCAATCCTTATTTCGAGCTGAGACAGCTGAAGATTTCCTCTGACGGGCGTCTTTCCCCCTCTCAGTTGCGCGAATATACGGGAATTCAAATCGGCGAGAATCTCTTCAGCATCAGCCCGGATGATTTGCGAGGAAAACTTAAACAAGTTCCTTTGATTGAATCAATCGGTATTCAGCGCAAGTTGCCCAACACACTGGTGATCAATGTGAGAGAACGGGTGGCGGTGGCACAGATCCGCTGGAATTCCCGCAGCCGTCCGTTTCTGGTGGACCGTCACGGGGTTGTGCTGCCTGTAACGCGCAGCGGACAATCGTTACCGATCATTGAAGGCCTGAAGCTTGACCAATTAAAACCCGGCGATCGGATTGAGAAGCCCGGTGTCAGTCAGTGTTTGGAGCTTCTGGCCTCTGTTGACCAGCTCGGACTCGGATCGCAGGTCTCGTTTTCCGGCTTTGACGTCCGCTATCCCGACTTTGTCACGGCGACCGTCAACGGCGAGACAACGGTTCGTTTTCCGCAGCATTCCGCGCGGGAAAAACTGATCCGGCTGGTCCGCGTGCTGCAACTCGCAAAAGAACAGGGGCATCGCGTGAAAACCATCGACTTAACGCCGGACGGACGTAATGTGCCGGTAACCTATTATTGAGAATACCCGCATGGCTGCTCCTCTTATTACAGCGCTTGAAATCGGTACGACAACCGTCAAAGTTTTGATGGCTGAAGTTCGTGAAGACGGAGGCCTGATGGTTGCAGGCATCGGTGAGTGCGATTCACGCGGAGTCCGCAAGGGCGAAATTGTCGACTTTGAGCTCGCCCTTGATTCAGTGCGCCGGGCGATGGAGACCGCGGAGAGCAGCTCCAACAAATCGATCGGCGAGAGTATTTATCTTGCGGCCTCCGGCGGACGGGCGGAAAGCCTGCTTTTTGCAGGCGGAATTCCGGTGCTTAACGAGTACGACGAGCCGGGCGGCGAGATTACGCGGGATGATATTGAGCACGCGCTGGAAGTGGCTCGGAAAATCCCGGTCCCTGAAGATCGCATACGGCTGCATACTCTGCAGCAGACCTTTGAAGTGGATGGACGCAGCGGAATTGTTAATCCGGAGGGAATGCTGGCCCATGAACTCCGTGTCGGCATGGTGCTCATTCATGGTCAGCGGGCGGTGGTTGAAAATCTGAAAAAACTTACAGAAAGCGTTCCGGTTGTTTGTGCGGATGCAGCGTTTGGCGGGTTCTGTTCCGCTTTGGCGGTATTGAGCCCGGAGCAGAAACGATCAGGTGCGGTGGTGATTGATCTCGGCGGCGGGACGACCGATTATCTCGTGTGCAATGCCGGCCTCATTAAACTTTCAGGTTCCATTGCGGTTGGCGGGGATCATGTCACTGCGGATATCTGCAGCGGGCTCAGTCTCAATCGCCGGCAGGCCGAGGCGCTGAAAAAGGAATCAGGCAGTGCCGTGATCAATCGCCTGAAAAGAGATCAGAATATATCTATTCCGGCCGAAGGCGGTTTCAGTGGCCGTGTTGTGCGCACCGCCACATTACACACCATCATTCATGCCCGTATGGAAGAGACGTTCCGGTTGATTGCCGACCGGATTGAACAGAACGGACTTTCCGGAGTGCTGAGTGGAGGAATTATTCTTACCGGCGGCGGCTCGGCATTGGAAGGAGTTGCGGATCTGGCTCAGCAGGTATTTAACGCACCGGCCCACATAGGGTGCATTCACAATTGCATCGGTCTTTCCACCAAACAGGAAGGCGGCCGGTTTGCTGCAGTGATTGGCTGTGTCCGCTATGCCGCCGGCCAGTTGAAAGAAGAACCGCAGGTTCGCGCCGGCTGGCGGGAATGGTTGTCCAGATTGTGGGGAGGCAAACGTGATTGATTCTTCAAAAAAGATACTGATTCTCGGGCTCGGCGGAGCCGGATGCAACACCATCGCCGGCATTGTGCCATATGCAGTGGAAGGAATGGAGTTCGCTGTGGCGGACTGCGATTTCCAAACTTTGGAAACCTGCGCACACATCGAACATCGTCTGGCAATCGGCAAGGCATTCACGGATGGAATGGGTGCCGGCGGTGACATTGAAATCGGACGACGGTGTGCTGAAAATGCCTCGAGCCAGCTGGAAATCCTGCTGAGCGGTGTCGATCTGCTGATGGTCATCACCGGGCTTGGCGGAGGGTTCGGCACCGGTGCCTCTCCGGTCGTTGCCCGCATGGCCCGTGGTTTCGGGGCGGCAACTCTGTTTTTTACCGTTCTTCCGTTCCCGTTTGAGGGCCCGGCCGTACAGAACAGAGCACGCACCGCGATCCGCCGTCTGCGGACCTACGCCGATGCCATTGTACAAATGCCGAACGCTCTGATTCAGCCCGATGGCGAGGCTCTCTTTAAAGACAGCCTTGAACGCAGTAACCAGACACTTGCCGCAGGGGTCAGCAGCCTCTGGAAACTGCTGGCTCGGCCCGGAATCTGTAATCTCGACTTTGTTTCACTGCACACGATGCTCAGTTATTGCGATGCTTTCTGCCGCTTTTCCTGTGCAGCGGCAGCAGGGCAGGGGCGGGTTGACCACCTGATTGATGCGCTGCGCACTCATCCGCTGGTCGCGGATGGCGCGGTGTTCGAAAACGCCTCGGGAATGATTGTCGGAATTACCGGAGGAGAAGATATGAAGCTCTCCGAAATTCAGCAGATTGTCGAAGGAGTTGCTCCTGAAGGCGAAGAGTGCTGGCTTAAGACCGGGGTGGTCATTGATCCGTCTTCGGCAGGAAGTATCTCGGCGATCATTTTAGCGGCTGAATCGTGGAAAGAGCCGTTGGTTGACGATGGTCGCGGCGGATTGCGACCTGCTTCCGGCATTGGAAAACAGGGAGAGCTGGCCGGTATTCTCAAACCGCGCTCCCGTACATTCGGCGGTGCGGAACGCACGATCTGGAAAGGGGAAGACCTCGATATTCCCACCTATATCCGCTGGAAAATAAAGCTCCCGAAATAGTCGTCGGATTTTTGGCAGGCCGGCTTTTTAGCAGGCTGAAACGAGCGCATCGAGCTTGGCCTGTGCGGCACCGGAATCAATCGACTTCGCCGCCAAAGCGATGCCGGCCTTGAGATCAGCGACTTTGCCGGCAGAAACAAGCGCCGCAGCAGAATTCAGAAGCAGGATGTCTCTCTTCGGACCTTTTGTACCGGCAAAAAGGGCGCGAATGATGGCCGCATTTTCATTCGGTTCCCCGCCTCCGAGATCGGCGACCTCCGCACGCGGCAGGCCGAGTTCATCAGGATTAATCGTAAACTGACGAATTATACTTCCTTTCACTTCCCACACCTGCGTTGTGGTTGTGGTAGTGATTTCATCCAACCCGTCATCCCCGGAGACCACAAAGAGATGTTTTGCGCCAAGCATACTGAGCGCTTCGGCCAGCTGGGCGGCGAGACGACCGGAAAACGCTCCGATGACGCCATGCTGCGCACCGGCCGGGTTGGCTAGCGGCCCCAGAATATTGAAAAGAGTCCAAAAGCCGAGGTCCTTGCGCGGACCGGTTGCATATTTCATTGCCGGATGAAGACTTGGAGCGAACAGAAACGCAATGCCGATTTCATTAAGACATTTTTCCATCACGGCTTCAGAGACGGTCAGATCGACCCCCAGCTCTTTCAGGACATCGGCGCTGCCGCAGCGGCTGGAAACGCCGCGGCTGCCATGCTTGGCAACAGTAACGCCTGTCCCCGCAACCACAAAGGCGGCCGCGGTGGAAATATTGAAGGTATTGAATCCGTCACCGCCGGTACCGACAATGTCCACTGTAATTTCCGCCGGGGTTTTGACCGGCGTAAGCTTTTCACGCATGGCCTGTACCGCGCCGGCAATGACATCCGACGTTTCGCTGCGGATACGCAGAGCTGTCAGAAACGAACCGATCTGTACGGGGGTGGCGTCTCCGCTCATGATATCAATAAAGACTTCATACGCATCGCTGCGCGATAGGGTTTTATCTTCTACCAGAGCCTGAACCGCTTCTTTAATCATCTTTCTGCTCCACGTGGGTTTGATTGGTTGACACCCTAATCGAGCAGATCGGCTCTGTCGAAATTATTTTTCTTTTCGGTTCCGTCAAAGAAAAAGGGTGAAGGTGTGGTCGGCGACAAGATTCCCGTCCAGCCAGGTGCGAATGCGCCACTCTCCGGTTTTATCCTCGAACGGTTCCCCGATTGTGTCACCAAGGAAAAATTTCCAATCGCTGGATCGCACATAGACCTCGCCGTTGAACGGCGGCTCGATTTCCCCCTGGGTGCTGCAGAACGGCGGATGGTCGATTTGAAACGTCAGCTTCATGCCGCGGCCTTTGCGAATATGCAGAATATAACCGAACTCGACGTCGGGTCCGCAGGGGATGTCATCGGTGAAGCGGATCAGTTTCGGCAGATCTCTGCCCTCTTTTTCGAGCGGAGTGTAGAGACCGCAACTCTCAATTTTCACGATGGGACTTTTCCGGGGCATATCATTTTCGGATGAAGGAGCATCGCCCCGGCGTTTTATGGGCAAAGATCAGTTCAAAATCGCTCACTTCGTCTTCCGCAGGACAGAAGGGATCCGTCTCTGTGAAACGCCCGTCCTGGACGAGCAGTTTATGGATTTGCTCAAAATAGGGCAGATGGTCGGTTGACGCATGAATTTTTCCGCCGGGCTTCAGTGTGCGCACAATCGCATCCATGAACGGCGCATTAAAAATCCGGTTGTGGCGGTGTTTTCCCTTCGGCCACGGATCCGGATAGAAAATGTAATAGGTATCCACGCTGTGAGGAGGAATCAGGTAGGTTGCGGCATAATAACCGTCCACGCGGAAGACCCGGATGTTGAACAGCTTCTGTCGGCGCGCCTTTTGATCAATCTTCCTGATCCGGTTGAGCAGCCGGTCGATTCCCAGAAAATTGGTTTCCGGGAATTTTGCGGCGCGCGCCAGCAGAAAACGCCCCATGCCACAGCCAAGGTCGATTTCAAACGGGTGCTCCGGATATTCAAAACAGGCTGCAAAATCAAATGGATCCAGCCATTCCTGCGGGAAAATGCGCAGGGTGTCGATAGGTGGCGTATTCATCTTAAAACGGAATAAAGTTCGTGTGCGGCGTGATTTTCTTGACCACTGCGGCCAGCAGCCTGGACACGGCCTCCAGATCCTTAAGGCTCAGCAGTTCGCAGGGACTGTGCATGTAACGCAGCGGAATACTGATCAGTGCGGTGGCGACGCCCGCGCGGTTAAGCTGAATCGCATTGGCATCCGTTCCGGTTCCGCGCGCTTCCGCGACGATCTGCACCGGGATTTTTTCTTCCTTGGCGGTTTTTACAATCAGTTCGAAGAGTTTCGGATTGATATTCGGTCCGCGGGTGATTACCGGTCCGCCGTCAATCTCCACTTTGCCTTCCTGATTCACCACGTTTCCGATATTCGGGTGGTCTGTGGCGAACGTCACATCCACCGCGATGCCGACCTGCGGCTCGATGCCGAATGCCGCCGTGCGGGCACCGCGCAGGCCGATTTCCTCCTGCACCGTCGCCACCGCATGCACTTCACACTGTGTCGTCAGTTCGGCGAGCAGGCGGCCCGCTTCCAGAATGGTAAAGGCTCCTGCGCGATCGTCAAAGGCACGGCCGGCAGCCCGACCGTTCTCCAGTTCTTCAAATCCGTATTGAGTAACCAGGGGGTCGCCGATACTTACCAGCGTTTCGGCCTCTTTTTTATCCTTTGCGCCGATATCAACCCACAGATCCTTGATTTCGGAAACCTTCTTGCGCTGCTCGGGCTCCTGCAGATGAATGGCGATTTTTCCGACCACTCCGCTGACCTTTCTGCCGCCGTTGCCGATGATGTGCACCCGCTGGCCCTGAGCAATCTGCGGGTCCCACCCGCCGACCGGGGCGATCCAGAGAAACCCCTTATCGTCGATGTGGGAAATCAGGAACCCAATTTCGTCATAGTGTCCGGCCAGCATCACCTTCACTTTGCCGCCGGCATTGATCACCGCGTGCGAATTGCCGTGCACATCGGTTTCCACCCGGTCGGCAAACGGCCTGGCATATTCCTTCCACACCGCGGCGGTGCTCTGTTCATAGCCGGACGGGCTGATGGCGTTGATCATATCGGTGAGAAATTTCTTAGACGTTTTATTCATAGGAATCCTTATCATTTCATTGTGCCGGTTGTATCGGAGCCGCCATTTTTCCAAGGTTTGGCAGAATATCAACGGAAATTTACAGGGTTCGGAAAAAAAGACGGTTCTGTTTTTTAAAACATTGGAAAGTGTCCGCTTGCGCCGCAGTCGGAGGCTTGGCTATAGTGTATCGTCTTTTATCGGAGTAAATCATGGCGGATGCAACCCATATCGATGTTTCATATGTCGCGAATCTGGCGAGAATCAATCTCACAGAGGAAGAGGCCGAACTGTTCCAGGGACAGCTCAATCAGGTGCTCAAATATGTCGAGCAGCTCAACGAACCCGATATATCGAATGTCGCGCCGACCGCGCACGCCATGCCGCTGGTCAATGTGCTTCGCGACGATATCCCGCGGGCATCAATGGATCAGGACACCGCTATTTCCAACGCGCCCGCCGCCCGCGACGGGCAGATCCTTGTTCCTAAAATAAACGACCAGTTTTAGGCGGACCCCCTGTATCTTCACGAATCCACACGAATCGGAGGTCAGTATGCTGGAACAGGAAGGTTGTAATCTGATAGTGGCTGCGTTTGAAGTGTCCAACGAAAAAGGAGTTGGCTTTTTGGAAAATATCGATCAGGAATGTCCGGAGATGGAGTTGGCCGATCGAGAGATTCCGTTTGTTCCGCAGTCGGAAATTCTAAAGAACCCGAACGATGTAGCGTCAATCCTTTCCATCGCACCGTGGAACTAAACACCTTAGTGAAAATTAGTGGTTAAACATGACTGAATTAAATACGAAAACCATTGCCGAACTTTCCGATCTGCTCGAAAAGGGAAAATGCACTTCTGTCGAAATTGTCCGCGATGTGCTTGCCGCGATTGATGGCGGGGATGCAGAGATCGGAGCCTACCTGACGATTGACCGCGAAGCGGCACTTGCGCAGGCTGAATCTGCGGACGTGGCACGCGCCGCCGGCAGAACCGGTCCGCTGCTCGGCATTCCGCTGGCAGTCAAAGACCTGCTGAATGTGAAGGGTCAGCCCTGTACCTGTTCGTCAAAAATTCTTGAAGGCTACACCGCGCCTTACGACGCCACCGCAATTGCCCGGCTGCGCGCCGCGGGCGCGGTTTTTCTCGGCCGCGTCAATATGGATGAATTTGCAATGGGTTCAAGCACGGAGAACTCGGCGTTTAAAACAACGCGCAATCCGTGGAATACAGACTGTGTTCCCGGCGGCTCCTCCGGCGGTTCGGCCGCCTGCGTCGCCGCGGATGAGGCGATTGCCTCGCTCGGATCCGATACCGGCGGCTCAATCCGCCAGCCGGCCGCCTTCTGCGGATGTGTCGGTCTGAAGCCGACCTACGGCATGATTTCGCGTTACGGACTGACGGCTTTCGCCTCATCGCTCGATCAGATCGGCCCAATCGCCAAAACAGTCAAAGATGCCGCCATTCTGCTCGAGGCACTGGCGGGTAAAGACGAGATGGATTCCACTTCTGTTGATATTGATGTTCCGGAGTTCGGGAAAATGCTGACCGGGGATCACAGCCTGAGCGGCATGAAACTGGGGTTGCCGAAGGAGTATTTCGTGGAAGGCATGGACCCTGAAGTGGAAAAAGCCGTCCGTGCGGCAGTCGGGCACTGTCAGGATCTTGGTGCGGAAATTGTTGATGTGAGTCTGCCCCATGCAAAATACGCAATTGCGGTTTATTATATCATCGCCACAGCGGAAGCCTCGGCCAATCTCGCACGGTTTGACGGCATTCGCTACGGACTGCGAATGGAGGGTGCCGATCCGATTGAACTCTACGGCAAAACGCGGGCCGCCGGCTTCGGTCCGGAAGTGAAACGGCGCATCATTCTCGGCACGTATGTTCTTTCGAGCGGCTACTACGACGCCTATTACCTGCGTGCGCAGAAAGTCCGCACGCTCATCCGCAATGACTTTGTTGAGGCATTCAAAACGTGCGATGCGCTGCTTGCGCCGGTCACGCCGACGCCCGCTTATAAAATCGGTGAAAAGATGAACGATCCGCTTAAAATGTATCTCGACGATATTCTCACTACACCGGTTAATCTTGCAGGCATCTGTGGGCTGAGTGTGCCGTGCGGGTTTTCCGGCAGCGGACTGCCGATCGGACTGCAGATTCTCGGCGATTCCTTCAAAGAGGAGAATATTCTTAAAGTCGGTCACGCCTATGAACAGACCACCGACTGGCATACGCGCCATCCGGCAAAGTGAGCGTTTTCCCGTTTCCCGGTTCGCCCGGGAAAAGTGAGGTTTTAAATACGGTTTACGATTGCCTTCCTTGACATTTTACCGGCCCTTATTTATATTAGGTATAAATAAAGGAGAAAAAATGATGAAAGTACCCGCATATGCAGCACCGTCGGCCACTGACGTTTTAGCGCCGTTTGAAATAGAGCGCCGGCAGGTCGGCCCGCACGACGTGCTTATTGATATCGAATACTGCGGCGTATGCCACAGCGATATTCATTTCGTGCGTAACGAATGGGGGAACGCCGTTTATCCTGCGGTGCCCGGTCATGAAATCATCGGACGCGTTGAAAAACTCGGCACCGAGGTCACCTCTTTTAAAAAAGGCGAACTGGTCGGGGTCGGCTGCATGGTCGATTCTTGTCAGAACTGCGAGGCATGCGCTGAACACCTGGAACAGTATTGTGAAAACGGTTCGACCGCAACCTACGGCAGCCCGGATCCGCATCTGGGCGGGCACACGTTCGGCGGCTATTCCGGAAAAATTGTCGTCAGCGACAAATTTGTACTGCATGTTTCGGAGAAGCTGGATACGAAGGCGGTGGCGCCGCTGTTGTGCGCGGGAATTACAACCTATTCGCCGCTGCGGAAATGGAACGTCAAAAAAGGTGACAAGGTGGGGGTTATCGGCCTCGGAGGACTAGGTCATATGGGGATAAAACTGGCCCATGCAATGGGTGCCCATGTTGTAATGATTACACGGTCCGCAGGAAAGGGCAATGATGCCCGGCAACTCGGTGCGGATGAGGTGCTGATTTCTAAAGACCCCAAAGCAATGGAACGGCACAGGAACAGTTTCGACTTCCTGCTCAACACAATTCCTGTTGGACACGACATGAATCCCTATGTCTCTTTGTTAAAGCGCGATGCCACAATGGTCATCGTCGGCGCCGTAGAGCCTCTTGACCCGCTTCATGGCGGCGGACTGATTATGCAGCGCAAGCGCATTGCCGGATCACTGATCGGCGGGATTCAGGAGACACAGGAAATGCTGGACTTCTGTGCGGAGCATAACATCGTTTCCGATGTGGAAATGATCACTATCCAGGAGATTAACAAAGCCTATGAGCGGGTTGTGAGTGCTGACGTTAAATACCGGTTCGTCATTGATATGAAGTCTCTGAAAACCCGGTCCAGTTAAACTATTTGCCCGGGCGTTGTATCTTTAACACGGTTCCGCGCCCGGGTTTTCCGTTAAAAGCTCTTCTCAATTGCGATGTTACCGAATTTTTGGGAAGCTGGCAGCATGAATAAAAAGCTTCTCATTGGAATGATATGCGTGCTGGCTCTAGGCGGGTTTTCGTGGTTTAAGGCTCAATCCGTCGCCGATCCATCATGGGCGCAGGCGACGATGGGGACAGAGTGCCATATTACACTGGCCGGTTCTGTACCGAAACGAGATCTTGCTGCTCTGCGTAAAAAAATTGACACGGCTCTTGCGGATGTGAATCACTGCATGTCGACCTGGCAAGCGGATACCGAAATTTCAAAGTTCAATGCTTTTCAGTCCCTGGAACCGTTCCCGATTTCGCCGGCGTTTGCGGAGGTGATGCAAAGCGCTCTCGCCTTCAGTGCCGCGACGGACGGGGCTTTTGACCCAACAGTGAAACCGCTGGTGGACCACTGGGGCTTCGGCCCGGCGGCTGATGAAGAATCACTGGCGGAAATTATGGAGGCGGTCGGTTGGCAGAAAGTACGACTGGAAAACAATACGCTCATTAAGGACCATCCTGAACTTGAGCTTGATCTGTCAGCGATCGCCAAAGGCTACGGAGTGGACTGCGTCGCGGAAGTGATCCGCGCAAGCGGTCATCCCGATTTCATCGTTGAAATCGGCGGGGAGATTGTTGCGGGAGGAACCAACCCCTCTGCTAAACTCTGGCGCATCGGCATTGAGTCGCCGGAACCCGGTAGGGCCTTTGGTGAAGAGATTTTCCAAACAGTGGAAATTTCCAACAAGGCAATGGCCACCTCCGGCGATTACCGTAACTTCCGGGTCCGGAGCGATGGCACACGGTATTCACATATCATTGATCCGCATACCGGAAAGCCCGCCATGTCGGATGTCGCCGCGGTCACTGTGATTGCCGCGCGCTGCATGGATGCGGATGCGGTTGCGACCTCCCTTTGCGTGATGGGATCCGAAAAAGGTTTCCAATGGTTGGAAAACCATCCGGAGTTTCAGGCCTTATTCATTCTGCATAGCAATGACGGCAATACCTTTACTTCCAAAGCAACCGCCGGATTCCCGGTTTCTGAAAAACAAAACAGAATCGGAAAATGAACTTCTGCTCTTCGGAACATTGTTTCCAAAAGATGG
>JASKKX010000067.1 GCA_030153935.1 Verrucomicrobiota bacterium | reverse complement strand
ACCACCGCCTGCGGGAAGCCGGTTTCTTCCACCAGCACATGAACCGGAACCTCCTCTTCCCGTTCCAGAATTTCGATCAGCCGCAACCGCTGCGGGTGCGCCAGTATTTTCAGTATTTCCGCGGCCCGTTTCAGTGCCTCGGGTTTCAGTTTTCCCTGCCGGATACAACTCATATTATTTCTCCGTGGTTGTGAAGTCCGGATGCCGAACCGTCAGAACCGGGCAGGCGGCAGATCGCACCACCCGTTCGGCCACGCTGCCGATCAGCAGGTGTTTCTGGCCGGTGCGTCCGTGTGTTCCGATGACGATCATGTCCGCCTACAGTTCTTCCGCTCGGTGTATGATTTCAGTGTACGGAATGCCCGCGCTCAGATGGGTTTCCGCCGGACATCCGGCCTCTTGCGCCCATTGTTCCAGTTGCTTCCGCAGCGATTATTCATATGAAATCTGTCCGGGTGGCAGCGTATCTTCGGCGTAGGCGGAAGCTTCTGCCATGTGCAGCAGTTCGAGCGATGCGCCGTGCCTCCGCGCAACGGCGCAGGCGTAGTCGAAGGCATATCTGCCGGGATCAGAAAAATCGACCGGACACAGAATTTTCTTTATTTCGATTTCCATTGCTCAGTCTCCTTTGAATTTGGCGTCCGTCAGTGTGATTTTAAATTCAGGCGGTTCGAGAATATGCTTTTTTACGGTGCACAGGTCGGCTGCGCGCAGAATGGCGGATCGATATTTCGCCGGAAAATTCTTCGGCAGGGTGATTCCAATATGGATTTGATCATATCGTTTTCGTTCGGGATTCTTTTCTGAGTAGAGCCGGACGCCGAGGCCGGTTGTGTCGAGGTTTCTGGCGGTGCAGAACTCGAGCACATAGATGCCGACGCAGGTGGCCATTGAAACGAAAAAGAGATCAAACGGCTCGGGCGCTGACCCTTCGCCGCCGTTTTTCACCGACTGGTCGGTTTGCACAACCTGTCCGTCATAATGCGCATCCACCCGCTTGCCGCCCGGAAACGAAACGGTGATATCTTTTTTCTGCATAATTGGCTCCATTTATTTCACTGCAACGCTCAGCTCCACGGGACACTTCAGCAGAGCGGAAACGGGGCAGCTCTTCTCGGCCTGGTTCATTGCCTCGCGCAAGGCGGCTTCCTGCTCCGGTTTTTTCAGGGTGACTGCAACCTCGACAGTTACGCCGGTGATGGCCAGACCGGACGGCGTTTTCTCCATTACAGCGTTGGCGCTGCTTTCATACGATTGCAGTTCGATGCCCGCGCGGTCGATGAAGAACAGCGCGGAGGTCATGATGCAACTGCCGACGGACGCCGCGACCAGGTCTTCCGGGCTCCAGTATCCCTCTTTCGGCCCGCCGAATTCCGACGGCGTGCCGACCGGCACATCCGGCTTGTGTTCACTGCGGAGCACCCCGGTTTTCCCCTCGATCCAGTGTACAGAAGTTTTATACGTCCACATCCTTTTCCCTTTCATTCAGATAAAGTTGTTTCGATGGCTGAGAGCAGCGCGTGTTCCTGCTGAACGCCGACGAAGCGATTGACCTCCTCGCCGTCTTTAAACAGGATCAACGTCGGAATCCCGCGCACTCCGTATTGTGAGGCCACTGCGGGGGCTTCGTCAACGTTCAGTTTGGCAATCACCGCGCGATCACCGACCGCCTCCGCTGTTTTTTCAAGGATTGGAATCTGCATCTTGCAGGGACCGCACCACGGCGCCCAGAAATCCACCAGCGTGACGCCGGAGCGGATGGTGTCATTAAAGGTTGTTTCGGTCAGCTCGATTGCTTTCATGATAGGTTCTCCTTTTCTTCAACTGCGTTGTTCATTGCAAGCCGTGCCTGCGGTTTATTTTCTCGGATTGCCAGCGTGTAGGCCGCCGGCAGAAAAAGCAGAGTCAACAGAAGCGAATAAAGCAGTCCGCCGACCGGGCGGCCAGCCAGTCGGACCGCTGTTCCAGAGCGAGGGCGAGGCTTCGGGATGCATCCGGGACGGGCTGTTTTTCGGCGATCAGGGTTCCCTCGATTTCTCTCTCTCCACAACCGGTTTCCGGCAGGCCGGTCAGGTTGGCGATGAGACGCGATTGAATCGACAATACATTCTGTTCGCGAGTCAACTGCTGCTCAAGATCGGCCAGCCGCACCTCCGTCCGCAGCAAATCCACCCGGGCCGCCTTGCCGGCGTCGATCAGTTCCTCGACCCGCCGGCAGTGTTCCTGAAGCGCTTCTCTGGAAAATTCCAGCGCTTCAATGGTTCGGCGCTGAGCCAGAACGGCATAAAAAACACGGGAGATGGTGTATGCCAGTTCCTCCTTGCTGCGTACGAGACGGTATCCGGATGCCTCGTGCAGCAGCCGGGCCGCCCGCGATTCGTTCAGCAGCCGTCCGCCGGTAAAGAGCGGCAGGCGGATCACGGCTTCCCCGGTATACAGCTGGTCGGCAAACTGCAGGGTATCACCGTCTTCGGGCCGACGTGGGTTCATCAGCCGGTCCTCCCGGAACTGGGAAACCGATCCGTTCAGACCGACCTGCGGGAGCCGTGCACCGAACGCGGCATCGCTGCGGGCGTCCGCTGCGGCTGTTTCATCATGTCGGGCTGCAATGCCGGGGTTGTTTTCCAGCGCAATGGCAATGGCCTCCTCCAGCGACAACGGATCCGGTTCCCGGGAATCGGGAGCCGCATTTGCGTCGATGGCAGGCAGCAGAACCGCAGCGGCGACTCTTAACAAAAGAGGAATTGTTTTCGGGGTCATTTCGGTACTCATCCTTTGATCAGTTTGCCGGGCCACATCAGGATGCCGCCGTCCATGACCTGCACATCGGCAAAGCCCGCTTTTTTAAGAATCAGTGCTGCCTCGTAGCCGCGCAGGGAAATCTTGCAGAAGGCGACAACCGGTTTGTTGCGATCGATTTCGTCCAGCCGTCCGCGCAGAGCACCGAGCGGAATGTTGACTGTGCCTTCAATCCGCATCATTTCCAGTTCCGCCGGCGAGCGGACATCCAGCAGCGTAAAGTTGTCACCGCGCTCAAGTTTGGCCAGCACGTCGGCGGGCGTAATGCCGTCCATGCGACCCTCAATTTTGTTGCGCAGGATGTTGGCCGCAGTGATGAGGTTGTCGACCGCCGGGGAAAAGGGCGGCGCGTACACCAGATCGGCGTTGGCGAGCTGGTCGACGGTCATGCCGGCGGTCAGCGCCATGGCGGCAATATCGATCCGGCGGTCGGCATCGCCCGGGCCGGTGGCCTGCGCACCCAGCAGCTTGCGGGTTTTGCGGTCGGCGATCAGTTTCAGGAACAGCAGCCTGGCACCCGGCATAAAATGCGGTTTGTCCGGCGCGGGAGCCAGGCAGGTGACGACGTCAAAGCCTGCTTCGCGGGCCTCTTGCTCGCTCAGCCCGGTGCGGGCGACGCTGTACTCGAACACTTTGCAGATGGCGCTGCCGAGAATGCCGGGAAAGGAATCTTCCACGCCGCAGATGGCGTTGGCGGCGACGCGCCCCTCTTTGTTGGCGGTCGAACCGAGCGGCACGTAGGCCGGTTTGCCGGTGATGAGGTTTTTCTTTTCGGCGCAGTCGCCGACGGCGTAGATGTTTTGATCAGACGTTTGCATCCGGTCGGTGACGGCAATGGCGCGGGTCGAACCGATTTTCAGCCCGGCATTCTGCGCCAGCTTCGCGGCGGGGCGTACCCCGGTGGCGAGCAGGACGAGATCCGCCGGGAGCTCACCTTGATCGGTGATTACTTTTTCGACCTGCCCGTTTCCGCGGAATTCGGTGACGCGCGTGCCGGTCATGACTTTCACCCCTTTGGCTTCAAACTGTTTTTCGACCAGTGCGGCCATTTCGGGATCCATCATGCTGAGAATCTGCGGCAGGAATTCGACGATGGTGATGCGGCAGCCCATTTCGTGGAAGGCCTCCGCCACCTCGACGCCGATCAGCCCGCCGCCGACGATGACGGCATTGACGGCCTTGTGTTCGGCCAGCGTGGCTTTAATGGCATCGGCGTCGTGAATGTCTTTGAGGTTGTAAATATTGCCGAGTTCCACGCCGGGGATCGGCGGAACGGCGGATTCCGCGCCGGTGGCCAGCACCAGTTTATCGTAGGGCAGAACCTGTTCTTTGCCGTCGCGGGTTCTGACCGTGACGGTTTTGTTTTCGCGGTTAATGGCGGTCGCTTCGGTGTGGTTCAGTACGTTCGCGTTCTTGACGTTTTTAAAAAAGGCGCTGTCGCGCACGGTGCCGACCGGGGTGGACATCAGTTCTTTCGAATCTTTCACCTGCCCGGAAATATAGTAGGGCAGGCCGCATCCGGCGTAGGAGAGCAGCTCGCCTTTTTCAATGATGGTGACATCCGCCTCTGCGCAGAGACGGTTGATGCGCGAAGCGGCTTTCGGTCCGGCGGCGACTCCGCCGATGACAATCACTTTCATGTTCAGCATTCCTTTCTTACTTTTTGCTTTCGGCGAAGTGCCGGATGATTTCTTCCTGAGTCAAAACGTGTTCTATTTTTCCGTCCGCATCCGGAACGAGGACTTTGTATTCGTGGGCGCGTTTCATCTGAGCCAGTGCCTGTTGAAGCGGGGTCTTCGCGGGGATCAGCAGGGCGGGTTCCAGTTGCAGCTCTTTCAGCGGAGTATCGGTTGCCGTTCCGTCGGCCAGCGCATCCAGCAGCAGAGCGGTGGAGACCATACCGAGCGGCTGATTTTGTTCGTCGAGCACTGCAAAGGAGTGAATCTCTTCTTCCGCCAGCAGACGCAGGGCGTTCTGCACCGTGTCGCGGTCGTGCAGCGAAAAGACGCCGTCGAGCATGACATCCTTCACCTGCGCGTCCGGAGCGGGACCGAACAGGCGATCCGTGATTTTTACATACCAGGCGGCCGCCTGTACCTGAATGATGTAGGCCAGTGCGATGATCAGTGCAGTTTCCGAGCCGGCTTTTCCAAAGGCAGTCATGGCAATCGCCAGCGCGATCGACAGGTTGCGCATGACAGTTCCGTATACCAGCGCAATGGCGTCGCCACGATTGAAAAAGACTTTTCCGACCAGTGTGCTGAGCGCAAAATTGAGTCCGTACAAAACCAGCAGCGGCAGGAACAGCTCCAGCAGGTGCGCAGGATCCTGCGCAATGGAGTCCGATTTCAGCGCCATGGCCACGAACACGATTCCGACGACGCCCAGCGTGGAGAAGGGCGGGAAGAGCGGTTTCAGATCTTTCTGATAATGCGCCATGCCGTAGCGTTTGATCAGAAGGCGCTGCGTGAGATTCCCCGCAATCAGCGGCAGCACCACCACAATCAGAATCTGTTTGAAAATTCCAATCATTGGAATTTCGATGACCGTGCCCATCAGTCCCTGAATATAGAGCGGCGCCAGAAACGAGCCGAGCAGCAGACCGAACACGGTCATCTTCACGGCGGCGGCCATGTTGCCTTGCGCCATCCCGGTCCAGGAGATCGTCATACCGGAGGTCGGCAGCAGCCCGGCCAGCAGCAGGCCCAGCGCAATATAGGGCGAATCCGGGAATGCGATTTTCCCGATGCCGAACGCCAGCAGTGGAATGACCGTAAAGTTCATCGCCTGCGTTACCAGCTGCACCTTCAGATCGCCTCTTTCGGCAATCTTGCGGAGCGGCAGATTGATCATCATCGGGTAAACCATCAGAAAGGTCAGCGGAAGGATCAGCTGCTTGAGCGCAGACACATCACACGCCTGACCGGTCAGAAAACCCGCCAGCATCATCAGCGGAATCACAAACGAGAGATTTTTTTGTACAAAACGGATTCCTTTCAGCATGAGAAATCCTTCTTGAAAAGGTGGATAGAACGGACGGGTTACATCGACCCGGTGATGTAGCTTTCCAGATTTTTGATTTTAAACTCCTGCTCCGATGCAAGAAATTTGACCACGTCGCCGATCGAGACAATGCCGCACAGCTTTTCACCGCACATCACCGGCAGATGCCGGATGCGTTTCTCCGTCATCAGCGCCATGCAGTCCTCGATGGAGGTTTCCGCCGCCACCACGGAAAGGTCTGTTGACATAATATCCTGCACGGTTACGCTGGAAATATCCTTGTTTTCGAGGATTACTTTGCGGATCACATCGCGCTCGGAAACAATTCCGGCCACTTTTCCGTTTTGAGTGACAATAGCGGTTCCGACCGAGCGCTCCGCCATTTCAGTAACGGCCTCGCGAACCGGCAGGCCGGGGTGAACGGTCAGGACATCATGTCCTTTGGAATCAATCAGGTTGGCGACAGTACTCATGGGGTTATTTCCTTTTTTTTAGTGAAAATTTTGTTCGAACGATCATTGCCGGAGGCAGTCACGAACGCAGTCAATCAGACGCTGAAGCGAACCAATGTGAACCGCGCAATATTTGCAGGTGCCGTCCTTTGCGGCATTCGATGCGCCTGCGGTCCCTGAGGATCCGGATGTGCTGGGACATCGCCGACTGACTGCACCCGAGCTGCTCATAAAGCTCGTGCAGGTTTTTGTCACCTTCATCCAGCAGTTGCAGAATGCCGATCCGCGCCGGGTGGGCGATCGTTTTGAGCAGCTCGGCAATTTCCAGGAATTCGTCTGTTCTCAAATTTTCCATGTAAACCTTCAATTTCGTGGGTTGAATCCACACCAACATATTAAATCATCTATATATTTCAATACAAAATTATAAAAAATGCGGATGGCCTCTGTGTAGAGGCTTCGTTTGTATTTTTGTTAGTACAACCATTCCGACCCTGCTGATCCTGAAAGACGGCCGGGAAGTGGAGCGGCTGACCGGTTTTCGGCATACCAAAGCGTTGATCAAACATCTCCGAAAACATACCGTGGCCATTCTTTAGGGAACCGGCTTCGAGTCAGCCTGTGACAGGAAGCCGGATACGACATGGAGATACTTTTCTTCTTCCTCGATATGGGGAAGGTGTGAACTTTCTTCAAAAATGACGATTTGCGAATCCGCAATCCCCTGATGGAGAGTCTCTGAACAGGCCGGGGTGATTTCGTCGTAACGTCCGGCCAGAATGAGGGTGGGAACGGATAGTTTGGCAAGCTGGTCGGTGCGATCCCACTCTTTTAGGTTTCCGGTTATGACCAGTTCGTTCGGACCGTTCATGGTTTGGTAGACTGGATTGTTTCTCAGGTTTTCAGCGGAGCGCCGCAGGCAGTCCGGCATGGCGGAAAGGCGGCAAACATGCCGTTTGTAGAATTGACCAACGGCCTCGCGGTATTCCGGATTGCGGAAGTCGCCAGTCGCCTCAAAGTGTTCCAGAGTTGCAATGATTTTTTCAGGCAGTTGCGACCTCAGGCGTTTGATCTCCTTCTTCAGCTGAGGCATGCTGGCGCACGAGTCCGCAAGGATCAGGCTGGCCACTCCCTGTGGCTGGGTAAGCATGTACTCTATCGCGAGCATGCCGCCCCAGGACTGGCCGAACAAGTGAACCTCTTGCAGACCTAAAGCGCTTCGCACCTCGACCAGTTCCCGGAGGAAGTGCCCCAACCGCCACAGGGAGCGGTCATCGGGCCGGTCGGACTTGCCGCAGCCGAGCTGGTCGTAGAGGATTACCGGACGGTCTTTTGCCAGCTTTTCGAGAGGCTCCAGATAATCGTAGCCGGAGCCGGGTCCGCCGTGGAGAGTCAGCAGGGGAACGGCGGTTCCGGAACCGAGCCGGCGGTACCAGAGCCGGCCTCCGTTCTGCAGATGGATATATCCTTCTTCGCTATGCACGTCGTTCTCCGGGATCTGCGGCCTGATGATTATTCCCACTCTTTTTCTTCGATGGCGATCAGGCAGTCCGCACCGGCCCAGACGAGATCGCAATCGGGAACGACCATGACAGGAGCCTGCCGGATCTGGTGATGATCCAGATCGCGCCGGGTGAGTTCTGCCCGGTGGATTCCGAGACCCGCCGCGACATCATTGATTGTGCATGGACGACGGCTGAGCATTTCCAGAATGGTGTTTTTTTGTATGACGAAATCGGTTTGGGCCTGAATCACCTCGCCGGTTTTGTCGATGTACAGAATGCGGCGGTCGTCGGTGAGTGAGTGGATGATGACGGTGGTGTCCTTGCGGGCCTCAACGATTTCATCGAGATAGCAGATGCCGCCGTAGCGAACCGCCAGCGTGAGCGGTCCGTCCTGCCAGACGGTTTCTTCGTTTTTCAGCAGAAAACGTCCGACCAGATCGGCCGCTGTCAGGTCTTCATGGCAGGACACCGTAATCAGCGGCAGGTCGAGCTTGTAGGCAATGAATTCTATAAAGCGGGTTTTCCCGCAGCCGGTCGGACCCTTTAAAATGATCGGAATGTTGGACTGATAAGCCGCTTGAAAAATCTTTTCTTCATCCGACTGGGGAACATAATTCGGTTTCTGTCGTATTCGAAATGAGTCAACAGGATGATGCATATTTAAAATCCGCTCCTTTCTGCGGTATTGAAAAAAGAGAAGAAGCCGGAATATCCCGGCTTTCGCACAATCAATGGTCGCAGGCGTTGGCGCCGGAAACGAGGGTGCCGTCCATCCACGCTTTGACCAGTTCTTCGGGCGAGGCGCCGGAGGCTCCGACGACGACCTGTATGTTGTTTTGCACGAAGAGCTGCTGGGCGCGGCTGCCCATGCCGCCGGCGATGATCAGGTTGACGCCCTGCTCGTGCAGCCACGCGGGCAGCACGCCGGGTTCGTGCGGCGGCGGAGTGAGATACTCGCGGCTCAGCACGGTTTTTTCTTTTTCATCAACGGTGAACACGGCGAACACATCACAGTGCCCGAAGTGCATGGCCAGTTTTCCGTCAGCAGTTGGAATCGCAATTTTCATTTTCTTCTCCATTTTTATTCTTACGCTATTCAGCCAAAAACCACTGCGGTTTCTGGCGCTCCTGAAAGTTTGCATAAAGACGTTCGGCGGTTTCCCTGATTTTAGGCAGGACAATTTTCCGGGCATGGCCGGGGCAGGTTTTGACACAGGCACAGCACCAGATGCATTTTGTGCCGTCGGTTTGCGGGCCGGTTTCGGCCATCGTGATCGCGCCGGACGGGCAGAAGGTTTCACACAGTCCGCAGCGGGTGCAGAGTTCGGGATCAAATCCGGTTGCAGCCAACGGCGGCGGATTCATGGCGTCTTTATAGGGACGGTTGCCGGGAACGGACGGTGTCGCAAGCGAACCGGGTGCGTCGAGACGTTCCTGAATGAGCGCGGAAAAGTCCGCCGCGTTCTTCCGGTCGGTGGCATCGGGACGTCCGACAGCGAGCGGGAACTCATTCGTCGTGAATGAATGTTCGCCGATGAACGTCGCGGCGGCGATGACCTGAAATTCATGGTCGACACAAAGGTCGGTCAGCTCCAGCAGGGCATCGCCGACTTTTGCGTTGCCGTAGACGACAATGGCGACGGCCTTGGCTCCGTTTCCCCGGACCGCTTGAAACCGTTCCACGGCGAGCGCCGGAAGGCGTCCGCCGTAAACCGGCATGGCGATGACGACGATATCGTCCGCGCCAAACGGTTTTTCGATTGCGGCTTTCGTGATGTCAAAAGAGCCGCCGACATCCATTCGGAGAGCGTTCCGGATGGTTCCGGCAACGGTGGCACCCGTCTGAGTCGGCGAAAAGAAAAGTGTATATGCTTTCATTCCGAATCCTTTCTGTTCGTTTTATAAAATGTGCGGGCGCCGCGCTCTTCAGCCGTGACTTGTCCGCCCGAAACGAGCTCCTCAATATATTTCACAGCCTCATTGCGGTGGATGCCGAGGCCTGCGGCGATATCTTCTGTGGTGCAGGGGCGACGGCTCAGCAGTTCCAGAACGCTGTCTTTGCGCGTTTGAAAATCGGTCTGGGCGTGTACACCCCGGTAATCGGCGATCACCTCCGCTGCGGGCGAAAAGCGGGCGGCGATTTCATGCAGGCGGGCCTGATCGACTTGATGCGCGCTTTCTTCGGCCGGGGGGCGGGTGGCTGTATTCAATTGAATCCGGTCGGGTGCGATTTCCTGCGCACATCGGATCAGATGTTCGAGCGGCTCGCCGGCGGCGTTGATGCCTTCCAAGAGAAGAATCTCCAGCCAGTATGGGTTTTTAAATTCCTGCCGGAAGACGATCAGCCCCTCCAGCATGGTTTCAAACGAAATTTCCGAGGCAGGGCGATTGATGGTTTGAAAGGTTTCCGGATCGCCGCCATCCAGAGAAGGAATCACCAGGTCCGCCTTCATCAGTTGTTTGCGGACTTCCGGCTGCCAGAGAAGCGAGCCGTTGGTCAGCACCGCAACCGGTACGTCTGTGAGAGCATGAATTCCGTCAATCAGTTCATCAAGCCGTGAATACAGGGTGGGCTCGCCCGAGCCGCTGAGTGTGATCCAGTCCGGTTTTAATGCCAGCTTCGGTTTCAGATCTTCCATCACGGTTTCCAGCGGAATCCACTCTGTGCGTTCGACGGTTTTGCGGGGGGTGCGTCCGAGCTGGCAGTAGATGCAGTCGTACGAACAGGTTTTAAACGGAATCAGATCGACACCGAGCGAGCGCCCGAGCCGGCGGGACGGAACCGGACCGAACACACAGCTCACGATGTCCTCCATTCAAAAACCGAACCGGTGGCGCACGTTTCGCAGAGGCCGGGAAATTCGTTCCACAGGCGCACCATCGCGGCGAATCCGGTGCAGTGACCGGGGATCAGCTGTTGAATATTTAAACGGCGCAGTTCCTCAATCGTCCGGTTCATACGTTCGGCTCCGGCATTCAGCAGATGCATTCCGCCGATCACGGTATGAATCGGCCGGTTGTCTGTCAGAGTCTGGATGTACCGCAAGGTATTGATCACGCCGGAGTGGGCGCAACCGAGAATCACGACGGTTCCTGTTGCCGTTTCGATAAACGCGGCCTGATCGTCCGGAAGATCATCCGGTGTCCGGCATTCCGGGTCTTTGAAAAACGGACCGCCGGTGTCTTCAAAATCCGTTGTCCGGGGAATCGGCCCGGTCAGGAACAATCCGTCGGCAATCTCTGTTTTTTCTTCGGCAAAAACAATCTCTGCGAGTTCTCCCGCTGTGATTTTATTGCCGGCCGTCATGCCGACTTCGCGGGCGGAGCCGTCCGGGTTGCGGGCGTATTTCAAGGAGAAGGCTTCCGGGTGGACATAGAGGCGCGGGCAGTTCATGGCGTTCAGTGCAAACGTCAGTCCGCCGGTGTGGTCATAGTGGCCGTGACTTAATGCGACGGCGTCGACCGTTTTCAGATCAACGTTCAGTTTTTCTGTATTGTGGCGCAGAGCCAGCCCCTGACCGGTGTCGAACAAAACTTTATTCCGTCCGCTTTCGATCAGAAACGACAGTCCGTGTTCCGCCAGCAGATCGCGTCTGCCGGCGGTATTTTCAACCAGTACGGTTATTTTTAACTTAGGCATAGGTTCTCCTGTCTTTTGAAAAAAGCAGCGGGAAGACAATGTCGCTGGCGCAGCAGGGAACCCGTCCGTCCTGAATGAGCACCCAGAATTCCATCGTATCGCCGCACGGGCCGGTAATCCGGACGTTTCCGTTGGCGCCTTTCAGCGGCCCGAAGA
>JASKKX010000011.1 GCA_030153935.1 Verrucomicrobiota bacterium | reverse complement strand
AGGATAAAAAGGCAGGGTTAAAACCTGTAGGCATCTCCCGCCCCTGAGTTTTTGGACTGGTCACGCACGCGAGCTATTATGGTGCAGACGGGTACATTTATTGTCCGGAAGAAAGAAGACAGGGTTTTTTGATTCATAGGGCTTTGTTTCATAGTATCAATTCTGCTCCGATGTACCGCTTTTTTGATACTATGCGGCGGGGGTGATGTGCGCAGATGTACCACTTTTTTGATACTCCCTTGGGTTACATAGTTGGGGGTGCCCGCTCCTCCTCCATTTCTTCGCCTTCAGCCTCATGCTCAACCCGCACCCCTCCGTTTCAGCCAGTATGATTTCGGCCAACTCCCGTTCGTGTTCAGGCTGGGCGATGATGTAAAGCGAATCATGGCAAGGGATAGCTACTCTCCAACCCTTGGAAGATTCCAGTTCTATGATTTTGAGCGCGGCGCGATTGATGAAGTCGGCAATGGTTCCCTGTGCGTAGTATGAAAGCAAAGTGCCTTTGTGAACTTTCTTCTTTGGGTTTGCGGTGATGATGGTTCCCGTGGCAGTCGTTACGCTCCTGACATTCTTTCCGTCCGGTTTGCGCATCCTGTCCCGCAGGTTGTCCACCTCTGCGATGAACGCCAAGCCTTCGGGCGATTTGATTCCGTAGTGTTTAGCTTTGGCTGTCGCGGTTGAGCGGGCATAAACAACCGGATTGAACAATTTTTTCACGGTGTCGCGGCCTAGCCATTCGTTCTCTGCGATGATCTGATAACCGTCTTTTTCCCGTCCTAGCGTTTGGGCGATTACAGACGCATCTGCTGCAACAAAGTCGAGTTCGATTAAAACTTCTCCGTCTTTGCATCCTGCCGCCAGTCGCTTCGGTCTAAGTTTCTTTTTGCTCTGCACGTTGGGTTCGCGGGCATAGAGCCGATTTGAAACCGCTACGCGATATTTTGGCTGAACGGTTTCTTTGCCGTATTGGATGCGCCGTTTGTTGAGAATTGCCGCCAGTCGGTGCGCGGGTTGTTCCTGAACCTGTTTCGCTTTCAGCTCTGCGATGGACAGCCGCCTGATTCGTGATGCTTTACGCTGTGCGTAGTCTCTTGAGCCGGGCTTGTACTCAATCAAACCCGCATCTGTCAGCCGCTTTAAAGCCGCTCTGACCGTGTTTAGGCTAACTTTAGCGCAACGCATGATTGTGCGATGATTGGCAACAATGTCTTTACTCAACCCATCCTGCTGACTTTCCAATGATTGGAAAGCTCGATAAACCTTCTGGTCGGTCGTGGTCAGCGGATAGTTTTCAAAGACATAATCGAGCAACGCTTTTGCCGGGCGCAGGTCATACCACTTTTGATTTTTCAACATAGCGGTCTCCTGAACCCTGGCGGGCGTTGAGTCGGTCAATCTTTTCGCAATGCCGTTCGACATATTCCTGGCTGACGTATGGCTTGCCCTTCCGCAACGTACCGCAGAAAAAACAGGCGTTTCGTATCAGTCCTTTTTCGGTTTCGGAAAACTCCGAAGGCGTGTTGCGGTCGCATACCGTGCAGAAGGCTTTAAGCTGAACGTGCAGGCGGTTCATGCGTGAACCCTTATAAACCTTTTCCGATATCAGAAGCCCGTCGAGCGAGCCGCTGATCTGGTTAGCCCATGCAGTAACGGCTTCGCGCTGTAGCTTCCGTTTCTCTTTATGCGAGAAGGTGATTCCTTCGGGTGGCACAAGGCAGGCGCGGAAACCGTCTTGTTTAACTATCCGGCAGGTGAAGGTGTCGCCGTCCGGTGTTTCGACTTCGACAATGGCGCGGACGTTCCCTGCATCGGTCAGGGGAGTGACGTTTAACAGCTTCATTTTTGCCCCCGATCTGAACAGGTGCAAACGGCGCAGGGCGTTTCACATTTACAGGCGGACACGGGCGGGGGAGAAGCGGGGGGCGGCGTTTGATCCGCTGTTTTGTCCCGTTGGTCAGGTGTCAACCCTTGCAACGCTGTACCCCCTGAAAACAGGCTTGTCAGTTCCTCGCATGTAGCGTTGAACTTTTTCAGCCAGTCGCGCAAGTCGGCGGCGGTGTCGTTTGCCGTCCGGCGGGCAAGTTCTTTGACGGCCTGCGCAATCTGCGAAAAATAAGAAAACTCATATTCCACGGATTCAACGCCCTTGCGGGTTTTGCGCTTCGGTTTCGTGTGGTCAAACAGAACATAGTTCTTATCGTCCAGAATCCCGATTGAATAGCTTCCGGCGGTGCATAGGGTTTTCATATGGCGGCACCCCCCTCGATCATAGCGCGGACTTCTGCGGCGTTGTAGCGCAAACAGCGCGGGGTGATTTTAATCGGGTGAAGCTTCCCGGCCTTCTCCCATCGTTTCAAACTTCCGGGATGAACTCCGAAAATCTTAGCGGCCTGTTTTCTAGTCAGCGTTTCGGGCAGTGCCGGGGCTGATTTATTCAGAGCGGCTTTGATTCTCTGCCGCTGTTCATCGGTCGGTCGGGTGATGATTAGAACATCCCCGGTATCGGTCATTTGTTTCTGCATCTTGTGCCTCCATGGGTTTGGTTTTGTACCGTCCGGAAAAGGGCTTTCCGGTCTCCATGCAAGCACTTAAACACAAGGTTAAGCCGACAATCTAACTGTGACGTTTTAGCTTGTCGGTAGTTTTTTTGTCCGGGGTTTTCGATAGCCTTTTGTCCGCCGCTCTATCGTTCTCAGCGTTACATCAAACTTTTTCGCGCAGGCTCTGCGGCCATCGGTCAGCTTGTAAGTAGGATTCCTTTTGAAATATTCATTCAAAAAATCCGGGTATTCTTTCCAATTTTCACGGCGGGCTTGTGAATAGCGTTTTCTTCGCTTCTCAAGCCGCAGCTCAAGCTCTCTCTTCATTTCGGGTGTCGTTCGTTTGAGGGGTCTGCATTTATATTCAAGAAAACGTTCAAAGCTTTCTTCCATTTCTTCTTCAAGCCAATCCAACCAATGTTCAATTTCGGGAATCTCGTTCAGTTCAAAATCCCATTCTGTGGTTTCTTCATCCGTTAGCCTTTTTAAAACCTTGTCAATTTCGGCTTCCATCATTCGGCGGTGTTGCTCGTTGAACAGGTCTGTGATTTTGCTTGTCCAGCAATACCCAAACATCAGGCGTTTCGGATTGTCCCGGCGGTGAATCAGGCGTTGAATAAATTGCTCAATGATTTCTCCCTCTATCGCATCGCTTTCAATATCCATCCTTGCTTCGTTCATAGCGTCGATTTCGTCTCTCATTCTGCACCCCCCATCAATTCGGCCCGGATGGCCTTCCAGTTCTTCGCAGTCATGGTCTTGAGTTTTTCCCGTATCCAATCCGGCACAATCCGGGCGGTCGGTTCGGGTTCGTTCAGAGTCAGCACCCCCGCAGTTCGTCGGGCGGTCTCTTCGTTTACGTGTGTGTAATGGGCTGTCATTGAAGGGTTGCTATGCCCTATCACGTTCTGAATGACGGCTTGCGGTGTCCCTGCGGCGGCGTGCAATGAAACCCAAGTGTGCCGCAGGCTATGGAAACCGACTTCCAGAACAGCCCGCTTTCCGGTGCTTTCCTTTTTTCCGGTTTTGGGGTTCGTGATAAACCCGGTGCCTTCTTTGTGCGTTCTGATTTTGCAATCTTTGAAGACCTTCTGAATTTCGTCGGTAATATCCCCCCGACGAACGGTCAAGCCGTTGCTGTTCTGGTATGTATAGAGCGCGGCATATTTCGGCAGAACGTATCCTTTGCGCTTCGTTTTTGGAGTCTCTGAAAGCTTGGCGTGCAGGGCGGCGGGTATGCCGATTAAAACAGGCTTGCCGCTTTTGGCGGTCTTGTTCGGCACCCGGCGAATCAGCCCCCGGTCTAAATCGGTTTCGCCCCAAGTCAGGGTGCAACAATCCCCCAAGCGCAGGCCTGTAAAGGTTCCGATAAACAGAAGGGTTTGCAGTTCGCCTTCGGCCTCTTCCAGAACGTCTTTCAGTTCGGCAATGGTCAGCTCCCGGCGGCTGTTCGTCTTCAGGTTCTTGCGGCGTATTTTATCGAAGGGGTTTTCCTTCATCCCGGCGGCATCCTGTAGCACCCGAAAGAACAGCTTTAAAAAGGCGGTGTGCTTGTTGTAGGTGTTCGGGCTTGTCCCGGTTCCCCCGTTCAGCGTTGCGGCGTAGTCTTGCGCGTGTTTCAGGGTTATATCGCGCAGGCTCATAGGCTTCGGGTCTTGCAGTTCAGTCCAATCTGTAAACCGTGTCCAGTGCCCGGCATAATCTCGCAGGGTGCTCTCCCCGCTATCCGGTCGGTCAGGGCTTTGAATGTACGCTTCCCAAGCGTCAGCAATCCGCAGAACCGGGCGGGCATCCTCAACGGCTTGAACTTCCACGCCTTCAGCTTGTGCAAGGGCGGCGGTCAAAGCCTTTAGCTGTTCGACCTGTTTACCTGCACGAAGCGGGGCGGTCAGTCGCTTGCGTTCGGCTTCAGCTTTCCGCAGGTCGGTGATCGGCTTGCCGTCCGTTCCGGTCAGGGCGTGCCGTTGCCGCTTGCCGTTTAGTGTGTACTGAATCCAGAACACACCCTGCACCTTTGAGTCTGCCCGGTGTTCCTGTCCGTCCGGTGTGCGCTTGTATAAACGCCCGGTTCCCCGTGCGCTTCTGGTCTTTGACTTGTCAGCCTTTGCCATAATGAACCCCCTTGTTTAACTACGTTCCGAAGCGTGCCCGAAACAGGGAGAATAAACAAGTTAAATCCACCTTAAGCCACGAAGGTTTTAACCTTAACCCTATAAACAAAGGCTAAAGTTAAGATTAAAAACGGATTCCTAATCCGTAGGTCGCGGGTTCAAATCCCGCCCGGGGTACCATTTTATGGTGATATAAAACGCGAAACGAAGATCATCTGAAAATGCGTATTCCATCTGAAAAATTTCAGCCCGCGGAATCTTTTTTTTCTGTCAGGCGCGAGCTTGTCCAAACGTTGTTTTTCCGGCTAAATGTCTGCTTACGACGAAAGGATTGGAATGAAGGTACTGGTGATCGGCAGCGGCGGACGTGAACATGCACTCTGCTGGAAATTGAAAAACGATTCGCGCAACCCGGAAATTTTCTGTACGCCCGGCAACGCCGGAACCGCACAGATCGGCACCAACCTCCCCTTTTCCGCTATGGATCGCGCCGGGATCATCCGCTGGTCAAAAGAGAACCGGCCCGATCTCACTGTCATCGGCCCCGAAGCTCCGCTCTGCGCCGGGTTGGCGGACGCGCTTGAAGCCGAAGGATTCCGCGTATTCGGGCCCTGCAAAGCCGCCGCCGAGCTCGAGGGCAGCAAGGAGTTTGCCAAGGAAATCATGCAGGCGGCCGGCGTGCCGACCGCCGCCTATGCTGTTTTCACCGATGCCGATTCAGCTTGTGCCTACGTCCGCGAGCGCGGCGCGCCGATTGTGATCAAGGCCGACGGACTGGCCGCCGGAAAAGGCGTCACCGTGGCGGAGACCGTTGAGCAGGCCGAAGCCGCCATTCAGGACGCGCTGGGCGGAGCCTTCGGTGATGCGGGCAACCGGGTGGTCATCGAAGATTTTCTCCCCGGAGAAGAGGCCTCCATTCTCGCGCTGATCGACGGCGAGCACGTTGTGCTGCTCGCCTCTTCGCAGGATCACAAGCGCGCGTTTGACGGCGACCGGGGCCCGAACACCGGCGGCATGGGTGCCTATTCCCCCGCACCGATCGTCACCGATGCAATCCTTGAAAAAGTCCGTACCGAAATTTATGCCCGCACACTGGCCGAACTCAGAAAGCGCGGCATCACCTACAAAGGCGTCCTCTACGCGGGACTGATGATCGACAACGGTCAGCCAAGTGTCGTTGAGTTCAACTGCCGCTTCGGCGACCCTGAAATCCAGGCAATTCTCGTCCGCTGGGAGGGCGATATGATTCCTGCGCTTGAAGCGTGTATTGACGGCACCCTTTCCGACGACCTGATTACGTGGAAACCGGAACCGGCGGTTTGCGTGGTGATGGCCGCCGGCGGTTATCCGGCAGGCTATGAAAAGGGAAATGAAATTTCCGGCCTCGACGAAGCGGTCGGACAGGCCGTTGTCTTTCACGCAGGTACAGCACTTGAACACGGCAGAACCGTCACTGCCGGCGGGCGCGTTCTCAGCGTCACTGCCCTCGGCACCGATCTGCGGTCCGCGGTTGACAACGCGTATGCCGCCGTGGAAAAAATATCGTGGAAAGGTGTTTTTTACCGTAAGGATATTGCGCACCGCGAATTGAAGAGGAGTTGAAAATGGACCAACCGCAAATCGCTATTGTGATGGGAAGCTCCAGTGATTGGAACGTTGTGGAGCACTGCTTCCTAACCCTGGAGAAATTCGGCCTGAACGCAGCGGTCAAAGTGATGTCGGCCCACCGTACACCGCACGAAGCCTGCGAATTCGCCGAGAAAGCCAAAGAGAACGGTTTTAAGGTAATTATCGGTGCGGCGGGCGGCGCGGCACATCTGGCCGGGGTTCTCGCCGGACACACCACGCTGCCGGTAATTGGCATTCCGATGCCGGCCTGGGCGCTCGACGGAATGGACTCGCTGCTTTCGACGGTGCAAATGCCGCGCGGCGTTCCGGTCGCCACCGTCGCGATCGGCAAAGCGGGTGCCGTCAATGCGGCGATCCTCGCGGTGCAGATTCTCGCTCTCGCCGACGAAGGGTTGGCTGAAAAGCTGGTTCAGTTCAAAAAGGACATGCACGACGAAGTGCTGGCCTCCGATGCCGAACTGCAGAAACAGATCAATGGCTGAAATCGTCCAGATCCGCGCCGACAGGCCCGAACCGGAACTCATCCGCCGGGCCTGCGCTCTTCTGAAGGCGGGGGAACTGGTTGTTGTGCCGACAGAAACGGTCTACGGCATCGCCTGTGATCCGGTGCATCTGGAAAAACTCTATGCCGCCAAGGAACGCGATCGCGGCAAACCGATCGCGCGGCTGGCCGCCGACCTTGAACAGGTCGAGACGCTCGGCGCAAAATTCGGAAAGCACGGGCGGATTCTCGCAAAAACATACTGGCCCGGTCCGCTGACGCTGGTGCTCAATACACCGGAAGGACCCACCGGATTCCGTGTGCCGGACCACAACGTGCCGCTGGCGCTCGCCCGCGCTTTTGAGCATCCCGTTGCACTGACCAGTGCGAATAAGAGCGGCGGGGCGGATGCCGTCTCCGCCCGGGAAGCCTTCCAAACCCTGGAAAAGCAGGTTGCTTTGTTTCTCGACGCGTTTCCAAGCAGAAGAAAAACACCCAGCACAGTTGTTCAGTGTTTAGAGAACGGAATAAAAATTCTCCGCGAAGGCGCGGTTTCCAGGGAAGAAATTGAACAGGTAATCCGATGAAAAAACTGATTTTTGTCTGCACCGGCAACACCTGCCGAAGTCCGATGGCGGAAGGACTGCTGCGGCAGATACTCGGGCCGGACAGCGGGTGGCAGATAACCTCCGCCGGGATCTGTGCCGCCAACGGCTGGCCGGCAAATCCGAATGCAGTGGAAGCCCTGCGTGAGAAAGGAATCGATATTTCCAATCACGTATCCCGGGCCTTGACCCCTGCTCTGGTACAGACAGCAGATCTGCTGGTTACAATGACTCGCGCCCACCGCGACGCGGTCCTGCGTATGTGTCCGGAAAGCGAAGGTAAAGTTTTCCTGCTGACATCATTCGGAGTCACACAAGCGGCAGCTGATATTTACGACCCGATCGGGGAATCGCTGGACGTCTACCGTCGCGTACGCGATGAAATTGATGCGGCTCTGCCCGACCTGGTTCTTTATATGATGGAAAATCAGATATAATCTGAACCATGCGCTGTGAAAATCCGGGCAGCATTCAACGTCAAACACTTGTAAGCGCCCGCTGAAAGCGAACCGCTCCGAAGCATGGGGTAAAGATAAAGAATCAAGGTATGAAAACGTGATGAGTGATAACATCCTACGCAGCGGACGATGCGGAAAAAATATTATTTTAACCAACGGCGTGAAAAATACCGCGCATTGCAAAAACCGGCTGTAGAAGATTCCCGGCTGGGCATTCCGCTGTTATTTGGACACAACGTGCTCCATGGATTTAAAACCGTTTTCCCCATTTCGCTGGGGAAAGCGGCCTCCTGGGATACGGATGCCATCGAGCAGAGTGCCCAAATCAAACGCAACGGAGGCGACGACCGACGGCCTGAACTGGATATTTGCACCGATGGTCGATCTAGCGCGCGCGTTGCGGACGGATTGCCGAGAGTGCGGGCGAAACCCATATCGAGGCAGTGGATGCAGGCGCTGTGGGCGCGTTATTATGACCGCTTTCGACGAGATCAGTGGCATCCCATGCCAATCCTTTTCTGCTGCGGACCGTCCTGTGCGATACGTGGAAATTCGATGGCTTTGCCGTCACAGATTATCACGCCCTTATCGATCCTGCCTGCGGTCGGGGAACTGAATTCCGTTGTCCGCCCGGATCGTATGGATTCTGCAGGGTACTGCGACAGCCGCCGGGCTGCATCGAAAAGCTGCGCACATTGCTTCCTCTTCGGTTGGAAGCACCGTGGGACTAACAGCTGGAAAACGCGGCTATCCTGTAAAGAGTGGTGCCGCTGTCGAAGAGATCGATCCAAATGATATTGATTTGGTTTGTGATCCCCGGCGGATATGCTCCTGACCCTATGGGCGGAACAGAAGATGGTCGGACGGGTGCGAAATGCTTATGAAAACGGCGGATAATTGCTTTCCGTTGCCGGACAGCCTGTTCTACTGGCATTTTAAAGAGAAAAAACCCCATCTTTTTCCATTCGCAGGATATAGAAAATGCCGGAGCACACTGGGCAGATGAACCCGTCGTTCGAGACGAACATTAATCAGTTCCCGGACTCCGGATGACCTGCCGGTATTCTGCAAACCAATTCTGAATGCACTGGATTGCGGCCGCGGAATAACAGATTTTCCCCGCACCGGATTGATTTCAGAAGAGTACAGAAAGGAAGTTCGGAATCGACCGAATCGCCTTCCTCCTGTACTTAACTGTACGATTTTGCAGGTTTCTATGCGCAGGAAATCGCGGTTGAAGACTGCCAAAGCCCGTGAATATTGCAGTAGGAAGAAGCCATCAGCGTGCCTGAACCGTCAATCTTCAGCTTTGCCACGGCACAGGAACCCGTATAAACACCCTTTGCATCATCATCAGGAGCCTGATCCCCGTGGGCTGTAAATTCCGAAAAAGAAACCTGGACCGGAACAGAACTGCCTTCCGGCAGAAAATAGAGCGAGATCCAGCGAATATGATGGGGAACAGTATTCGGATGCGGAATCTCTTTCCCGACAGAAACAGTCACCTGAAAATATTCATTCGGTTTAACGGTTTCCGGAGCCTCAATTACCGGAACATGTTTTTCAGTTTTCCAGTCATCGTTTTTGAAAACATCACTTATCTTCTTCATCTTTCACTCCTTTTCTGGGTTCAACTTATCATGTGCGCGAAACGCATTTTTGTCTGAGAATAAGTGTACCGCTTTCAAATAGAAAAACCAGCTAAAATCGATCCTGTGCAGTTTCAGCGATCATCTGTCAGGGCCTCTTCTCCGTGAACCGGCACAGAAATACTGGCCGTTGTGCCCTGCCCCGGAACCGATTCGATTTTCAACTGTCCCCACCCTTTCGAGTCGTTCACGGATGCTGAACGGGTCAAAACCGCCGACGTAAAGGTTCTTTTCTATCTGACAGACATTAACCCCCTGCCCGTTATCCTCAACCTGAATACAAACCGTGTGGCAACGGGGGGATTTGATCCGTCTTCTGCATTCCTATGGGACAGCAAACGGCAAAAACACAGTGAAAGCGGGCACAAGCGGTGATGTGGCGAAACATGCCGCTAAAGTTGCGGAAAAAGTCACCAGTCATTCGGGATTTCACTTGATTGTGAACCTCTGCGGATTGGCCTTTTATATTGCCCTGTTGATTTTCATTGCGCGCCTTGCCCGGCGCGCGCTGGCTGGAACTGCAAAACCGGCGAACAATCAGGAAAAAACGCCCGCCTTTGAATAAATCTGCGGACAGCGTGATTCTGCCGTGTTTTTTTAAATCGATGGGAGATGGATCCCCGCACAAGCTTTCTTGCAAATCGGATCTATGCCCGAAAAAGGTTCTGCAGTATGATGCCTTTCTGGAAAAGGAGATCCCATGAAGGTGATGATTCTATACGCTAACGCCGGGAACGGGCACCGGCGGGCAGCGGAGGCGCTGGCAGCCATCTGTGAGCACGACGGTCGCTTTCAGGAAGTCCGATTGATCGATGCGCTGGAATACACCAACAAGGTGTTCGAAGAGCTTTATGCGACCCTCTACATCGAAGCTGTCAAAAAGGCACCCACCCTGTGGGCCTATGCCTTCGACGAAACCGACCAGCCGTGGAAAAAGGAAAAGGGGCGCATGCTATTGCACCGCCTAAACGGGCTGCCGCTGGCCCGGGAAATTAAAAAGTTCCAGCCCGACCTTTGTCTCTGTACACATTTTATGCCGGCGGACATTATCTCGACCCTGCTGCGGAAGGATAAGATCAGCACAGATCTGGTCGTCGTGGTAACCGATTACTACGTTCATGCCACCTGGATGGAGCCGTATGTCACCCGGGTCTATGTCGCCAAAGAGGAAAGCCGCGAGCAGCTGATCCGGCTTAACTTTCCGCCCAAGCGCGTCAAGACGCTGGGCATCCCGATCGATCCGCTTTTCGAAACGCCGGGCAACCGCGACGAGCTTTGCCAAAAACACGGAATAGATCCGGCACGGCCCTTGGTATTACTTTCCGCCGGTGCGTTTGGCGTCATGACCGGCAGCGATATGGCGCATATGGTCAGCCGCATCACCTCGCCATGCCATCTCGTCGTGGTTTGCGGAAACAACATGAAGCTAAAGGATCAGATCGAAGCCCACATCAGGGCTCATCCCGTCGAAAATATAACTTACCATACGCTGGGCTTTACGAAGGAAATACATGAATGGATGGCCATGGCAACGCTGTTCATCGGCAAACCCGGCGGACTCAGCACCTCCGAATGCCTCGCCCTTGGACTGCCGATGGTGATCTGGAACCCCATTCCGGGTCAGGAGACTTTCAACTCCATCTATCTGCTGGAGAACGGCGCGGCCATTGCTCCGGACAGCGTCTCGACCCTGTCGTACCGGATCGACGAGCTGCTTAAAAACCCGGAGCGGTTGCAACGGATGCGGGATGCGGCCAAGGCGCTCGGACGACCGCATGCGGCCCGCGACATCGTCAATGATGCGATCGAACATCTCGACGAAGGGGTGGTGCGCATCCATCGTACGAAAACAGAATAGCCCGGCGGCACCGATGAATCCGGCCAACAACGAAGGCCGGTCCCTCTCTGAACCGCCAAAAACGGAATCAGAAAAAGGAGAGGCCCGGCTCTTTCTCGTGAGTTGCACTACAGCCAAATCATCCGAGGAAACGAATGGACTGTTTTTCAACTTCGTTTCTCAATGTTTCACCTGCCCGAAGCAATGATTTCCATTCGGGGGTTGGCTTCGGGATTATTTACAGAAGGGCCTTCGGTCAGCACGACAAACCCTTCGTCCAGATTCTCATCCCGCAGCCATTTCCGGATAAATACGCGCCAATCGCCGGGATATTCCGGCAGGTGAACCGGAGAAACGCCCCGGGAAAACTGCAGCCCCTGGCAGGTTGCTTCGTCTGGACTGACGCCCGCGATCCAAACGGGGAGCTTGAAGCGGGAAACCATCCGTGCGGTGTAGCCTGTAAGCGTAGGAACCATCACGGCCACGGGTTGAATCCGGGCGACGGTGTTCTGAACATTGCGCGAAATGAGATCAACTAAATGAAGATCCTCCCCTCGGGAGTATTCTGCCATCGGGGTGGCGTGATGCGACGGTTCTGTGGCGGCCGCAATCCCGGCGAGCATCCTGACGGCCTCAGCCGGAAATTTTCCCATCGCAGATTCTTCGGAAAGCATCACACAATCCGTGCCATCGAGAATGGCATTGGCCACATCGGTGGCTTCCGCCCGGGTTGGACGGTTATGCTCCACCATCGACTCCAGCATTTGTGTCGCGGTAATCACCGGTTTCCCGAGTTGATTTGCGCGACGAATCAGTTGTTTCTGAACCACGGCCATTCGTTCCACCGGGGTTTCCACCCCCAGGTCTCCACGCGCAACCATGATGCCGTCGGCAGTCTTTAGGATTTCATCGATGTGCTCCAGCGCGCCCGCCCGTTCAATCTTCGCAATGATAAAGGGATGATGCCCCAACGTAGTCGCCGCCTGCCGAACCGCAACAATATCGTCCGCCGTTTCCACGAAGGATTGACTGATCGCGTCCACGCCGTTTTCAAGCGCAAACGCCAGACACTCGCGGTCGTGCGGAGTGAATGCGCTGATACCGAGATCAATGCCCGGGAGATTCAATCCCTTTCGCGAGCGCAATTCGCCACCGACGAGCACGCGGCAATCGATGTTGTTCCCGTCCGTTCTCACCACTTCCAGCTGAATAATTCCATCATTAAGGAACAGGTTATTCCCGGGTTTAACGACAGCCGGAAGGCGCGAAAAACTGATGGAGACGCGGTGCCGATCGCCAACAATTTCATCTGTGGTTAATGTAAACACATCGCCCTGTATCAGATTGACCGGCTCCTCGGCCAGTTCCCCGACACGCATTTTCGGGCCGGGGAGATCGGCCATGATGGCGATGCGTTTGCCCGCCATGCGAGCAACCTCGCGCAGCTGATTGATCCTGCGCTTATGTCCGGAAAAATCGCCGTGCGAAAAATTGAGGCGGGCGATATTCATGCCCGCCAACAGCATGCACCGCATGATATCGGGCGACTCAGAGGCCGGGCCGATCGTACAGACGATTTTCGTTTTATTAAGGGGAAGCATAATCGATTCCTTCTGCTAGGTTTTGAGTGCGGTTTGAGATTCGTCAAGATAATCGTGTCGAATGGGTTTCAGCATGTCATCAAGCTCATAAACGAGCGGAATGCCGGTGGGGATATTCAGTTCGACGATGTCGGCATCCAACACGCCCATCGCCCATCGAGATGCTTGATCAACGCACGCAAGTTGTTCCCATGCGCGGCCAGCATCACGGTAACAGCAACGTAAAACCGCCAGTCGCGATGCAGGGCGCCGCAATAGGGCTGATGCGTATGCCGACCATGTTCGTGATGCTTCTGCGCGGCTTGATTCATTCATTGTCTGGTTCCCGTCCCGTAAACCTGCCTCGTGGGGTCTTTATCCAGCACCTGGACGGTATAGCGCGGCGGGCATGAACGCCAGAACTGCTTTCTGCAACCTTCCGTTCCGATTTTTCCAAGTGCCAGGAAAGATTATCACCCTTGCGCCGCGAAACGCTTAAATGCAACGAAGTTGATTCCAAGGCTTGGAAAAATCGGAGAAATCCGTAATCTGTTGCGCTTTATGAGGAATCGACTATGAACGAAAAATATCCCTTTTCTGAAATTGAACCGAAGTGGCAGAAATACTGGACCGAAAACGGCCTGTTTAAAACCGATCTGGCGGACATCGCACAGAAATATTACTGCCTGATGATGTTTCCCTATCCGTCCGGCAAACTGCACGTCGGCCACGGCCGCAACTACATCATCGGCGACGCCGTCGTCCGCTACAAAAAGATGCGCGGCTTCAACGTACTCTCCCCCATGGGCTGGGACGCCTTCGGCCTGCCCGCCGAAAACGCCGCCATCAAAACCGGCACCCCGCCGCGCGAAAGCACGCTGGCTAACATTGCCATGATGAAAGAACAGCTCGCCGCCTGGGGATGCTGCTACGACTGGGACAAAGAAGTCACCTCCTGCGAGCCGGAATATTACAAATGGACGCAATGGCTTTTCATTCAGCTCTTCAACCGCGGCCTCGCCTATAAAAAGAAAAGCAACGTCAACTGGTGCCCCGACTGCGCCACGGTACTGGCCAACGAACAGGTCGTCGACGGCCTCTGCGAACGGTGCGATTCAGTCGTCGAACAAAAGGCGCTCGAACAGTGGTTTTTCAAAATCACCGACTACGCCCAGCGCCTGCTCGACGATCTCGACAAGCTTGAAGGCTGGCCCGACCGGGTAAAAACGATGCAGCGCAACTGGATCGGCCGCTCCGAAGGCGCGGAAATCGACTTTGCGCTCGTTCCGCGTGATGACGGCCGGGTCGACAGCTCCGGCAAGGTCTCCTGCTTCACCACTCGCGTGGACACCATCTACGGCTGCACCTACTTGGTCCTCGCGCCCGAATATCCGCAGCTCAGAGAAATGGTTGCCGGACTTCCGCAGGAACAGGACGTGCTGAAATTCATCGCCGAGAGCACCAAACTGACCAACCTCGATCGCGAATCCGACATCCGCGAAAAAAAAGGGGTCTTCACCGGTCGCTACGTCGTCAACCCCTTCAACGGCGAAAGAGTCCCGCTGTGGGTCGGCGACTACGTGCTGATGTACGGCACCGGCGCCGTCATGGCCGTTCCCGCCCATGACACCCGCGACTGGGCTTTCGCGAAAAAGTACGACCTGCCGATCAACCTCTCGATCCAGAACCCGGACGAATCTCTGCAGATTGAAGAAATGACCGATGCGTATACGGGGGACGGTTTCTGCTGCAACTCCGCCGGATTCACCGGCATGTCAAGCCGGGAGGCGATTCCGATCATGATTCACTACGCCGAACAGCAGGGCTTCGGCAAAGGCACCGTCCACTTCCGCCTGCGCGACTGGCTGATTTCCCGTCAGCGCTACTGGGGGGCGCCGATTCCGATTGTCTACTGCGACCGCTGCGGCATGGTTCCCGTCAACGACGACGAACTGCCCGTTCTGCTTCCGACCGACGTCGAATTCAAGCCGACCGGCGAATCACCGCTGAAACGATCCGACGCTTTCATGAACTGCGCGTGTCCGAAGTGCGGCGAACCCGCCCGGCGTGAATCCGACACCATGGACACCTTTGTCGATTCAAGCTGGTACTTCCTGCGTTATCTCAATGCGCGCGACAACACCAAAGCGATCGATACAGAAGCCTGCAACAACTGGCTGCCCGTCGACCAGTATATCGGCGGCATCGAGCACGCCATTCTGCATCTGCTCTATGCCCGCTTCTTCACCAAAGTCGTTCACGACCTCGGCCTGATCGGCTTCGATGAACCGTTCGCCAACCTCTTCACGCAGGGCATGATCTGCAAAAAAAGCGATATCGACGGCAAGCTCTATAAAATGAGCAAATCCAAAGGCAATGTCGTCAGCCCGAATGAACTGATCGAAAACTACGGCGCCGACACGGTCCGTCTCTACACCCTGTTCATCGGCCCGCCGGAAAAAGAAGCCGAGTGGAACGACAGTGCCGTCGAAGGCGCCTACCGCTTCCTCGCCCGCATCTGGCGCCGCGTCTGGCAGAACCGCGGCCTGCTGATCGCCGCTCAGAAGCTGACCCCCGACCTGGACACCATGGACACGCCGGAACGCGATCTTTACCGCAAGCTGCACGAATCAATCAAAAAAATCACCGGCGATCTCGACGGCGCATTCCACTTCCATACCGCGATTTCGACCATCATGGAACTGATGAACGCCATTGATGAAATCAAGGTAACCGCCGACAGCTCCGATCAGGTCAAAGCCGTCTTCCGCGATGCGATCGAAACAGTCATCCTCCTCATCTCACCCTTCGCGCCGCATATTTCCGAAGAATTGTGGAAAGAGCTCGGGCACAAAGGCGGCGTACTGAGCGCCGCCTGGCCGGAAGTTAACGAAGCCGCGCTGCATCGCGACGAAATTCAGATGGCCCTGCAGGTCAACGGCAAAGTCCGCGATCAGATCGTTGTACCTTCCGCCGCAAGCAAAAACGACATCGAAAAACTGGCCTTGGAAAATGCGGCGGTTCTCAAATGGACCGCCGGCAAAACTATCCGAAAAATCGTCGTCGTCCCCGGTCGCCTTGTCAACATTGCAGTTGCGTAAGAACTTTTTCGCACAAAGCAACTGGTATTCGACCGCAACTGGAGCACTTCACGATTTTAACGCCGTAATATAGGCCCCGTCTCACAGAGACGCTCTGCCCGCTACTCGGGTTAAACCGCGGATAAGCTTCGGACAAAGGAGGCATTTTTGCCTCCTTTGTCCGAAAGAGATGCTTTCTGTTTCCTGTCACCACAGCAAAGAAAGGGGAAGCACATGGCCCTAGTCCACGTTCAACCCGGCCGCAGCCGATGCCGCCCATGCCGAAAAGCTGCTCTGCGCTTCGATCAGATTTTTGCCGACACCCCCTGTGTCAAAGCCGACATGCACTCTCCCGTTGACCGGGTCCTCCTGCGCGATGCGTCCCGCACGCCGGTGTTTCTGCGGGTCAGCCGGGCAACCGCGCGCTGAGCCCCTTTCAACCCGCCGCTCCGCCGCCGGACACGGGTTGTCAGGACTCTTCCCGAACGAGGCGTCCCTGCGGAGGTTGGTCCGTGCCGTTTTAATGGAGGTAAGCGACGACCGGGAATCTGCAGGGCGTTTTACAGTTTGAAATCACAACATGTAATTGTCGGAGCAATATTGTATTCCATGGCGCAGATTTTTTGTTTTTCTGCTTAACTATTGGACAGTAACCGGTAACTTTCCTCTTTTCCGCGCGTGTAGTTCAATGGATAGAATGGCGGCCTCCGAAGCCGTAGATCCGGGTTCGACTCCCGGCAGGCGCACCATTTTGTTTTTGATCAGGACGGGTTAACACAATAAAGCCCGGTTAGTACGGAGATCAGAGCTTATTTCCAAGGTAATCGGTCCAGGAGATTTATCCTCCGAACAACTGTCCAGTTCGATTCGGTGGGTCTTTTTGTTAGAAAACCGGCTTTCAAACCTTGGAGAAATCCGGTTCTGTCTTTCAAATGGCTGGAAAAAAGATCGTTTGCTTTTCAAACCTTGTAAATTTGATGAAACCGGAGAAGATGATGTCGCAGAAAAAGTGCCCGTTGAGCCATGAACAGCTTGAAGAGCTGACAACAAGATATTCGACGCCGTTCTATTTATATGATGAGGCAGCTATTCGTGCCAATGCCCGCGCGCTGAAGGAGGCCTTCGCGTGGAATCCGGGCTTCAAGGAATATTTTGCCGTCAAGGCGACGCCGAATCCATATTTAATGAAAATCCTTAAAGCCGAAGGATTTGGTGCAGACTGTTCATCACTTCCGGAACTGCTGCTTTCCGAAGCGGTCGATCTGTCCGGTGAAGATATTATTTTTACTTCCAACGATACTCCGGCCGATGAATATGTTAAAGCGATGGAGCTCGGGGCAATCATTAATCTCGATGACATCACGCATATTAAATTTCTTGAACAGTGCGCAGGCCTGCCGGAACGGATCTGTTTGCGTTATAATCCCGGCCCGTTAAAGGCCGGCAATACAATTATCGGTCATCCTGAAGAGGCGAAATACGGGTTTACCCGCGATCAGCTTTTCGAGGGCTATCGCCTTCTGCGCGATAAGGGAATCAAGCGGTTTGGGCTGCATACCATGGTGGCCTCGAATGAACTGGATGCCACTTACTTCATTGAGACGGCACACTTGCTGTTCGATCTGGTCGGGGAACTGTCCGCGCAACTCGGGATACACTTCGATTTCGTAAATATCGGGGGCGGTATCGGAATTCCCTACAGGCCGGAGCAGGAACCGGTCGATCTGACCGTGGTGGGAGAGGGAATCCGTAAGCTGTACGAAGAAAAAATTGAAAAGACAGGTCTTGGTCTGCTGGATGTACGCATGGAATGCGGACGGATGGTGACCGGGCCCTACGGCTGGCTGGTCAGTCGTGTACTGCATAAGAAAAATACGTATAAGCAGTATGTGGGACTTGATTCCTGCATGGCGAACCTGATGCGCCCGGGAATGTACGGTGCTTATCATCACATCACCGTGTCCGGAAAAGAAAGCCGACCGCACGATTTTGTCTGTGATGTGACCGGATCGTTATGCGAAAATAACGATAAATTCGCCATTGACCGTGCGCTGCCTGAGCCGGAGATAGGCGATCTGGTTGTCATTCATGATGCAGGTGCCCATGGCCATGCCATGGGATTCAATTATAACGGCAAACTGCGGTCGGCCGAACTGCTTCTTCGCGCAGACGGGGATGTGGTGCAGATTCGTCGTGCTGAAACGATCAGTGATTATTTTGCGACTCTTAATTTTGCAGGTTTGAAAAATTTCAAGGTATAAGGTATATTGCCTGCCTTAAGGAGATATACATGTTACAAGGAGCTCATACAGCAATTGTCACTCCGTTTAATAAAGACGGATCAGTGGATTACGCCAGATACCGTGAACTGGTTGAATTTCAGATTGAAAACGGTATGGATGGCATTGTGCCGGTCGGGACGACGGGGGAATCGCCTACACTCAATAATGAAGAACATATGAAGGTGATCGAAGAAACGGTTCGGACAGTACACGGACGCGTCAAAGTGATCGCCGGAACGGGAGCCAACTCAACTGCCGAAGCGGTTGAGCTGACGCGGCGTGCCAAAGAATTCGGTGTGGATGCCACTTTGCAGGTGACGCCATATTACAATAAACCGAATCAGGAGGGCCTCTATCGTCACTTCTCCACAGTCGCCGAAATCGGGTTGCCGGTGGTTCTTTATAATGTGCCGGGCCGCGTTGCCCGCGAGATTTCCATTGAGACCGTGGCACGGCTGGCGAAAAATCCGAATGTGGTCGCACTCAAAGAGGCGGGGGGAAAAGTGGAACGGGTAAAACAGGTCCTGGACGTTTGCGACCTCGAGGTGCTTTCCGGCGACGACGGGCTGACGTGGCTGATGATGCGTGACGGAGCTGTCGGTCTGATCAGTGTGGCCTCAAATATTATTCCGGATGTGGTGGCATCGCTGGTTCACGCGGCGTTGAGAGAACAGTGGGAAGATTCTAGACGCCTGCACGAAAAATACAGCTCTTTATTTGACGCCCTGTTTATCGATACCAATCCAATCCCGGTCAAAGCCGCGCTGGCCATGATGGGAAAAATCGAGGAAGTTTACCGCCTTCCGCTCTGTGAAATGAGCGCAGTGGACAAAGCCGAATTGCAAAATGTGATGACGAGTCTTAATCTGATTTAATGACAGGGAGCTGGAAATGATGAAAACGTTATTTATCTGTCTGCTGGCCGTTTTGATGTTATCCGGCTGTGCGACTCCCGGGAAAGTGCAGCAGATGATTGAAGAGAATAATCAAAAGCTTGCTTCGGAGCAGCTCAAACCTGAATTTGATCGCATCGACGCGGTATTGACAGAAACCTCCGCACGGATGAAGTCACTTGAGAAACAGATTGTAGACTTGCAAACTGCGATGACCGACGAACAGCAGCTTTCCTCTGCGAAAATACAGAACCTGAGTTTGGCTTTAAATAAGGCTCAGGGTGATATGGGCTTGATTCAGGAGAAAGTTAATGAAATTCAGGGCGTTTTTTCCATGCAACAAAAAGACATTAAAGAAACGCGTAAAATAGTTGATGCACAAAAAGATGCTTTGTTGACGGTCTTCAGGAAGCAGCAGGAAGAATTAACCAAAGTAATTTCTACGCTGGAAGCGTTTAAAAAGCCTGCGGCGAATGGGGAGGCGACCGGATTGACGGCCCCGGCGCCCATCGAATAGGATTTTTTAACGCTTCTCCCTCTGTACACAGGCTGTGATTTGCCTTGCATCATCGCAAGTGAAGGGTTTGCAGTGCCTTGCGCAGTATTTTTGAAGGCGCTGTTAAATCATCCGCTTTGACAGCCGGTCCTGCTGAACCCTGTTTTTATTTTTATACAGATGGGCTTAAGTCCTGTGACGAACAGGTGAATTTCGGTCATAAGAAGCGCTGTCGTATTCATCACAGGGACAATGATTTTATCCAGTGACCGGAGAAGGGCAATGTTCCGTCTACATCAAAACCCGCCACTTTGCCGCGGTTTTCGAATTGATTCCGTGTCGCCGTGATTGCTGATTATACAGTATACTCCGGCATCCTGCGGGACTAATATATAGGCATTTGCGCGGAAACCTCGGAAGTATCCGGAGTCTCCCATATTCGATGTTTTCAGAGGTGTCAGTCCGGTTTATGCCAATACAGGATAAAGAATTCCCGGCAGCCGCCGCGGGAGCGAGGGGCTTCTCCGGCGGGTATATCCTTGAAAAGGAGAAACCGATCGTTCGATTATCCTGCAGCGAAGAGCGACTTCTCGGAGACACATAAAAAAATGAGTGTTTTACAAGCGATAGAATTACACGACGGTACGAATGTCCCGATCCTGGGACAGGGCACCTGGTTTATGGGAGATGATCGACTCCTGAGGCGGCAGGAAATCGCGGCATTGCGTTGCGGAGTCGATCTGGGAATGACATTGATTGATACTGCCGAAATGTACGGAAACGGCCGGTCTGAATCGTTGGTCGGCGATGCCGTTGACGGGATCCGTGAAAAGGTCTTCCTGGTTTCGAAAGTGTATCCGCATCATGCAAGCGGAACCGGACTGATGCGCAGCTGTGAAGCTTCTCTTCGCCGACTGCGCACGGATCGCCTCGATCTGTATCTGCTGCACTGGCGTGGAAATATTCCCCTGGCGGATACTGTGGAGGGCATGGAGCAGCTGGTGCGGCAGGGAAAAATTCTGCGGTGGGGGGTGTCCAATCTGGATACAGATGACATGGAAGAACTGATTCGTATTCCCGGCGGCGAAAAGTGCGTCGTCGATCAGGTGCTTTATCATCTCGGTTCCCGCGGTACGGAGTTGGACCTGCAGCCCTGGCTCGCGCGGCACGGCATATCGATAATGGCCTATTCTCCGCTCGCTCAGGGGGGAACACTGCGGAAGAGATTCCTGTCACATGATGCATTGCGGCAGGTGGCTGAAGCCCATCAGGCGGATCGGTTTCAAATCATGCTGGCCTGGTGCCTGCGCAGCGGACGGGTGATTGCCATCCTCAAAGCGTCGTCTGTCGGTCATGTGAAAAGCAATGCACACGCGGCCCGTATTCGGCTGACGGAAGAGGATCTCGCCCTGCTTGATCGCGCGTTCCCTGCCCCGGATCATAAAGTTGCTTTAGATATGGTTTGAGCGATTTCCATCTCCCGGCTGGTCAAAAGGGGGAACCGTCGTGGTGCCATAATGCCATTCTTGCATTTTACACCGTGTTTTGAGATGCTCCGCCCCATGAAAATTCGTGCCGGATTCTTCCGGATGTTGATGCGCCTGAAACAATGATTTCCTGTCCGATTTATGAAAACACAGAAAACAACCGTTGGATCCGTCAGTCAGGAGGTGCTGGCATTTACCGCCGGCCGCGATGTCGAGCTGGATGTCAATTTAATTCAGGCCGATTGCATCGGCACGGCAGCGCATGTAACGATGCTTTCAAAAATGAAAGTGAACCCCGCGATCATCACGGCTGAAGAGCGCAGAAAAGTGATTGCGGAGCTGAAGGAAATCATTGTTCAGGCCGACGAGGGCCTTTTTGAAATCCGCCTTGCGGATCAGGATGTGCACCTCGCTGTTGAACGCACGCTGACCGAAAAACTGGGCGATCTCGGTAAAAAAATTCATACCTGCCGCAGTCGCAACGACCAGGTGGCAGTTGATTTGCGCCTGTACTCCCGCGAACAGATCCTGGGAACACTTGACGCTGCCACCTCGCTCATCTCCGCATTGCTGATTTTTGCGAAAAAAAACGAAAAAGTTCCGATGGTCGGAAGAACGCATATGCAGCCGGGGATGCCGTCGTCCGTCGGTCTGTGGGCCGCTGCGCACACCGAGAGCCTGCTCGATGACTGCGCGCTGCTGATCAATGCCTATGAACTGAACGATCAGTGTCCGCTGGGTTCTGCCGCCAGTTACGGCGTGCCGCTGCCGATCGACCGTGAATTGACCTCCGCTCTGCTCGGTTTCAGCCGGCCGACCCATACCGTGCTTTATGCCAATAACGGACGCGGTAAACTTGAATCCGTTGTGCTGGGCGCGATGAGTCAGGTGATGCTCTCGCTCTCGCGCATGGCGCAGGACCTGATGCTGTTCACCATGCCGGAGTTCGGCTACTTCACCCTGCCGGATGAACTGTGCACCGGCAGCAGCATTATGCCGCAGAAGAAAAATCCGGATGTGATCGAACTGGTGCGCGCCCGCGCCACGCGTGTAAAAGCCTGCGAGCTGGCGGTTTATGATCTGATCAAAGGATCCCCCGGCGGCTACAACCGCGATCTGCAGGATGCAAAAGAACCGTTTATGGATGGAATTGCCATGACACGCGCCTGCCTGCTTGTGCTCGCACCGTTTGTTCAGACGATTCAGGTAAATAAAGACGCGCTGATCGCCGGATTTACGCCCGATGTGTTTGCCACCGACCGTGCACTCGAGCTGGTTGGACAGGGCGTGCCGTTTCGCGATGCCTATCATCATGTTAAAGAAAATCTCGGCGAACTTGAAAGCATGGACCCGGTGAAAGCAATTGAACAGAAAACCCATCTCGGCGCGCCGCTGGGCATTGACTGGGAACTGCTTAACGATCGCGCCAAAGCAGTCGCTGAAACCGTACGCGAAAAACGCCGTATAATCGACCGTGCTGTTGCAAAACTGCTGAAGATGTAATGAAAACGTTCATTTACTGGTTTTCCGGAACAGGAAATTCACTGGCGGTTGCTAAAGCTCTGGCAGATCAGTGCGGTGATATCGAACTGGTTCCTATGGCAAAAGCGATCAAAAATCCGCCGCCGCCGGCAGCGCGGATCGGGCGGGTGTTTCCGGTGTATTCCTTCGGTCCGCCGGCTCTGGTTGCACGGTTCACCGAAACCCTGAATGCTTTGCCGGATGCCTGCATTTTTGCCGTTGTCACCTGCGCGGGAAACAAGGGCGGAACGCTGGCGGTTCTGAAAAACCGGCTTCAGCGCCGCGGACTGCAGCTCGCCGCCGGGTGGAGTGTTAAAATGCCGGACAACTATCCTCCGTTCGGCAGCGCGCCGGCGCCGGAAAAACAGCAGACGATTCAGGCGGCGGCATCCGCGAGAATCAATTGGATTGCTGCTGAACTGAAACAGTTGCCGGACGGACAATCTGAAAAGACCGGGGCGATCGGACGGTTGCTGAGTTCGATGGTTCATCCTCTTTTCCAACGGTTTCTGCCGCGGGCGGATCGCTTTTTCCGTGTTGATGAAAAGTGCAACGGCTCAGGAAGCCGTGCAGTATGGGCATTCATCAAAACAGCGTCGCTACCATCACCCGCAGTCAGCTAGGGCTGATTTCATCTGATTCGATTTTTCCGCTTTCGTTTTTTTGTCAGAGATACTGGGCGAAGCGAGCGATAAAGATTTCCATACGACTCAGATCGTCTGCATCGAAAATTTCGACAGAACAGCGTTGTCCTTCTTCGAGAAGATCCTCTCTGATTTCCCGTACAATCTGCGGATTATCGGTGAAAATATTGAGCTCGTAGTTTTTGTGCAGGCTTAAATCATCGAAGTTCGCTGAACCGAAGCAGGCCCACTGATCGTAGACGGCGGCTTTAACGTGTGTCATCCCCGGGTAGATAAAAACGCGCACGCCGTGTTCGCGCAGCCGGCTAACGGTGAGTTTATTGGCACTGATTCCGATGTCGTGGTTGACGTCGCGCGGAATGGTGACACGGACATCGACTCCGCGTTTACGCGCTGCGCAGAGCTGATAAATAACAGCCGGATTCCATAAGTATGGATTTTCGATATAGACAACTTTCCTGGCGTGTTTAATGGCACGCAGCTGCGCCTTATAGAGATGCGCTTTGAACGGAGTGGTTCCGATCAGGTAGAGGTCGCCGTCTTGCGGATATTCTGAAGCGGTCGGTTTCGGCAGTTTGAAAAAAGTGAGCGGCCCGCCGTCCGCCAGAATCCAGGCTCTTTCAAAACGGATCTCAAGCGCATCAATGACAGGTCCGGTGAGTTCGAACATGGCATCCCGCCAGTCATAACGATACTCCCGTCCGATATTCATGCCGCCGAAATAAGCGGCAGTGTCATCAATGATAATGTATTTGGAGTGTTCGGAAGTAAGCAATGTGTGGCCGGCGCGACGCAGCTGGATATTGGCGCCGGAACTGAGGTAGTTGATCATATCATCTGTTTCATAGATATAGCCGGGGGGTAATGAAGGCGCATCAGTTCCCCATGAGGCGCGGGATCCTCCGGAATCGTACAGCAGTCGGATTGTGATGTCATGACTGCGTTTTTTCAGCCGTTTGGCGATTTCCACAGCGACATCATCGTTGTCAAAAATATAGGCCTTCAGTTCAATACGGTTGGTTGCCGTCAGGATGGATTCTTCAAGCCGCGAAAAGAAAGTTTCGCCGTTGAACAGCAGATTGGCGGTCCCCTGTACAGGCGGCCCGGTTTTCTGTCGCAGCCATCTGTCCATAACCGCAGGGTTCATGAACTGCTCTTCACTGCTTAATTCAGGAATGTCCCGATGACGGAGCAGGGGAAAACTGATGCGTCGTCGCCAGAAGGAAACCATTTCTTCTGACCAGAAGGTTTTGACGCGCCAGCCCAGCTCGGCCATTCCGTTCACCGGTCGTTTTACTACTTGTACCGTATGATCATAGGTCAATTCGCGGCCGGTGACGCATCCTCCGCAAAAAAGCAGCGCACCGAGGAGCAGACTGTTATGAAAAGACAACTTCACAGCAGGCAGAATAGCAGTATTTGAACGATTTCCAAACTCCGGAAGCGGCCGGGTCGGATTTGAGTTTTATTTTCAGACCCTGATCTTTTCATGGAGCGAGTCGGTCCGTCTTCCAGTCCCTGTCGTGTTTGGTGAAACGGATGCGATCATGCAGCCGGTTTTCGCGTCCCTGCCAGAACTCAAAGAGAGCGGGAATAAGCCGGAAGCCGCCCCAATGGGCCGGACGGGGGATCTCGCCGTTGCCGAAACGTTCCCGAAGCGCATCAAGTGAGACCGGCTGTTCAATGATCTGACTTTGCGCCGAAGCCCAGGCGCTGAGTTGACTTTCGCGCGGGCGGGTGACGAAATAGGCATCGGATTCGAGGGGATCGATTTTTTCAATTTTTCCTTCGATACGCACCTGCCGTTCCTGCGCGGGCCACCAGAAGGTCATGGCTGCATTCGGGTTTTCGGTGATCTCGGCGGCTTTGCGGCTTTCGTAATTGGTATAAAACACAAAGCCGTCTGGATCGTGCTGCTTGAGCAGAACCATGCGCAGAGAGGGGCAGGCCCTGGACGAGGCTGTAGCAAATGCAGCGACAGAGGCGTTGCGGGCATCAGCCTCTGCTGCGTCGGCAAACCAGCGGTCGAAAAGGTAAAACGGGTCGCTTCCGGCTGCAGGGAGATTAAATGATTTCCGGTTGTGGATAGGACGGTTCATGAGGGTTCCTGTGGTTGACGAAATGATGCCGGAGTTTCCCGACGTTTGAAAAGATGAAATTTATGTAATTAGAGCTTGTACGCAAAAAACGGGCCGGTATGATGGGCCGCTCTTAAAAATGGGTGATAGAGAGACTATTTTACTGGACGCTCAGCTGGAGACCGTGATAGATAGTCATGCTTTTCGTGCCGTATTGGGCAATGGACACCGGTTTACGGCCTATGTTGCGGTGAAGGACCGGGAAAAAGATATCCCGGATACCGGGAGCGTTGTGAAGGTGGAAATGTCGCCTTACAACATGAATGTAGGGCGTATCGTTATTTAGGTGAATTATGAAGGTTAAGGCATCAGTTAAGAAAATCAGCGCGGACGACAAGATTGTACGTCGTAAAGGGCGCGTGTATATAATCAACAAACGCAATCCCCGGCATAAGCAGCGTCAGGGCTAAGAAGGAGCAGTTTTATTATGCCTCGTATTATCGGTATTGATATCCCTGGTAAAAAGCGTCTTGAATACGCTTTGACCTATATTTACGGCCTCGGTTTGGCCAAGTCACGGGAAGTGATTGCCAAATCCGGTCTGGATCCAGCGAAAAAAGCGGATGAACTGACCGACGAGGAAGTGATGAAGCTGACCGGCGTTCTTCGCGCTGAGTACAAGATTGAAGGGGACCTGCGCCGTGAAGTCGCACAGAATATCCGCCGCCTGATTTCCATTAACAGCTATCGCGGTTCGCGTCATCGCCGCGGCCTCCCGGTCCGCGGCCAGCGTACAAAAACCAATGCCCGTACCCGTAAAGGGAAAGCCCGCACGGTCGGTGCGGTTCGCGGCAAAGAAGCCCGTTCGGCCGCCAAGGTTGCAACCCGGTAATTTTAAGCAAGGAATCCATAGATGGCTGAAGAAACCAAACCAGTAGAAGAAGTCGCGGCGGAAGCCGCAGTTGAAAAACCCGTCACAGCGACTCCGGCCGCAGCGCCTGAAGAGGCTGTAAAAAGACCGGCTAAACAAAAAGATATTTTTGCCCAGATTGAGGGTGATTCCGAAGAGGATAACAAGCCGAAGCGCCGGATGAAAGGTGCCAAGAATGTTCCCTACGGAATTGCATTCATCAAAACGACGTTCAACAACACCATTGTATCATTGACCGATATGAGGGGGCAGGTTGTTTCCTGGAGCAGCGCCGGGCGCTGCGGCTTTAAAGGCTCCCGTAAAAGCACCGCGTTTGCGGCGACTACGGTGGCTCAGGAGGCTGCACGCGGTGCAATTACTCACGGAATGAATGAAGTGGAAGTCCGGGTGCAGGGACCGGGTGCGGGTCGTGAATCGGCTGTGCGTGCGATTCAGGCGGCCGGACTCCGTGTTTCAGCGATTAAAGACACCACCCCCGTTCCGCACAACGGTTGCCGCCCGAAAAAGCAGCGCCGCGTATAGAACAGAAAAGATTATCAAAAACACCATACGAGCCGGTTAATGCCCGGTTCTGGGAGGAAGAGAAATGCCGATCAGATTAGGTCGTTTCGAAATGCCCAAGCGGGTCGTCAAAGACGAAGTCGCATCCACTGCCGCATACGGCAAATTTATTGCTGAACCGTTTGAAGCCGGTTATGGCCGCACCATCGGAAACTCGATGCGTCGCGTGCTGCTCTCCTCGCTCGAAGGAACTGCAATTTCATCGATCAGAATCAACGGGGTTCCGCATGAATTCTGCAGTCTTCCGGGAGCCGTTGAAGATGTCACGGATATTGTTCTCAATCTGAAAAAAGTATTGCTTAAATCCTACACCCGGCAGCCTCAGCGTCTGAAAATCAATGTGAAGGGGCCGGGGGAAGTGACTGCGGGAGATATTCAGGTCAATGACAGTATTGAAGTGCTGAATCCGGATCACCATATCGCAACGCTTGATGTGGATGGAAAATTTGAGGCCGAGATTGAAACACGTATCGGCCGCGGCTATTGTCCTGCGGACGGAAACAAGGAAGAGGACCAGGAAATCGGTGTAATTCCGATCGATTCTCTTTTCTCGCCGGTCAGTCGTGTGAAGTATGAGGTGGATAACTGCCGTGTCGGACGCCGCACCGACTACGACCGGCTGATTATTGAAATCTGGACTGATGGTCGCGCGACGCCTGATGATGCACTTACGATGTCTGCTGCGATTCTTCGACATCACCTTGATATCTTTGTCAGCTACGACAAAGATCTGATTGAATTTGAAGCGAGCGAAAAACAGATCGATATCGAAAAAGAGGATCTGCGCAAGAAGCTCAACATCAGTGTTAACGAAATCGAACTGAGTGTTCGTGCCGCCAACTGTCTGAACAACGCCAACATCACCACGGTTGGTGAACTGGCGCAGAAGACAGAAGCGGAAATGCTCAAGTACCGCAACTTTGGTAAGAAATCGCTGAATGAAATTAAACAGAAGATTACGGATATGGGTCTGTCGCTTGGCATGACATTTGATCCCGATCTGTTGAAGCCGCCGGCGAAAGATGCAGAATAAATTTAAGAAACGAGGTGGGTCATGAGACATCTTAGAAAAACAGTTAAACTCGGCCGCACTGGAGCGCATCGTGATTCGATGCTGGCGAATCAGGTCTGCAGCCTGATCCGTGAGCGCCGGATTAAAACTACGCTCCCCAAAGCAAAAGCAACCCGCGTGATCGCTGAAAAAATGGTTACGCTGGGTAAGCAGGGCACACTGGCTTCCCGTCGTCAGGCAATAGCCGCGCTGAAGAATCCGGACGCCGTCAAGGTGCTGTTCGAAGAAATCGCCCCGGGATTTCTGGCCCGCTCCGGCGGCTATACACGAATCAGCAAGCTCGGTCCGCGGATGAGCGATGCCTCTGAGATGGCGATTCTGGAGTGGGTTGAAACGACTGAACCGACCGAAAGTGAAAAGTAAGCGTCTGGAGAATTTCCCATGATGAAAACCTCTTTAAGCCAAGGCTTAGGGAGGTTTTTTGTTTTTTTATTAACTGGAAGTGATGAATAGAAAGGGTTCCAAAACATGAGTCGAAGTGAATTTATTCAAGGGGTCATTGAGATTGCCAAGGCGAATCCACGCACAATTGTGCTGCCGGAAGGTGCTGATGAACGGGTGACAACCGCTGCCAATCTGATTGTTGAGGAAAAAATAGCGAATGTAATTGTTCTGGGCGATGAAAGCGTTGCTGATCGTGTCAATTCCGAAGTGACAGTGATTAATCCCCTGACTTCCGACAAGTTGGAAGGCTATGCCTTGTCGTTTTATGAACTCAGAAAAAGCAAAGGTATCACGCTGGATCAGGCCCGTGAAACCGTCAGGCAATTTACCTATTTCGGGATGATGATGGTGCAGAACGGTGATGCGGACGGGTTGGTTTCCGGGGCGGTTCATTCTACCGCGGACACCGTCCGACCGGCATTGCAGATCATCAAAGGTGCGCGTAAAGGCGGGATGGTATCCGCCTTGTTTTTTATGGTTTCCAATAATGTTCCGTACATTTTTTCGGACAGTGGGCTTGTAGAGAATCCGGATGCGGACCAACTGGCTCAGATCGCCGTGCAGAGCGCCCAGACAGCCAAACAGTTTAATATCCCCGCCACAGTCGCTATGCTTTCTTATTCAACAAAAGGATCGGCCTCCAGTCCGTTGGTGGACAAAGTGGTTGAAGCGACAGAAAAGGCAAAAAAACTGATTGCAGATGAGTTTGCTGATCAGGGAATTGAGTTGGATGGCGAATTACAGCTGGATGCGGCAATTGTCCCTTCTGTCGCAGCTCTAAAAGCTCCCGGCAGCACGGTTGCAGGGAAAGCCCGCGTGTTGATTTTTCCGGACCTGAATGCCGGCAATATCGGTTATAAACTGGTACAGCGGCTGGGCGGAGCCGAGGCGTACGGCCCGATTCTTCAGGGATTGAAAAAGCCGGTGAACGATCTTTCTCGTGGCTGCATTGCGGCGGATATTGTCGGGGTTGCCGCAATTACGGTCGTGCAGTCCCTTTAATTTAAAAAACAGGAAAAACAATGAAAATACTCGTTCTTAATTCCGGCTCATCTTCGCTCAAGTATAAACTCTACGAAGTCGGTGCAGATGGTGCCGAGTTTAATGCAATTGCCGCCGGCGGCGCCGAACGGATCGGTATTGAAGGTTCATTCATTAAACATAAAAAGTCAGGCCGCAAAACTGATCAGATCTATTGCGAACTTCCCAGCCATACGCAGACCATTAAAAAAATATTTGAAATGCTGCAGGATCCCGAAATGGGTTCGCTCTCCCGTCTCGGAGAGCTTTCAGGCGTGGGACATCGCGTGGTCCACGGCGGTGAAGATTTCACGAAGTCTGTTATGGTTGACGGGCAGGTGGTTGAGGCTATTCGCAAAAACGCTGCATTGGCTCCGCTGCATAATCCCCCGAATCTTCTGGGGATCGATGCAGTTTATAAACTGCTGCCGGAGATGAAGCAGGTTGCGGTTTTTGACACGGCCATCCATCAGACCATGCCCCCGAAAGCTTATCTTTACGGCCTGCCGAAAGAGCAGTATTCCACCTATAAAATCCGTCGCTACGGGTTTCACGGAACCTCTCACGGCTATGTCGCGAAAAAGGCAGCTGAAAAACTGGGGCGTCCGCTGGAAGAACTTAAGCTGATTACCTGCCATCTCGGTAATGGCGGTTCCATTACGGCCTTTGAAGGCGGGAGGTCGATCGACACATCCATGGGCTTCACCCCGCTGGCCGGCATTCTGATGGGAACCCGCTCAGGAGATCTGGATCCCTATATTCCGCTTTACATTATGCAATCGCAAGAGCTGACTGCCGAACAGGTCAGTGCCATGATGAACAAACGCGGCGGTCTGCTCGGCCTTTGCGGAAAAAATGACATGCGCGATATCACGGCTGGTGTTGAGGAAGGGGACAAGGCCTGTAAGGATGCTCTCGAAATCTTTATTTACCGTATTCAAAAATACATAGGGTCATATATTGCCGCTCTGAATGGCGTAGACGCCATTGTGTTTACAGCCGGAATAGGCGAAAACGTTCACCACGTCCGCCGCAGTATTCTTGAAAACTTCAGCTATGTCGGAATCATGTGTGATGATGCTGCCAATGAGGCCAACGAACCGGTCATTTCGACCAAGGATTCCAAAGCGGCCGCACTGGTGATTCATACCGACGAAGAGCTGGTGATTGCCCAGGACACGTTTGAAATCATTTCCGGAAAAAACAGCTGATGCGGAGTGCCAAAAAAGCTTCTTCCGCCTACATCTGGTTTGATACCGAATTTACCTCGCTCGAACTCGATCAGGCAGAGCTTCTTCAGGTGGCGGTGATGCTTACGGATAAAAATCTAAAACGCATCACACCTCCTGAAGAGGACATCAATTTGCATATTCGACTGTCTGAAAATACGCCGGTCAGCCCCTGGGTGGAAAAAAATCTTCCGGAACTGGTCGCCAAATGCAGGGCACGTTCCGCAGTTCCGGTCGAGGAACTTGATGGGCGGCTTACGGCATTTGTAGACCGCTGGTGCGGGACCCCCAACAAAACAATTCAGCAGCGGCCTATTATGGCCGGAAACAGCATTCATACGGACTGGGTTCTTGCGCGAAAGTTTTTTCCTGTTTTTATCAGTCGGCTCCACTACAGACTGTTAGATGTCTCTGCTCTTAAAATTCAGTGGTTTGACCTCGGAGAAGAGACAGAATTCTCCAAAGATGACCCGAAAACGGTTAAGGACTATTTTCCGGAAGCCGACCTGCGCCGATTGCGTCAGCACGATGCTTATTACGATATCGTCGCTTCAGCGGCGGAACTTTCTTTTTATCGCAGGCACATGGGGCTTGGAGCAAAAAATACAGGTCATTGCAACGCTGGTGAGAAAGCCGGAAAGCGGAGCTGACCCTGCTTTCTCTCCAAAGATTGGACACTACTCCGCCGGTTTCTGCAGAGCCGAAACACGGTTGAGCTTGTCGTTGAATTCGGCCAGGCGACGGCCTTCAAGCGGATTGGGTTTTCCGGCGATCAGGCATTGAACAGCGGCAATCTCGTCGCTTGAAAGCTTGGCACCGTGAAGGATGTGGCGTTCAAATGATTCATAGGCCATCGGGCAGACTGTTTTAACAATCTTTGCTATAGCGCGCGCATACTCCTGAATTTCCCATTGGGCGTGGCTGTCCATGCGCAGCTTAAGGAAATGCAGCATATTTTTAAGATCCATCTGCCAGTACCATTCGGTATACATCGAAAGCGGCAGATTGATGCGCGCCAGTTCACGGGCGATTCCGTCATTAAGGATTTCCGTATAGTTGGCGTAAGACGCGGACTGGTCCTTTTTGAGCAGTTCGAGAACTTTATCCTGGAGTTCAACCGGGACAGACTCTTTATTTCTGCCCTGCTTGTTATCGATGCTTTGCAGACTGATCTGCTCACGGGGCGGCAGATAAAATTCATCCTTCATTACGCTGTATCGACCGGATATTTCGTTCAGACGAGCCGTGCGGTGGCGAACCCACTGGCGGGCGACAAAAATAGGCATTTTGCAATGCAGCTCAAAAATCACATGTTCGAAGGGAGAGGTATGCTCGTGGCGCAGCAGGTAATCAATCAGACCGGCATCCTGTCGAACGGTTTTGGTTCCTTCGCCGTAGGAAACCCTTGCTGTTTGAACGATTCGTGAATCCCCGCCCATGTAATCCACGAGACGGACAAACCCTTTGTCCAGGACTGGAATTTCCTGATCGAGCAGTTTTTCAGCCTCAAGAACTGTGATATGTGCCATTCGGTCACCCCTGTGAAAAATATCAATATCGATGAGCTCTTCATCATGGTCCATCCGGCAAGGGGATTCAAACAATTTGAATTAAAGGTTGATATTTAAAAATATAAACGCATCATAGGCGCATCATATATTAATTAAGTTGATCAATTTTTGTGATGCGTTATGACGACATTTGAAGGAACCGGAATAAAAAACCTGAAGCTTCGCGGCGGCGTTTACTACTGGCGGCAGAAAATTGACGGCATTCAGTATTCTGAGTCATTGCAGACCGCAGATCGTGAGGAGGCGCTTCGCCGAATGAACGAAAAGGTGGAAGAGGCGAAAAGCGGGGAAACGTTTAAGGAGAAAAAAATGATAAAACAGCAGGATACCAGTGCGGAATGGGTTGATTTCTGGCCGCAGCTCAAAGTGCTCGACTGCACGATTCGCGATGGGGGGCTGATGAATAAGCATCAATTTCAAGATGAATTTGTACGGGGCGTTCATAAGGCATTGGTCGCTGCCGGCATCGACTATATGGAGATCGGGTACAAGGCGGACAAACAACTGTTCAACCCTGAAGAATACGGTATCTGGAAGTCATGTGACGAAGACGATCTGAACCGCTTCTTCGGTGAACAGGATCCGGGCATCAAAATCAGTGTGATGGCCGACGTCGGACGCACCAATGAAAGCGATATTGTTCCGGCGGACCAGAGTATGATCGATCTCATTCGTGTCGCCTGCTACATCCATCAGATTCCTACCGCTCTTGACATGGTCAAAGATGCCAAAGACAAAGGGTATGAGACCTCTGTTAACCTGATGGCTATTTCCACCGTACCGGAATTTGAACTCAACAAAGGCCTGGAGCTGATCGGAAAAAGCGAAACCGATATGATCTATCTTGTTGACAGCTTCGGTTCGCTCTACTTCGAACAAATCGATGACCTGATGCGTCGGTACCTCACCGCCATGGGCAAAGAGAAACGGGTTGGTATTCATGCGCACAATAACCAGCAGATGGCTTACGCCAATACAATTTATGCAGCAATTCACGGGGCGACCCTGCTCGACTCCACTCTCGATGGACTGGGTCGCGGAGCGGGAAACTGTCCGACAGAACTGCTTCTTGGGTTCCTGCGCAATCCGAAATTTAAACAGCGTCCGGCCATTGAAGCGGTTGAAAAACTGTTGCTTCCTTTGCGCGACCGGATCGACTGGGGCTACAGCGTGCCGTACATGATTACCGGCCAGATGAACGAGCATCCACGTGCTGCCATCAAGCTGCGCGAAAGCGAACAAAAAAATGATTTCGTGAATTTTTTCGACGAAATAACCGCGCAGTAAGAACTTCTTCCGGAAGGCGCAGGCTCGCCTGCATTTCGTTTCCTCCGAAGCATACATGCTGAAAAGTGCCGGGAAGCCGCCGCAGTCCATATTGCTAAAACCCCTGCTTGCAAAAGGCGGGGGGGTTTTCTATCTTCGCCTTTTCACCTTTCTCACGAAGCCGGAGTGGCGGAATTGGTAGACGCACGGGACTCAAAATCCCGCGGTAGCAATACCATGAGGGTTCGAGTCCCTCCTCCGGCACCACTTCTTTTCTTCCGGAAGGTGTTGAGAGAGGGGAAAATCGATTCCTATATGATTAAGGGCCGCTGGATCGGTGAAGCAACTATGAAAATTATTCATACCCCCCGGGAAATGCAGAAGACGGCACAGCAAATCCGCCGCGAGGGCAAAACAATCAGTTTTGTTCCTACAATGGGATGCCTTCATGAAGGGCATTTGTCGTTAATACAGATTGCCCACGAAAAAGCGGCTGTTGTTGCGGCCAGTATTTTTGTGAATCCTGCACAATTCGGTCCGAATGAAGACCTTGAGGGTTATCCCCGGGACTTCGAGCACGATGAGCAGCTCTGTCGGGAAACCGGTGTTGATCTGCTGTTTTATCCGACGCCGGAAAATATGTATCTGGAGGAACACAGTGTCTGGGTGAACGAGGAATCACTTTCCAACGTGCTTTGCGGAACATCGCGGCCAGGTCATTTTCGCGGCGTCTGCACGGTGGTCGCAAAGCTGCTGAACATTGTGCTTCCGGATTTTATGGTGCTGGGTGAAAAGGATGCTCAGCAACTGCGTGTTCTCCGTCGCATGGTGCGTGATCTCAACTTCCCCGTGGCGGTGGTTTCGGGACCGACAGTCCGTGAAGCCGATGGCCTGGCAATGAGCTCGCGCAACAAATATCTTTCGCCTGCAGAGCGTGCAGAGGCGGTCTGTCTCTTCCGGGCATTGGAAACTGCCAGAGAGCTGTTTTCGGCGGGCGAACGTTCCGCCGACCGGATCAGAGGCGCGATGCGGGCGGTGATCGAGAAAACCTCCGGTCGTGTTGATTATATTGAACTTGTTGATAATGAAACGCTTGAACCTGTCCAGATTATGCGGAAACCGGTATTGGCCGCTCTGGCGGTCAGGTTTTCCGGGGCTCGGCTGATTGACAACATCGTGCTGCAGTAATCGTATCTATCGCACATACATACCGCGGGGGCAGGTTCGACCGCCCCGCCAACACGGCGGAACTTGAAGGACTCGACATCATCAGCGGCATTTGCCCGCGTTCGGTATCCAGGCTTTATTTTTGAGGCAGCGCGGATATTTTTCTTACTGACTGTCTGACGGTTACTCTGAAAAAACACTCGCCAGCTCCTTCGGCAGGATCCGGAGCCGGTCGCAGGAGCGGAAAGTTTAAACGGGATTTTTATGGCTGTCTTCGTGTCGGTTAACAGGTTTGCGGAAATAGGTTTTTTGTTTTTCCGCCAGGATTTTCTGCCGTTATCCGGTATCTGTCCGATTTCTGCTCTGCTCGTTTTTTACCGGGGGGCCTGCCTGATAAATTAAATTACGATTTTGGAAATTTTTTCTTTAAACAATTTTTTGGCCCATTACATTGATGTGCCTTTGACGAAGGCGCGATGGCCGAGTGGTTAGGCACGGGTCTGCAAAACCTGTTACAGCGGTTCAATTCCGCTTCGCGCCTCCAGCTTAAAAATTGAGACAGGAGAAGAATATGTTGACACCGGCCGACCTCTATTATGCGAAAACTCACGAGTGGCTCAGACTGGATGATGGCGCAGCTGTTGTCGGTATTTCTGATTTCGCTCAGAACCAGCTTTCTGATGTGACGTTTGTAGAACTGCCGGATGTCGGCAGAGAAGTGGAAGCCGGGGATGAAATCGCTGTCGTCGAATCGGTTAAAGCAGCTTCTGATATTTATGCTCCGGTGGCGGGCACCATTGTTGAAATAAACAATGATCTGGAGGACAATCCGGAACTGATTAACAACAGTCCCTACGATGAAGGCTGGCTCTTCAAGATCGAGTTGCGCAGAGAAGAAGATGTCGATAATCTCATGAGTGCTGAAGAGTATTCCGAGCTCTGCGAAGAAGAATAGAACCGGGCGGATACGGGCAATGGCATCGGCGGCCACACTTTGCCGCTTTGAAAACCAAGTACAACGTAAAGTCTCTTTTGACCTGAGCCTTGCGGGTCGAACAGGTCATTGCATCACTTCACTCGATGGGAATCCCCAAGAGCTTTACGACCAGATCGACTGCGCCTGTGGCAACATGGAGAACCGGTTCAAAGCGCAACACGGTTTGACCTCTACGCCGAATCCAAGCTAACGGAATCACCGAGGGGTTTCGTGCCAGGATGGAGCTGACCCAGAGAAGATCTTGAAATGTGGCGGAGAGGGGGGGATTCGAACCCCCGGCACCATTTCTGGTACACACGCTTTCCAAGCGTGCTCATTAAACCACTCTGACACCTCTCCACAAAGTTGAGCGCGAAAACCTATCAGGTTTTTTATCAAAAATCAACCGAGGGACGTTCATTTGTTTTTTGTTAGGCGGAGATAAAGCATTGCCGAAGGATCATTGGAAATTTATAGTTCCAGAATCGGCATTTTGACCGGTGTAATCCCAAGGAGTCTATTATGAGAATTATGTTCCGGATGCCCCTCATCCTGATTCTCATCTTTATTGTTCCGTTTGCTGCGCCGGCACAAGACGATACCTCCGATATATTTGCCGATCTCACCGACCTCACAGACGTTCAGCCGGACCCCGGCACGACGACCTCCCCCGCTGCCTCTCAGGCAGTGCCCGCACCGCCAGTCGCTATTTCGCACTCCAAATCGGAATCGCTTCCGGAGACCACTCCGTTGATGCTGCAGATGTCGAAACAGGAAAAAAGCCCGGCAGTTTACCCCGGGGAGGACGGCAGCGGTTCGCACCTGCAGAAGCCGGATGGACCGGAAAGCACGGACAATTATCTGGCACGTGGGAAAAAAGCCTATGAGAACGGAAATTTGGACGAAGCACAGAAACTGTTTGAAGCCATGCTCCATGATGATGCCTACAGCATGGATGCCATCAAATGGCTCCGGCGGATCGCGGACAAAAAAGCCGAACGCGAAACCAGGAACTACAACACGACCCGCACCCAGATGCTGGAGTCTGTGCAGGCAGCCTGGAACACCCCAAAAGCGGAAGGAGTCCTGACTGACTCAGCCGCTGCGCACCACGAACCGACTGCCTATGAACTGCGCACAGCGGCTCTGCGTAGCAAGCTGGAAAATATTCATATTCCTGAAATTGATTTTCAGAACAGCGATATTCAGCAGGTTGTACAGGAACTCTCCGCCACCTGCCGGCAGCTCGATCCGGAACAGAAAGGAGTGAATCTGGTGGTATTCGGCACTTCGCAGGCGCATCTGCCGCCAGTCACTTTCTCCGGAACGGACCTCACCGCCCTTGAAGCACTGGACATCATCACCCGGATGTCCGGGATGAAATATACCATTGGTCCCCACATGGTCAGCCTGACCCCGGTTGATTATGAGCCTCCGCAGCAGATGGTTTCAATCGAGTTCGATATCATGCCTTCCGTCGGCAGCAAAATGATGATGCGCTCAGGAGAAGCTGGCCTTACCGACGCCGGAGTGGTTGATGTGCGCGATTTTTTCAGCACCGTGCCGTTTCCGCAGGGAAGCAGTGCGCAGTACAACCCCGAATTCAATGTGCTTCTCGTACGCAATATTCCGAAACACATCGACAAGGTCAAAGAACTGCTTGACCGCTATGCCCGCAAGGCGCTCGAAGAACGTTCCCGGCAGGTTGAAATTGAAACCAAATTCATCGAAGTGGCTCAGGGGACACTCGACGAACTGGGCTTTGAATGGACGATCGGAGAGGCCGGACAATCCGTAGGCGGGGATATTTCCCTGGCCGGCGGTCAGAAAATTTTCACGGACACGCTGCGCAGCGGTGAAAATGCCTTCAGCAGCGGAATCAGCACCGCCGGGCGCGCAACCTCCTTTAACAGTTACGCCGGATCCACCTCGGATTCGATTGACTCGGGACTGATCGGCACCGCCGGTGAACTCCTGATTGAAAAGACCACCGGAACCCCGATTGAACTCCTTATCCGTGCGCTGGAACGCACGTCGGGGTCCGATCTGCTTTCTGCTCCTAAAATCCTGACCACCAGCGGAACAACGGCAACGATTCACGTCGGAGAAGTACACTGGTATCCGACGGCCTTTGATGTTGAACTTGAACGCTATTCCCAGCCCAGTCTCATTCCCCTCGACTACGAAGAGGAAAA
>JASKKX010000010.1 GCA_030153935.1 Verrucomicrobiota bacterium | reverse complement strand
TTCATCATTTCCCCGTCAATAGTATTTCCTGCACAAAAAGTACCACACTCCATGGAAATTCAGCAAACTTTACGCCTCGGATTTTCAGGCAAGTTTACGACAGGATCGGTCTACCGCTGTCTGGAGTCCCCGGAGTACAGTAAGCCTGTGAATTGAAAGAGCCGGAGCAACTGACTTCGGAAACGGAAATCAGCGACTTCAATATGAAAAACACACAAGTGCGAAATACTCATGACGCTATTCGTGCTGAACTGGACCGCCGGTATAAAGAATTGGAAGACTGGAAAGAGATCCGTGTCAGTACAGATTATTAATAAATAAAAAGGAGAAGATATGTCTGATTCAAATAAGGTCGTTGTTATTACAGGTGGTTCAAGCGGCATTGGGGAAGCGACCGCAAAACTGTTGGCAAAACGAGGAAACAGAATCGTTTTGGCCGCCCGTCGTGAAGAACGGTTAAAAGCCATTGTTAAAGACATTCAGGATAATGGTGGCACAGCGGTTTATCAGGTAACGGATGTAACCGATTACACTGAGGTCGAAAATCTGGCCAAACGTGCTGTCGATGAATACGGCCGGATTGATGTGTGGTTGAATAATGCCGGAATAATGCTTCATTCCACCTATGACAAAAAGAAAGTGGACGAATGGAGCCGTATGGTTGATGTCAACATCAAAGGCGTTCTTTACGGTATTGCAGCCGCGCTGCCTTATATGCGGGAAAGGAAAAGCGGACACTTCATCAATCTGTCCTCTGTCGCAGGACACGTGGTCCATGTCGGAGGCGGGGTGTACAGCGGGACAAAATACGCCGTTCGCGCCATTAGCGAGGCATTACGTCAGGAAGAGGCCTCCGTAAAAAGCAATATCCGGGTTACGGTCATATCCCCCGGAGCTGTTGCTACGGAATTGACCGTCCCCATCACCGATGCCGATTTAAAGGCAGGAATTGAAAAATTATACGAGGAGGTGGCCATCCGCCCCGAACGCGCAGCCGACACCATCGCTTTTGCGATAGAGACGCCTGCGGATACGGCAATGAATGAAATTATATTCAGGCCTACCCGCCAGAAAACATAATCATGAACAACCTTCCCGAACACTCGCTGGTGCAGAAAACGGTGCTGCGCTCTGCGCTTTAGCACAGAAAAGAACAGATACATGAAAAACAGATTCATACTGAAAGCGGTCATTGCCTTGCTTGCACGGAGCTGTGCACCGGGAAACTGCGGAGAGGAAGTCAAAATATGAACACACCTGACACATTGAATCCCGGCAAAATTCTGGTCGCTTTTTATTCCCGAACCGGAAATACGCGGGAAATGGCCCGGCAGATTCAAACCGCTACGGGTGCCGACCTCTTTGAAATCATTCCGGCCAAACTGTATCCTGAGGCCTATCAGGATGTCGTGGATCAGGCGAAAGAAGAGATCAACGCCGGATTTCATCCGGAACTGAAAACCAATATCGCAAGCGTTGCGGACTACGACGTGATCTTTATCGGTTCCCCCATCTGGTGGGGCACCATCGCCCCGCCGGTGGCTGCATTCCTTTCCAGTCATGACCTGACCGGTAAAACCGTTATCCCGTTCATGACCCATGAAGGCTCGCGGAGGGGGCACAGTGTCAGCGACATCAAAAAACTCTGTCCGAACTCCACCGTTCTCGACGGACTGCCGATCCGCGGACACTCCGTCCGGAATTCACAGAAAGAAGTCACCCAATGGATCAACAAAATTCAGGCTGTTAAATAAAGAACGAAAAGGAGAAGAACCACATGAAAACACGCAAACTGGGAAAAAGGAACCTGGAAGTTTCAGCCCTCGGAATGGGCTGCATGGGACTGAGCCACGGCTACGGCCCGGCAATCGATAAATCCGAAGGCATCAAACTGATCCGTGCAGCCGTGGACAATGGCGTCACGTTCTTTGACACGGCCGAATGCTACGGCCCGTTCACCAATGAAGAACTGGTCGGCGAGGCGCTGGAACCGGTACGGGACCAAGTGGTCATCGCCACCAAGTTCGGATTCACCTTCGGTGACGATGGAAAGCCGCAGATTCTGAACAGCCGGCCGGAGCACATCCGGGAAGTCGCCGAAGCCTCGCTGAAGCGGTTGAGAACCGATCGTATCGACCTGTTCTACCAGCACCGGGTCGATCCCGATGTCCCGATCGAAGAGGTCGCCGGAACCGTCAAGGAGCTGATTGAAGCAGGCAAGGTGAAACACTTCGGTCTGTCCGAAGCCGGCGTGCAGACCATCCGCCGCGCCCACATCGTGCAGCCGGTCACCGCCCTGCAGAGCGAATATTCACTGTGGTGGCGGGAGCCGGAGAAGGAAATCCTGCCGGTGCTCGAAGAGCTCGGAATCGGCTTTGTACCGTTCAGCCCGCTCGGCAGAGGCTTTCTGACCGGCACCATCAACGAAAACACGACCTTCTCAAGCGATGACTATCGGAACACCGTCCCGCGGTTCACTCCGGAGAACCGGAAGGCCAATCAGGCCCTGGTCGAAGTGGTTCGGCAACTGGCCGCCCGGAAAAAGGTGACGCCGGCGCAGATCGCGCTCGCGTGGCTGCTGGCACAGAAACCCTGGATCGTTCCCATCCCCGGCACAACCAAGCTCCACCGGCTCAAGGAAAACCTCGGGGCCGCCGCCATCGAGCTCACGAGTGACGATCTCAGCCATTTCGAAAGTGCCGTCTCCAGGGTGGAGGTGCACGGCCGCCGTTATTCTCCGGAGCATGAGGCCAGAGTCGGTCGCTGAACTCCGAAAAAACAGATATAAAACAGATATAAAAGAGAAGAATCTCCACGACAGAACAACGCTTTCGAGCGGAACAGTCATTTATAAAAAAAAGGAACCCATGAAAGTTTTATTAGTAAACGGCAGCCCCCATGCCGAGGGCTGTACGTATACCGCCTTGATGGAAATATCAGCGGTGCTCAACACCGAAAAAATCGAAACCGAACTCTTTCAGCTCGGAACCAGGCCGCTGGTCGGATGTACTGCCTGCAAACGCTGTGCGGGAACCGGACGCTGCGTCTTTTCCGACCGTGTTAACGACTTCCTGAATCTAGCCTCGGATGCGGATGGCTTCATTTTCGGCTCGCCCGTCCATTATGCCGCTGCAAGCGGGGCAATCACGTCATTCATGGATCGCGTATTCTATGCAGATATGCAGACAGGCAGAACCTCGTTTTACCTGAAACCGGCCGCGGCCGTCCTTTCGGCCCGCCGGGCGGGAACGACCGCGGCATTCGATCAGCTCAATAAATACTTCACCCTTTCGGAAATGCCCGTCATCTCCTCGCAATACTGGAACATGGTTCACGGCGCGACGCCCGAAGACGTGAAACAGGACCTGGAGGGCCTGCAAACCATGCGCACCCTGGGGAGAAACATGGCTTGGTTTCTCAAATGCAAAGCGGCCGGAGAAAAAGCAGGCGTGGCTTTGCCGCAAAAAGAGGACCGGATTGCGACAAACTTCATACGCTAACGCCTCGCCTCGATCAGTGAACTGTTCCACGGGCTCTTAACCCCGGGGAGCGGTTCACTTGATAGAACGCTTCAGTTTCCGTTCCTGGAGGGCGCAGTAGAGCACCGGAACAATGAACATGGTCATGATCTGAATGGTCATGCCGCCGAAGGAGGGAATGGCCATGGGGATCATGATATCCGAGCCACGTCCGGTTGCCGTCAGAACCGGCAGCAGCGCGAGAATGGTGGTGGCGGTGGTCATCAGGCAGGGACGGATGCGGCGTTCCCCGGCAATCACAATCTGTTCACGGATTTCCTCCCGCGTTGCCGGAGCGGTCTTTTTGAACTGCTGGGCCATATAGGTCCCCATGATGACGCCGTCGTCGGAGGCAATGCCGAAGAGTGCGAGGAATCCGACCCAGACCGCGACGCTGAGGTTGATGGTGTGGATCTGGAACAGGGCGCGCATGTCGAAACCGAAGAGGCTGAAGTTCAGGAACCACGGCTGGCCGTACAGCCAGATCATGATGAATCCGCCACACCACGCCACGAAGATGCCGGAAAAGATGATGAGCGTGGTGGAGACCGATTTGAACTGAAAGTAGATCAGCAGGAAGATAGTAAACAGCGCCAGCGGCAGGACGAGCGACAGGGTTTTTGCAGCCCGGACCTGGTTTTCATAGTTTCCGGCAAAAGTGTAGCTGACTCCTTTCGGCAGAACGAATTCCCCGGAGGCGATTTTCTGCCGCAGGGTTTTCTGACAGTCTTCGACGACATCGACTTCGGCGTATCCCGGTTTTTTATCGAAGACGACGTAACCGATCAGCGAGGTGTCTTCGCTTTTGATCACCTGCGGCCCGCGCACATAGTTGATTTTTGCCAGTTCGGTCAAAGGGATCTGCTGTCCGCCGGCGGCAGGCACCAGAATTTTACCCATGGTTTCCATGCTGTCGCGCAGTTCACGCGGATAGCGCACCCGCACCGGGAAGCGTTCGCGCCCTTCGACGGTGGTGGTGATCTTCTTCCCGCCGACCGCGATTTCGACGACATCCTGAAACTTGCGGATCGGAATGCCGTAGCGCGCCAGCGCCTGACGGTCGGGAACGATTTCGAGATAGGGCTTGCCGACGATGCGGTCGGCGATGACGGCGGACGGTTCAACCGACGGAACCGTTTTGAGAAATTTCTCAATCTGCAGGCCGACCTTCTCAATGGTTTCCAGATCGGGGCCTTTGACTTTCACCCCCATGGGTGCGCGCATGCCGCTCTGGAGCATGACGATGCGTGCGGCGATCGGCTGGAGTTTCGGGGCGGAGGTGACGCCGGGAAGTTTGGCCGCCTTAATGATTTCGTTCCAGATATCGTCCGGCGAATGAATCGTCTTGCGCCACTGGCGGAAAGGCCGTCCGTGCGGATCAGGAATCAGTTCGCCGCTTTCGTCGCGGTCAAATTCGTCTTTATGCCGATCGTAGCGGAAGCGGATGCGCCGTCCGGCTTTGTCGGTTTTATATTCCGGCTTGTAGTTCACCACGGTTTCGAACATGGAGATCGGCGCCGGATCGAGCGGTGTATCGGCCCGGCCGAGTTTGCCGACCACGGAGTCCACTTCCGGAACGGACTGGATGAGCTGGTCCTGTGTGGAAAGGATCTCGATGGCTTCACCGATGGAGGCGTGCGTCATGGTGGTCGGCATGAACAGGAAGGAGCCTTCGTCGAGTGTCGGCATGAATTCTTTTCCGAACCCCGGGAAAACGGCTGCGCCGCGGCTGCGCAGAGACTCCGGTAGAAAGCCGAAGGGTTTATCAAAGCCGATCCAGGCCGTTGCCCCCAGCAGGACGACCAGCAGCGGGATGGAGAGGAACGCGGCTTTATGCCGCAGGCACCAGCGCAGCATCCGGGCATAAAAATGGCGAATAAGTTTGAAAAAACCGAGCAGTCCGCCGGTCAGCAGTGCAACGAACAGAATATTGCGGGTGAATCCGCGTTCGGGCCCCAGCGGTTCCCATGCGGTGGTCAGAAAGAACCCGACCAGCAGAACGGCCAGCCAGCTCGTCGCATGTGGACCGAAACGGGTCAGCAAGGCCGGCGGTTTCCGTTTCTTTTCCTTCGTTTTGCGCCCGAAGAGCAGATACGCCGCAGGCGGAATCACCGCGAGCGCGATGAGAATGGAGGCGAGCAGCGCAAAGGTTTTGGTATAGGCCAGCGGTTTGAAGAGTTTCCCTTCCGCACCGGTCATGGTGAAAACGGGCAGAAAGCCGACCACGGTGGTCAGTACGGCGGTCAGCACCGCACTGCCGACTTCGCTGGCGGCGCGATGGATTGTTTCCAGCCGGGGTTCGTCCGGCGGCGCCAGATCGACATGGCGCAGGATGTTTTCGCAGATGACGATGCCCATATCGACAATCGTGCCGATGGCGATGACAATCCCGGAAAGCGCAACAATGTTGGCCTGTACGCCGAAGAGTTTCATGGCGATGAAGCAGAGCAGAACCGCCAGCGGCAGCATGCCGCTGATGAGCAGGCTGCTGCGCAGATGCATGACCATCACCAGCACGACGATGATGGTGATGAGAATTTCCTGCACGATGGAGTCGTTGAGTGTGCCCAGGGTTTCGTAGATCAATCCGGTGCGGTCGTAGAAGGGAACGATTTCGACATGGCTGACGGTTCCGTCGGCGAGTGTCTTGTGCGGCAGCGACGGAGCGATTTCGGCAATCTTTTCTTTGACTCGCTGGATGACGGCCAGCGGATTGTCGCCATAACGGGCGACGACAACGCCGCCGACCACCGGTGCCCCGCCTTTATCGAGTGCACCGCGCCGCGCCGCGGGTCCTTCGGTGACGTGCGCCACCTGTTTAACCAGCACGGGGACGTGATCCGCCCGCACTTTGACGACGCTGTTTTCGATATCCACCGGATTTTTGATGAAGCCGAGACTGCGAATAAAGTATTCAACCCGGTTGATCTCAATGGTTTTGGCGCCGACATCAATATTGGCGGCTTTGACCGCGGAGAACACGTCGTCGAGCGTGACGCCGTAGGCCCGCATGGCATCCGGATCGACATCGACCTGATATTCTTTGACGTAACCGCCGATGGAGCCGACCTCGGAAACGCCATCGGCCGAGAGCAGTCCGTAGCGCACCTGCCAGTCCTGCAGCGTGCGCAGTTCCTCCTGGCTCCAGCCTCCGGTCGGTTTGCCGCTGGCGTCGCGGCCTTCCAACGTATACCAGAAAACCTGGCCGAGGGCGGTGGCGTCCGGTCCCAGCGCGGGTTTCACCCCGTCGGGCAGGGTTCCTGCAGGGAGGCTGTTGAGTTTTTCCAGCACCCGGGTGCGCGCCCAGTAGAAGTCCGCATTCTCTTTGAAGATGATGTAGATGGTGGAGAATCCGAACATGGAATAGCTGCGGATGGTTTTGACGTCCGGAATGCCCAGCAGCGAAACCGTCAGCGGATAACTGATCTGATCTTCCATATCCTGCGGCGAGCGGCCCGTCCACTCGGTAAATACGATCTGCTGGTTTTCGCCGATGTCGGGAATGGCATCCACGGGAACGGGATAGCGCTGGGTGCCGCCGAATTTCCAGTCGAAGGGTGCGACCAGCAGACCGGCGATAAGGACGGCAAACGTGAAGAGTGCGACAACCAGACGATGTGTCAGGCAGAAACGCATGAGCCGGCCGATGAGCGAACGCTGTTCCGCGGTGTGGTTGAGTTCCGGGTCCATTTTAAGGCTCCCTGTCCATTGTGCTGTGTGGATGTGCGCTGTCGCCTCCGCCCCCTTCCGGGGTCATCATGCTCGGTTTGGCGTGAATCTGAAGTTCGGCGTCGAGTTTGAATGCGCCGCGGGTCACAACCCGTTCGCCTTCTTCCAAACCGCTATGGACGATGTAAACATTTCCCGCCTTCGGGCCGAGAATCACCTCGCGACCCTCATAGGTCGGCTTTTCCCGTCCCGGCAGCTCAATGTAGACCACGGCGCGGGTTCCGGTGAGCAGCGGCGCAGTCGCCGGAATGAGCAGCGGCGCGCGGGTGGCGTCGGGCGCGACATAGCCCAGCTTCTCCGCTGTAACGAGTTTCATGCCGCAGATGCCGCAGGTGCCCGGCGCATCTTTCACCACTTCCGGATGCATCGGGCAGATCCACTTGCCGGCCAGCGACGGGTTGAGCACTTTCCCGTCTTCGGAAATCAGCGGATGCGCAACGGCGTGGACGAACATGCCGGGCTTCATTTTCAGTTCCGGATTGTCCACGTTGACGCGCACACTGACGGTGCGGGTGGCGGCGTTGAGTACCGGGTCGATAAACGCAATCGTTCCTTCAAAGGTTTCGCCCGGCAACGCTTCCGTGGTGAAGGTGACCTTCTGTCCGTAGCGCAGCCACGGCAGGTCGGATTCATACGCTTCCATTTTAACCCAGACATGCGAAAGATCGGCGACGGTATAGATCCGGTCGCCGGTTTTGACATAGCTGCCTTCCTGCGCGTTTTTATGGATGACAATACCGCCGACCGGCGAATAGAGCGTGACGTGATCCATCGGCTTGCCGCGGGTTTCGATCTCCTGAATCTGTTCCGGCGTCAGGCCCCACAGCCGCAGTTTTTCGCGAACCGCTTCGACAGTGGATTGAGAGACATCGCGCACAATCGTGCTTTCACTGTTTTTCAGCGCCTTGACGGAATCCAGCGCCTGAAAGAGTTCCTGCTGCGCGCTCAGCAGTTCGGGGCTGTAGATGGACGCCATGTGATCGCCCTTCTTAACCTGAACACCGGTGTAGTCCACGAACAGACGGTCGAGCCGTCCGGGCATACGGGCGGTGACGGCTGCGGTGCGGGTTTCATCGTAATCCACCTTGCCGACCATGCGGACGTCGGCCTGGACAAATTTCCGTTCCACCGGCACTGTTTCGATCCGCATCAGTTTGACCGCATCCGGACTGACAGTCAACTGCCGCGGACCGGTTTCCCCGTCGCCGGAATCAACGGGAATCAGATCCATGCCGCAGATCGGGCATTTCCCGGGATGCGGCAGCCGGATCTGCGGATGCATGGAGCAGGTCCACCACTGTGTTTTGGTTTCATGAGCCGTGTTTGTTTCGGAATCCGCCGAAACAGTTGCTTCCGCAGGAGTTGTCTCCTGCCGGCGACCGGTGCAGCGGCCCAGGGTGAATGCCGCCAGCAGAATCAGCAGTCCGTACAACAAGGTTTTTTTTGGGAATTTCCGGAGTCCGGAAACTTTTTCAGTGAATTTTTTTTTCATGCGGGGCCCCTCGTTTTAAAAATCCCGGTTGATCAGCATTTCAATTTTTGCCAGCCGGATTTCCCGATCGGCAAAGGCCCGGTCAGCGGACAGCTGGAACTCCAGCAGGGTTCGTTCGGCATCGATAAGAGCCGTGAAACCGGTTTTTTCGGATTCAAAGCTTTTGCGGGTAACTTCCAGCGACTGCCTGGCTTTTGGAATGAGTGTGTCGCGATAGAGGCTGATCTTTCGTTCCGCATCGCGGAAATTGTAGAGCGCCATCTGCAGATCGGCCCTCAAACGGATTCCCGCATCCATTCGCTGATTCTCCGCAGCGGCGCGTCTGTAGGCGGCTTCCATCTCTCCCGCTTTCAGTTTGCCGAACCAGATCGGCAGATTCACGGAAAGGGTGGCCGTGAATGGATCTTTGCCGCTGTCCGATACCCCGGACATGCGTGCATCGCCGGTTTCGATATAATCCAGTCCGAGCTGGATATCCGGATAGCGGGCTTTACGAGCCAGTTCCGCTGAATCGGTTTCTTCGCGGATTACGGCTTCCAGCTGCTTCAATTCAGGGCTGGATTCCCGCAGCTGCCGCAGAGCCTCTTCGTCTGTAAAGAGGGCCGGTGTCGCCGCCGGGGGCTCCGGCCAGGGGAGCAGTGTGCTGTCCGGCCGGTTCAGTGCGGCACTTAGTCTGGCCGATGTCGGGCTGCGCAGCGCTTCCAGCGTCTGCAGCTTGTCTTCCAGTTTTCCCAGCTCAACCTGAAGCTGAATGACGGTGTTTTGCGGGATTTCCCCGGCCTGAAAACGGGTGCGGGCCACCTGTTCAACAGCCTGCAGCAGAATCAGGTGCTGTCGGGTGGTTTCCGTCGATCGGTGGAGATAATCGTATTCAAAAAAAGAAGATTTTACCTGGTAAAACAGCTTTCGCCGGGCCAGTTCGTAACGCTGGTGTTCTGCTTCCGCGGCTTCCATGGCGGCGCTGCCGCGCAGTTTCAGTTTCCCAAACCAGGGGAAAACCTGTGAAATGCCAAAACGCTGCCGCTGTGGACCGACGCGGGTTTCGACTTCCCGAATAAAATACGAATAGGTGAAGCGCGGATCCGGCAGCGCTTTGACCTGAGGGACCTGCTCCAGGGATGCTTTCCAGCGGTTGAATGCCGCTTCCAGTCCCGAATTGTTTTCTGCCGCCTCGGCAAGATAGGTGTGCAGCTCATCGGCCTGCGCCGTTCGCATTACGGCGGCAAGTGAGAACAGAATAAAGATAAGGTTTTGTTTCATAACGGCGGAGTAGACTTTCCGGCCGGAGGCAGGGGATGGATGCCCCGGCCGGCGGGGTTTGTCGTTATTCGGCGTGAGAATGTTCCATTCCGGACTCATCCATATTTGTCCCGGTTATGGGCCTGTTCATTCCGGACATGGAATGATCCGCCTGTTTAGCAGACGGGGTTTTCTCCATCTCAACACCGTCTGCCTGCATTTTCCGGATGTATTTTTCCGGATCTGCTTTAATAGCGTCGATGCACCCGCTGCAGCAGACGTAGATGCGGTAACCGTCTGCGTCGGCATACAGGTTCGGATTGATTTTCCCGCCCAGCACCGGGCAGGTGGTCTGTGGAGCTGCTTCCGCCATTCGTGCAGAGGCGACAATCAGCAGGGCGGTGATAACGATACTTTTTTTCATGGGGGGTCTTCCTTTCAGTACTGTTTCTTCATTACGCGCAGCAGTTCTTCCATTTTTTCGTCCGCATCTTTCTGCGAGCCGGATGCAAAGGCATCGCTGACGCAGTGCTGCATATGTTTCCGGAGGATCTGCAGTTCTACAGAACGCAGGGCGGAACGGGCGGCCTGAATCTGGGTCACAATATCGATGCAGTATTTCTGCTCTTCGACCATCCGCCGCACGCCCTGCACCTGACCGGCAATTCGCGAAAGCCGATTCAGCGTTTCTTCATGTGTTGTCACGGTTCCATCGTGTTTCATGTCGCCCCTTCTATACCCGTTGGGGGTATGTGGCAACATAAAAAGAAACTAAAATGGTATTTTTTATAATGTTTATAAAAATCAGAGCAGAGACAGGGCGGCGGCGGTGAGCATGCCGAGCAGAACGCCGGCAATGGCGTGATGATATCTTCCGAAGACGCGGGCGGCGGGCAGCAGCCCGTCGAGCGCAATGAAAACCATGATGCCGGCACCCGCCGCAGTGAGGATGCCGAGCGCGGCGTCGTTGAGAAAGCGGTACGTCAGCGTGTAGACGATCAGCGCGCCGAGCGGTTCGGCCAGGCCGGTCAGCGAGGAGAAACCGCAGGCTTTGGCGCGGCTGCCGGTGGCGTGGTACATCGGCAGCGCGGTGGTGACGCCCTCTGGAATATTGTGCAGGGCCAGCGCAACGGCTGCGCCGACAGCAACCGGCACCGGCGTGTGCAGCGCTGCAATAAACACCGCCAGCCCTTCCGGAAAGCTGTGCGCGAGGATCGCCAGCGCGGCGGGCATTCCGATGCGGCGAAAGTCGGGGGCAGGCGTGAGCTCTTCGATCAGCAGCGGTTCGTGCGGGTTTCCAAACGTTGGAACAAGCCGATCGATCAGGGCAATGACGATGAAGCCGCCGAAAAAGGAGAACCCGGCAAGTGACGGACTGCCGAGATCGGCTTCGGCAATCGGCATGAGCTGGCGGAGCGCCGTCCAGAGCAGCATGCCGGCGGAGATGCCGAAAAGCAGGGCGGCGCGGCGGGCCCGGCTGCGCCGCGTGAAGAACGCCAGCAGGCCGCCGATGCCGGTCGCCAGCCCGGCGGCGAGCGTCAGGCCGAAGGCGAACCAGACCATTTGTGAATCGGTGAACATTTGGTGGTTCTCAACCAGATGCTCGACCAGCATTTTTGTACCGAGCCCGATCAGCACCAGTCCGCCCGCTGCTTCCATTTTTTTTTCGCTGAAGTGGCCGAAAAAGCGCCCGAAATAGACGCCGATGAAGGAGAGCACGAAGGTGACCAGGCCGATAATCAGTACCGGCTTGAAAATCGCGACGCGCAGCATGGAAAGGCTGATGCCGATGGCGAAGGCGTCGATACTCGTGGCGAGCGCCAGCAGCAGCAGCGTCGGCAGGTGCAGCGGGTTTTTTGCCCCGGCTTCTTCGTCTTCGGGCTGTATGGACTGGATAATCATGTGTCCGCCGACAAAGAGCAGCAGGCCGAAGGCAATCCAGTAGTCCACAACGGAAATAAAACGATAGGTCCACCGGCCGAGCAGCCAGCCGAGCACCGGCATGACCGCCTGAAACAGTCCGAACGCCGCGCCGACCCGCAACGCGTCGCGCGCCTTGAGGTTTTTAATGGTGATCCCGCTGGTGATGGAGACCGCGAAGGCATCCACGGCCAGCCCGAGAGCAATCAGTAAAATGGAGATCATGGGCATAACGCGGAACTTTAGCGGGTTTCCAATGTTTGGAAAACTTGAAAGCGCCGCGGGGCTGCCTTATTCTCGTTGCATGCCAGGCAGCTTCAGTCCGGTTCCGCTCGTTCTCTTCGGGGTTCCGTTTCATAATGTGACGTTTGAAGAGGCCATCCAATGGGTGGTGGATCGCGTCCGTTCGAACGAGCCCGGGGTGATCGCCACCGCCAATCTCGACTTTCTCGTTCAGGCACAGAACGATCCGGAGCTGCGCGATGTACTCTATGCCGCCGATCTGGTGATTGCCGACGGTTTCCCGCCGGTCAAACTGGCCCCGCTCTTTGGTCCGCCGCTCAAAGGGCGGGTAACCGGCAGTGATATCACGCCGATGCTGGCGGAACGCGCCGCGCGGGAAGGGATCAGCATCTACGGTCTCGGCGCCGCCGAGGGGGTCGCCGCTCAAGCGATGGACGCGCTCAGAAAACGGCATCCGGAGTTGAAGGTGGCCGGTGCGTGGTCGCCGCCTTATGCGCCGCTCGACCAAATGGACCATACTGAAATCCTGCGCCGTCTTGATGAAGCGCAGCCGGATATCCTCTTTACTGCGTTCGGTGCTCCGAAGCAGGAGAAGTTCAATCACATGCACGTCAAAACGTGGAAGGTGCCGGTCGCCATCGGCGTCGGCGGGACACTCGATTTTATTGCCGGCGTTCAGCGCCGCGCGCCGGCAGGAGTGCAGAAAATTCACTGCGAATGGCTCTGGCGCTGGGGAACGGACCCGAAACGGCTGACGAAGCGTTATGTTTCCAACATTGTTTTTCTGCTGCGCGCCCTCTGGCTGACGTTCAGGCTGCGGATAACAAAAGATATTCCGGCGCCGATCGATTCATCCGTTCCGCCGCACTGGGCCGGACACGGTGTGGTCTATCACGGATTTCAACCCTTGGGAGACTTTTCCGAAGCCGAAGCCTTTGTGCAAAAATATGAGACCGCTGGAAAAGTTGTTTTTGACCTGCGCGGGATCGAGCAGCTCAGCAGTCTGGAAATCGGCGCGCTGCTTGAAGTCGGTAAAAGAGTGCAGAAGATTGTTCTGCTGCATGCCGGATCCAAGGTGCGCAGACTCTTCGAATTTTCCAAACTGACCGGCCGCCTTCCGCTTGCCGTTAACTGCGCCGAAGCGATTCGTTTTGTTGGAGAAAAGGCATGAGTGAAATCAAACCGTGTCCGTTTTGTGACAATGATCAGGCAGAAGAATATTCTGCACCTTACTTTGGGTTTGGTTTTACAAGTGCTCAGAAAGACCGGAGAGCAGGGGTTTATCATGGTCGAAAATTTTAACTTTGAGGCACACCCCCCGCCGCATTGCGGGTCGTCCACGATCCACACCGTTTTTTTGGGCTGTACCGGCATAATTACGGCTGCGCTATACAGAAAATTATTTCAGTGCAGAAACGTCAGATAAAAAAGGTGGGGGCCGGCGCTTCCGGGGTGAGGAAGGCCGGCCCCCTGGGGGTTGGGTGGTCAGGAACTTATTTATAAATTCACTGTTATGGACTGTTAGAGAGGAGCAGATTTATTTTGTTCAAAAACAGATCAGAATTTTAGAATATTTTTTCCGGCTGATTCCCGGCCCTCTGTTTTTTTGTTTTCAGCTCTTTCCGATCAGGTCCAATGACCCGCCGGGATTCTGCAATCAGATTGTATGGATAAAACAACGGATAAAAAGGAAGGGACCGGCCTTCCGGGGATGAAGAAGGCCGGTCCCCGAGGGATAATCGGATTGAAAATTATTTAAACTTTATCTCATTATTTAATTGTATTTAGCTGTTAGAACGCCGGGGTTTTATTTCGTTCAAAAAAGGGAGAAAAAAATCGGGAAGATTTATAAACTCAACTTTTTCCCGGCGCGGCGAGCGCGAAAGAAGTTCTGAAGCAATGACTTGCATTCCGTTTCCATTATTCCGGTCTCAATTTCGACGCGGTGATTGAGATCGGCATGGTCAAGAATTTCGAATTTAGATCGCGCACCGCCGCGTTTTGGATCGTCCACGGCCCAAACCACTTTTCTGAGCCGCGCAAGCACGATTGCGCCTGCACACATAGGGCAGGGTTCTTTGGTGACATACAGAACGGCACCGGTCAGCCGCCAGTTTTCCAGTGCCGCTGCCGCCTGGGTGATCGCCAGAATTTCAGCGTGTGCCGTCGGATCTTTCAGCCGTTCTGTCTGGTTGTGCGCTTTGCCGAGAATTTCACCGTCTTTGACGATGACCGCCCCGCAGGGCACTTCGCCGGCTTCGGCGGCACGTTCCGCTTCACGCAGCGCCATTCGCATGTAGATCACGTTTTCTGAAAAAATGTCAGCCATCGTTGTGTTCCAGACTCTGGAGTAAAACCGTATCAGTTTTTCCCATCGATTGGAAACCGGCGTGTCGTAACTTTTATATAACGACGTTGTGAAACGAAGTTTTTATATGGGAACAGAGAAAGAGTGACAGAACGGAAAAGAAAACAGGTATCGCACGGGGTGCGATACCTGACAGCGGTCCGGCTTCGAGAAACCGGACGAAACTGCGCTCGAGGGGTTAGCAGCGGTCAATTGCGTTCAGGTTTTCAAACGCCTGTTTGACGCGGGCGACCAGTGATTCCTGACCTTTACGCAACCATGCGCGCGGGTCATAATATTTCTTGTTGGGTTTGTCGGGACCCTCCGGATTACCGAGCTGACTCTGCAGGTAGGCTTCATTCGCTTTGTAGAATTCCAGAACCCCTTTCCAGGTAGCCCACTGGGTGTCGGTGTCGATGTTCATTTTAATAACACCGTAGGAGATCGCTTCTTTGATTTCTTCCGGAGAAGATCCGGAGCCGCCATGGAACACGAAGTTAACCGGTTTCTCTGCGGTGCCTAATTTTTCCTGAATGTATTTCTGGGAGTTGTCCAGAATTTTCGGGGTCAGCTTGACATTGCCCGGTTTATAGACGCCGTGAACATTACCGAAGGAAGCGGCGATGGTGAAATGCGGGCTGATTTTGCTGAGTGTTTCATAGGCATAGGCAACATCTTCAGGCTGAGTGTAGAGCGCAGAGCTGCTCATGCCGCTGTTGTCCACCCCGTCTTCTTCACCGCCGGTGCAGCCGAGTTCAATTTCCAGTGTCATACCGATTTTGCTCATGCGTTCCAGATATTTGGCGCAGGTCTGAACATTTTCTTCGAGGGATTCCACGGAGAGGTCGAGCATATGCGAGCTGAAAAGCGGTTTGCCGGTCTCTTTGAAGTTGGCTTCGCTGGTTTCGATCAGGCCGTCGATCCACGGCAGCAGTTTTTTTGCCGCATGGTCTGTATGAAGAATAACCGCCACCCCGTAGGCTTTTGCCAGGGTGTGAATATGTCTGGCTCCGGCCACCGCGCCGAGAACCTGTGCCTGCTGGCCCTCCAGTTTCAGGCCTTTTCCGGCCATGAACTGCGCGCCGCCGTTTGAGAACTGAATAATGACCGGGGAGTTCACTGCGGCGGCGGCTTCCAGAACCCCGTTGATCGAGTCTGAACCGACGACGTTGACCGCCGGCAGGGCGAATTGGTTTTCTTTGGCGATTTTGAAAACCGTCTGTACATCGTCTCCGATTACGACACCGGGTTTGATGTGATCAAAAATTTTGCTTCCCATGAGATGTCTCCTTGTTGTTTTCTTTATTTTCCGTTTCAAGTGGAAATAATCCTAAAAATCTATTTGATGTACCTGTTTTATCAAGCTCTTTCGGAAGGAAAGCAAAATGTCTGAACTATCGGTTGCCACAATTTTGATTGGTCTGCTCGCCTTGGCGGCAGGGGGAATTTCTATACTGGCTCCGGCCCGCGTTCAGCGGGGGCTGACGGCTTTTCCGCGCAGTGTCTGGCCCGGCCGGATTCTGGCCGCCGTCGATCTGGTCTGGGCGGCCTATGGGCTTACATTGCTGCATCTCGGTATGATGGATGCGTGGAAAGTGCATCTCTACTGGCTGACACCTGTGGCAATTTTCCTGTGTATCAAATATCTCGACGAACTGCTGAGCCCGCGTGCGCTGGGCGGATTCCTGCTGCTGGCGGCCGGTCCGGTCCTGGATGCGGCACGCTGGAATCCGTCCGGGTGGCGGCTGATTGTGACGGTTATTGCCTATCTCTGGATCGGCTTCGGTCTGCTTCTTCTGCTTTCTCCATGGTGGTTCCGGCGTATCGTTCTCTTGGCAACAAAGAATCGTTCCGCCCTGCGTGTCGGCGGGGCGGTTAAATTATTCGCAGGCATTGGGCTTCTTTTACTGGCTCTGCTGGTTTATTGATTTCCCGGGCAAAAGAGAACGCTTGTTTCTTATCAAACCCGGCAATAAAGTGCCGTCCAAACCGGTTGATATAGAAGCGACTCAAAAAAGGAGTTACAGTGAAAGCCAGATTCTGCCGGCGCAAAGTATCGCTTCTTTTGCTTTGGGTCATCTGTGCCGCCGGTTCAATTCACCGCTTCGGGCGATGGGCAGTGGATCGGCCCCAACGGGGAATACTCTCCGGAGGTGCCGTCTGAAGCGCAGCTGAACCCGGCGTACGGCGGGACTGAAAAAACGGAAATGATATGACTGAATCCGAACTGGAAATTCTGGGAATCCGTTTTCGCAGCTATGCAGACCGCTACCGTATCGACGGGGTGCTTGATCCGATGCATCAGCTTAAACTGGAACACACGATTCGTGTGGCGGCCGATTCCCGCGCCCTCGCCGCGGATATGGACTGGTCGGAAGAGGAGGTGAATCTGGCCGAGGCCGTTGGACTGTTTCATGATATCGCCCGCTTTCCTCAGTATCAGCAGTACCGCAGTTTTTCCGATGTGGACACCATTGACCACGGAGACCTCGGGGTTCAAACCCTGGAAAATGAAAACCTGCTTGATGGCGTGGCGGCTGATTCGCGCGAGCTTATCCTGCACGCGGTGAAACACCACAACAAAAAAGATCTGCCTGCGGCACTGACTGCCCGGGAGGAGATGCATCTGCGGTTGATCCGCGATGCCGACCGGCTCGATATCTTTTTTGTCTGCTGGGACACCCTGAAGAGCGGGCAGGCACACGATCATCCCGAGGTCGTGATGAATATTGATTTCAACGGTCCGCCGACTTCTTCCGTTCTGGCGCAGTTCGAACGCGGCGAAGCGATTGATTACCGCTATCTGAACAGTATGGCCGATCGTTTTGTCCTTCAGCTCAGCTGGATGCACGACCTCAGCTATGCCGCCACCAAACGGCTCGTTCGGGATCGAAATATCCTCGACAAATTCATTGATATCCTGCCTGTCAAAACCGAAAGCCTGTTGAACTGCTTCAAAAAAACCGCGGCGTTCCTTGCCGAGACCTGAATCCTTTCAGGCAGACAATAAAGAACGCCGGACTCTCCAAACGTTGGAAAAATCCGGCGCAAACGTTTCACTCCATGGGAAAAATTCCGCGATTCGGAAGGAACCCCTCAGGTCAGCGCTTCGACGAGTACGGCTTCCTGCTGGACGCCGACGAAATCTTTTACTTTTTCACCGTTTTTGAAAAGAATCAGCGTCGGGATAGAGCGAACACCGAACTGCGCGGCAATCGGGGCGTTCTCGTCGACGTTGACTTTAGCGATCACGGCTTTATCGCCGATCTTATCGGCCACTTTATCGAGGATCGGTCCCTGCATTTTGCACGGTCCGCACCACGGAGCCCAGAAATCGATTAGAACGGTTCCAGATGCGATGGCATCGCTGAAGGTCTCGGCGGTAAGTTCTTTTACTTTATCTGACATGGCGTACTCCCTGTTAGTTAGATAAATGCGACCATATAACTTGCATTTCGGCAGTGCAAGGGTTTTAGACGTTAAACAGAAATTCGATAATGTCGCCGTCCCTTACAACATATTCTTTTCCTTCGGTGCGCATCAGCCCTTTTTCACGGCAGGCATTTTCGCCGCCAAGTGCGACGTAATCGCTGTAGGCGATGACTTGGGCGCGGATAAAGCCGCGTTCAAAGTCGGTGTGAATGACGCCGGCGGCCTGCGGTGCTTTCCATCCGCGACGAATGGTCCATGCGCGAACTTCCTTCGGTCCGGCGGTGAGGTAGCTGATGAGTCCGAGAGTGTGATAGCCGGTACGCGCAATCTGGTCGAGACCGCTTTCCGTGACGCCGTATTCTTTCAGAAATTCGGCGGCTTCAGCTTCGTCCATCCCGACGAGATCCTCTTCCATTTTTGCACAGATTTTAACCATGTCCGCGCCTTGGGCGGCGGCATAATCGCGGACGGCTGTAATATACGCGTTGTCTTCCGCCATGCCGGCTTCGTCGACATTGGCGCAGTAGATTATTTTTTTATCCGTCAGCAGCGGGACTTCCTTCAGCACCGCCTGGATTTCATCCGTATCGCGCTCCGAAAAACGGATGGCGGGATTTCCTTCGCCGAGGTGGTCGAGCAGTCGTTTGACATGGACCAGCGCTTCCGCCGCCTTTTTGTCGGCCCGCGCCTGTTTTTCCATCCGCTGAATGCGGGTTTCCAGCGTTTGAAAATCGGCGAGGACCAGTTCGGTTTCAATGACATCGAGATCGCGCCGCGGGTCAACCGATCCATCGACGTGGACCACGCTGCTGTCTTCGAAACAGCGGACGACGTGGAGCAGCGCGTCTGCCTCGCGCACATTGGCGAGAAATTTGTTTCCGAGACCTTCGCCGCGGCTGGCGCCTTTCACCAGGCCGGCGATGTCTACGAAATCCACCGTGGCGTAGACGGTCTTCTGCGGATTCACCATTTCGGTCAGTTTATCGACCCGTTCATCCGGCACCGGCACGACCGCCTTGTTCGGTTCAATGGTGCAGAAGGGGTAGTTGGCGGCCTCTGCGTTCTGCGCGCGCGTCAGCGCGTTGAAAATTGTCGATTTTCCAACGTTTGGAAGGCCGAGGATCCCGATGCTTAAGCTCATGCTGTAACTCCATTCAAAGGGCGGTAAATAAAGCACGAAACCGCCGGTCCCGCAAGACCCGAGTGGGTCCGAGAAGAGGAATCAACGGAAAAGGTTCAAATGGAATTCCTGTTACGCAAATCAATTTGTGTACGGGGATTGCAACAAATCCGCGGCAGGCGGCCCCGAGATCATTCGTATCTTGTTAAGACAGTGGCGGGGGGTTAAAAAACGGTTCAAACGGCTCAAACGGGACAGGGTCTCTTTCGCCCGCGCTCCACAGAGCGCTACGTCAGCGTTTAATCTGAAGCGACTCACAAAAGTCATTTTTTACAAAAAAAACTTTTACCTTTTTTGTATTTACATTAATTATTTAAAGAAGATTAGGATCTCATTAATCTGGATTTGAGGGGATGCGACGGGTCGGGAAATAACTGGAGAGAAAATGACTTTGATGGGCAGTAAAGTGCCGATGTTTAAACTCCGGCCGTATAAGGGCCTTCTGCTCGCGGCGCTTTTTGTCTTCATTGTCGGGGGGCTCTTGTCCGCCTGTTTTTTTACCGAAGAAGCCGATTACGTTGGATACCGCCACGGCCTTTTCACTCTGCTTGTGACGCTGGTTCTCGGTCTTTTATGTATCATGGCGGCATTTTCGCGCTACAGGTTTCGCCATCTCCGTCATCACCGCCCCGGCTATAAGCGCGGTTGATGATTTGACTTCATCCTCATCTTTTGCATAATCCCGCTTTTCTTTATCTGCCGGCGTAGCTCAGTGGTAGAGCAGCTGATTTGTAATCAGCTGGTCGGGGGTTCGACTCCCTCCGCCGGCTCCATATTTTTAAACATCAGGAAATCCACTCGTAAAAATCGGCTGCTACGTTAACATTCTGCCCGCAATGAAAGATCATAATACATCACAGGCCCGCGACATCACCGTAGCCGGTCTGGTGGTCAATGTCATGTTGTCCGCTTTGAAATTCGGGTTGGGAATTTCAGGGCATTCTCAGGCCGTTGTAGCGGACGCGGCCCATAGTCTGTCGGATATGGTGACTGATGTTCTCGTTCTCACCGGCCTGAAATTCTGGTCGGCTCCGGCCGATGAAAAGCATCCTTATGGGCATCAGCGGATCGAAACAATCATCACCGTGTTGATCAGTGTACTGCTGGTGGGTGTCGCTTTCGGAATCGGGGGAAGTGCCATCCGCCGGCTCGGACAGCCGATCCGCAGCGAACCGTTGTTCATCGCTCTTTTTGGACCCCTGGTTTCCATTTTGGCTAAAGAAGCTCTGTTTCGCCGAACCCGCAAGGTGGGGAAGCGGATTCATTCCTCTGCGTTGATTGCCAATGCCTGGCACCACCGCAGTGATGCAATCAGCTCCCTTCCTGTGTTGATCGCCGTGACCGCCGCAGCGATCAACCCGAAGTGGGCGTTTCTTGATCCGGTCGGCGCATTGATTGTCGCGTTGCTGATCATCAAAGTTGCATGGGATGTTGCATCACCTGCACTTTCAGAGCTTACTGAGCGTGGTGCGGACAATGAGGATGTCCGCGAAATTGCCCGCCTTACTGAATCGGTTCCCGGGGTTTGTTCGGTACACGGAATACGCACCCGCCGGTTGGGCGCAGGCTGGTTTGTAGACCTGCACGTGCTGGTGGATGGCGACCTCCCGGTCCGGCAGGGGCATGATGTGGCCACACAGGTGCAGGACCGTCTTCTCGAAGAAGGCCCGGCAGTAGCGGATGTGACCGTCCACATAGAGCCAGAGGAGAAATGAAAAAGCGCGCGGCAGTCGGAATGAGCGGCGGCACGGACAGCTCCGTGGCGGCGGCTTTGCTTGTGGAACAGGGTTATGAAGTCATCGGCCTGACGGCTCACATGTGGAAAGAAGGCTCGCGCTGCTGCTCGCTCGAGGACGTCACCCGCGCACAGAAAGTCTGCGCCGCGCTCGGCATCCGCCACTATGTCGTCAACGCGCAGGATCAGTTTGAACAGCGCGTGGTTTCGCCGTTTGTCGACGGCTATGCCGCTGGCCGCACGCCGTCCCCCTGCATCTCCTGCAACCAGTTCATCAAGTTCGGATTTTTGCTGACCCGCGCCGCGCAGCTCGACTGCGACATCCTTGCGACCGGCCACTATGCGCGCAGCGAAGAGCGCGACGGAACCTTCCACCTCCTGCGCGCCGTCGATCCGAAAAAAGACCAGACCTACTTTCTCAGCCGCCTCTCGCAGAAACAGCTTGCACATCTTGCCTTTCCGCTCGGCGGATGGACCAAAGAAGAGGTCAAAAGATGGTCGAACGACCACGGCCTGCCCATCGTCCCGCGCGGCGAAAGCCAGGATCTCTGCTTCGTCGAAGCCGGGAAATACGCCGAGTTTGTGGAAAACCGCGCGCCGGACGTAAAGAAAAAGGGTAAAGTGCTCGACGAGCAGGGCAACGAACTGGCCGAGCATGAAGGGATTCACCGCTTCACCGTCGGCCAGCGCGGCGGCACCGGCGTCGCCGTCGGCCAGCGCATCTACGTCCGCAACATTGACGCGGAGAAAAACGAAGTCACGCTCGCTCCGCGCGAAGGTCTCATGCAGTCCGAGTGCCTCGTCACCGATGCACACTGGATTTCCGGCAGTTTTCCAATGCCTGGAACATCGTATACAGTCCAGCCGCGCTACGGCCATTCCGGCGCACCGGCAGCGATTGAAAAAACCGGTGACGCCGAATTCAACGTCCTCTTTGAGGAACCGCAGTTCGCCCTCACGCCCGGCCAGGCCGCCGTCGTGTATTCCGGCGACGAAGTCCTCGGCGGCGGGTGGATCATCGGCAGCGCCAAGCGAACCGCCTCATAGACCGCACTCCTTGGTCACCGGTTTTTTTATAGAGCTCGCAGGGCAATCTCCCTGATTTCAAAGATATAACGGGATATTTTAAATCAGGTCGGCATAGCAGGGCAGCCCGCAGAGTGACCGGGCATTCCGGGCCGCTTCTACCACAGCCCGTTCCATTACTCTTGCCGCCAGCAGCCCGACGACACTGAGATCTGCCGCAACCTCGCCGCAAGACAAAGAAAATATCGTATCTCCATCATACATGGAATGGGCGGGTCTGATGGCACGGGCATATCCATCCTGCGCCATGGACGCCAGTTTAGTGGTCTGGGCTTTTGTGAATTTCGCATTTGTGGCTATCATGCCGATAGTTGTGTTGCCGCTGAACAAATCTGCGTTGCCGGAATACGACTGAATCATAATTTCTTCAGTATCTTTCACCGTTTTCATGTCGTCATCGAGAGGACCGGCCAGATTTTTGCCGGTCAGCGGATCAATGACATTTCCAAGACAATTTACTGCCGCCAATGCCCCGACCTTTAAATCTCCCGTCTGGAGGGCAAAGGTTCCCAGACCGCTTTTCATCGCGTGGTCCATGCCCAGAATTTTTCCGATCGTCGCGCCTGTTCCTGCACCGATACATCCCTGAGGACATTCCACAGAACCGGCATTTAAGCAGGCCTGATATCCCATTTCTTTATCCGGACGAACCTTGCAATCGCCGATCATCAGATCAAAAAGCGCCGCGCCGCAGACAATGGGAACCCGGGTAACCCGGACATCGAACCCGATTTTTTTCTCTTCAAGATAACACATTACGCCTGCGGCGGCATCGAGGCCGAAGGCACTTCCCCCGCTTAAAAGAATTGCATGGCCTTTTTGCAGCAGAGCAACCGGATTCAAAAGATCGGTCTCCCGGGTTCCCGGCGCTCCACCCCTTACATCCACACCCATCGTTGCTCCTTTTTCACTAATGATAACGGTACAACCTGTTGCTGCTTCCAAATTCTGGGCATGGCCGATTTGCAGGCCGCCAATCTCGAGCAACTCAATTTGTTTCATTATTTTACCGCCGTGTTTTTCATTTTGATTCTCGTCGTAACTATTGCTGCGGAGCGTTTTTTCGTTCTTTAATCGGATCGAGAACCCAGCGTTTGTTGAACCAGAAATACTGTTCCGGATTTTCGCGGATTTCCCGATCAAAAATGGAAACCAGCTGCTGCATCATGCGCTGCCAGTCCTTTTTTTTATCCAGAGAGGGATCGGGGCGGATCGGATCGAACACGTTGTATTCATGCTTTGTCCATCCGTGGCGCAGCAGCACGGCCGGATAGATCGGACAGTTTGCCATCTGTGCAAAAAGCGCAGCGCCTGCGCCGAGATTGGCCTGGCCGCCGAGAAAATCAATCGTCAGGGCTTTTGTTCGCGAGCGCACATCAGGAAGGATGGCGAGCACTTCGCCGGCCTTCAGCCGGCGCACAACATTCCGCAGCACTCTGGAATCGTTTAAAACCACATCCATTCCGGTGGTGTTGCGGATCTGATTCAGCAGATTATCAGTCAGCGGATTTTTTTGCCGCCGCGCAATGGAAAACACCGGAATGCCCGCCAGCTGACAGGCAACACCGGCCAGATCCCAGTTCCCCATATGTGCCGTGGCGAAAATAAATGCGCCGCTTTTCTGATACACCTCCTGCATGGCGGCAATCGCGGGGTACAACGGCATTTTCTGCAGCTTTTCCAGGGTCAGTTTTCCGAACCGCGCGGCTTCCACCGCATTGAAACAGATATTACGGAACGAAATCCATGCAATTTTTTTCCGTTCACGGACGGTAAAGCGATCCCCGAAAACCTGTTCGAGCCGCTGCAGGGCTTTGTCGACCCGGAAGCGCATCACATGAAAAAAAAACGCGCCGATCAGCCAGCCGAGCGCCAGTGCCGCACGAAGCGGCAGAAACTTTACAATGGAGCACAATCCGCGCAGCAGGAGGTACTCGAAAATATGTTTCGCGCGGTGTTTCATCGTTTGCGCCCATTGAAACGCCGCCGGGACGGCTCCTGCAGGAGCGGTTGTGCCCGGGCACCGACATACACGCTGTCTTCCCCAAGAAGTTTCTCAAACGCCTGCACCAGTTCCGGGCAGGCTTTTACCTGGCTGTTGCGGTCGGCTTTAATGAATACCTTTTCTCCGGTATCCATGAGGATACACAAGATGAGCGGTGTCGGTCCGGGATAATTCTGTGCCACGGCTTTGATCGATTGCAACCGCTCGCCGGTCAATGCCGCTTCCGTCAGATGCAGGCCGACTTTTTCAGCAAAGAGGATCGGGGCCTGTGCCAGCGGATAAATTTCTGAAACCTGAATTTCGAGTTCATCGCGGAAATCGCGAGCGAGTTTTCCGCCGACCATTACTGCAGCCCCGTCCTGAAGAAGGGACTCAAACCTCGGAAAATCATCCGGCCAGACCACGGCGGCCACGGAGGCCTCCAGTCCTTCCAGACAGAACCGGGCATAGGGACGCGGGTTGTCTTTTTTGGTGAACACCTTCCGATATTTATCGATCAGGCCGCCGACCCGGACAAGGGATTTTTTCTCGTCGCCGCCGGCGGCTTCCAGCACGTCGGGCAGTGTACCGACCCTCTGCAGGGCCAGCGTGTTCAGAACCCATTCATACTGCGCCAGCGGGTGCCCGGAAATATAGAAGCCGATCAATTCTTTCTCTGCCGAAAGCATCTCGCTTTCGTGCCATGCTTCGGCGTCAGGAAGTTCGTTATCGCCGGGGTTTTCCTGTTCCGCGATCCCTCCGAGCAGATCGAACATCGAGATTTGCCCGCTGGAGCGATCCCGGGCGGACTCGGCGGCGCGCGCCATGGCAATGTCGATCCCGGCGAAGAGACGCGCGCGGTGGATTCCGGTAAAATCAAACGCGCCGCATTTGATCAGGCTTTCCAGCGTTTTGCGGTTTACTTCACGCGAATCTACACGCCGACAGAAGTCGATCAACCCGGTGAACGGGCCGTTGGCTTCGCGCTCCTTGACCAGCGTTTCCACAGCGCCTGATCCAACATTTTTTACGCCGGCCATACCGAACAGGATTGCGCCTTTTACCGGACGGAACCGGGCGATGCTTTCGTTGACGCTTGGCGGACGCACCTCCAAGCCCATTTCGCGGGTTTCGGCCAGCACCAGCGCCAGTTTGTCGGGGTTGCCCATTTCACACGAGAGCAGGGCCGCCATGAATTCGGCCGGATAGTGCGCCTTCAGCCAGGCGGTCTGGTAGGAGATAAAGCCGTAAGCGGTCGAGTGCGATTTATTAAACCCGTATTCCGCGAATTTTGCAATGTTGTCAAAAATGGTGTTGGCCAGCCGGGCATCAATGTTGTTGGTTTTTTTGCATCCTTCTACAAAGAATCCGCGCTGCTCATCCATCGCCTCCTTCTTCTTTTTGCCCATGGCGCGCCGCAGAATATCTCCCCGTCCGAGCGAAAACCCGGCCAGGTCGCGGGCCGCCTGCTGAATCTGTTCCTGATAGACGATAATTCCGTTTGTTTCTTTCAGGATCGGCTCGAGAATCGGATGGTCATACTGCACCTTCTCATGTCCGTGCTTCCGTTTGGTGTAGAGCGGAATAAACTGCATCGGGCCTGGACGGTAGAGGGCGAGAATCGCGATAATATCCTCCATGCAATCCGGGGCGACCTGCCGCAGTGTATCGCGCATTCCGGGACTTTCCAGCTGGAACACACCGGCTGTATTTCCCTTGCAGAGCAGGTCAAACGTCAGCGGATCATCAAGAGGCAGCTCCATCGGGTCAAGCCGCACATTGTGGTTTTTTTCGACGTGTTCAATCGCTTCCTGAATGATGGTCAGGTTCTTCAGTCCGAGAAAATCCATCTTGAGCAGGCCGATGTCTTCGGTGGGGCCTTTCTCGAACTGAACGACCGTCATATTTTCTTTGCGTTCCCGGGTCAGCGGGATGATTTCGATCAGCGGCTTTTCACCGATCACCACTCCGGCGGCGTGCATCCCGGTATGGCGGGGCAGCCCCTCGAGCTGCGGGGCGTATTTCATAATTTCCCGCGCAACGGGGTCCTGCTCACACGCCCGTTTAAAGTCCGGGCTTTCCTGCTGCGCCGTCTGCAGATTCTTCGTCATATCCGGAATCAGTTTGGCAATCCGGTCGCAGTCGGAAAGCGGCAGGTTCAGCACGCGACCTACATCGCGCATCAGTGTTTTCGCGCCGAGGGTTCCAAACGTAATAATCTGAGCAACACAGTCTTCGCCGTATTTCCGGCGGACATAATTAATGACATCCGCGCGGCGGGTGGGGCAGAAATCAATATCGAAGTCGGGTGGCGAAACCCGGTCCGGGTTAAGAAACCGCTCGAAAATCAGATTGTACTTCAGCGGGTCAATGGCCGTAATGCCCAGCGCATAGGCAAGGATGGATCCCGCGCCCGATCCGCGGCCCGGGCCGACCGGAATGCCGTTGTTTTTTGCCCAGCGAATGAAGTCCTGCACCACCAGAAAATAGTTCACATAATTGGTCTTCTCGATAATCTCGACCTCATATTCGAACTGTTTTTTGACTCGTTCGCCCAATTCATTTTCCGGATGATCGAAATCGTTCAGTTTATAGAGTTTTTCCAGGCCCCGTTTCCCGAGTTCAACGAGGTATTCCTCTTTTGTGAATCCTTCCGGAAGCGGAAAGGACGGAAAATGGAGCCGCTCCGCCGGTAGATTGAACTCAAACTCCACGTTGCAGCGGCGGGCAATTTCAATGGTGTTTGACAATGCTTCCGGCTGGTCAGGAAAAAGCCGCTGCATCTCCGCACCGCTCTTCATATAGAACTGGTCTCCCGGATAGCTCATCCGGTTGGTATCCGACAGCAGATTACCCTGCTGCAGGCAGATCAGCACATCGTGCGCCTCGTGATCCTGCTGACGCAGGTAATGTACATCATTGGTCGCAACCAGCGGCAGGCCGGTAATTTTCGCCACCTCGGCAATATACCGGTTCGCGGCCTTCTGCTCCGCCATCCCGTGGTCCTGGAGTTCCAGGAAAAAGTTATCCGGGCCGAAAATTTCTGAATATTCCCGGGCCAGCGCAACCGCTTTATCGACAGCGCCTTCGGCGCAGGCCTCCGTCACCTCGCCTTTCAAACAGGCGGAGAGTCCGATCAGTCCCTTGCTGTACTGCCGCAGAAGCTTCTTATCGAGGCGCGGTTTGTAATAAAATCCTTCGAGGTGACTTTTCGACACCAGCCGCATCAGGTTTTTGTAGCCTTCGTTATCTTCTGCCAGCAGAACCAGATGCATGTTATCGGCTTGAGAGGTTTTTTCGTCCATTCCGTTGCGGGCAACATACACTTCACAGCCTATAATCGGTTTAATGCCATGCTTATAAGCCTGCTTATAGAATTCCACCGCGCCGTAAAGCACGCCGTGGTCGGTCATTGCCAAATACTGCTGCCCCTGCTCTTTTGCCGTCTGCATAGCGTCAGCCACCTTGCAGGTACTGTCCAGCAGGCTGTATTCCGTGTGAAAATGCAAATGGCAGAACGGGATCTCTTTCATGGGTTGACGGCCTATTTTACCCATCCCGCCCGCCGGGGAAAGACCGGAATTTTACAAGGTTTGGAAAGCTGTTTATTCTTTTTTCCAACCCGCGGAAACAGAAGGAGTTCCGTACCCGCTTCTTTTTGATTTATAACCGTCCTTCTGGACAGATTACCGGCCCGGCGAATGATTGCAGAAAAAGGTTCCAAGGTTTGGAAACAGAGGGTATTTTTAAAGCCACTTACTCTGGAGAGAATGATGACAATGAAAAAATTCTTTTTAATCCTGCTTTTGAGTGCCGGTCTGACTACCGCTGTTCCGGCGGCGGAGTCCTATACCAACGCATACGACGCCATTGCGCTGTTCACCACCGTGCTGGAAGAGGTGCACCGCAGTTTTGTCGACAGCGACGAGGCGGGCTACGATCAGTTAATCCACCACGCACTGACCGGTATGCTCCAGGACCTTGATCCCTACAGTCAGTTTCTGGATGAAACCTCTTATAAGGATCTGAGAGACGATACCTCCGGACACTTCAGCGGCGTCGGGCTGGTGATCAGTGTGAAAGACAGAATGCTTACGGTTGTTTCCCCGATGGAGGACTCCCCCGCGTTCCGCGAAGGGATTATTTCCGGCGATGTGATCATTGAAATCAATGGAGAGGAAACCCGTTCCATGACCCTTTCAGACGCAGTGAAAAAAATGCGCGGGGAATCCGGCACCGAGGTGAAATTGAAAATCGTCCGGCCTTCCACGCATAAAACGCAGGAATATGCCATTACAAGAGAAGAAATCAAGGTTGCCAGCGTAAAGGGGGCAAAGATTCTCGAAAACGGGATCGGCTATCTTCGCATCACTCAGTTCAATGAGCCTACCGCTGAGAATGTAAAAGGTCAGCTTAAACAGCTGCTGGACGAAAATATGAAAGCACTGGTGCTCGATCTTCGCGGCAATCCCGGAGGCCTGCTTACGTCCGCAGCCGGAGTGGCGGAACTTTTTCTGCCGCGCGGCGACCTGATCGTTTTTACTAAAGGGCGTACGAAAGAAATGGGACAGCAGCAGTTCAAGTCGTCCGGAGATACACACTACACAGATTTTCCGATGGCCATTCTGGTAGACGACGGAAGCGCCAGCGCCTCGGAAATCGTCTCCGGCGCACTGCAGGACCAGAAACGCGCCATTCTCATCGGGGAAAAAACGTTTGGAAAGGGTTGCGTACAGAGTATTCTCCCGCTGGGAGACGGCTCTGCCGTCAAACTGACAACGGCGAAATACTATACGCCCAGTGAACGGGTAATTGACGGGCACGGTATAGAGCCGGATATACAAGTGGAGATGGATCCCGAAGTCCTTTACAAGATCCGTATTCAGCAGTCCTTACATGATGCACCGCCGGGCGGTCTTCCGGAATCGGGGTCGAAGCTGCAGGATGTGCAGCTTGAAAAAGCAGTCGGTGTTTTACAGGGAGTACTGATTTTCCAGGACTTGGTTTCCCAGGATAAAAAATGATCCTGCTTGGTATTGAAACCTCCTGCGACGAAACCGCTGCTGCCGTGCTGGTTGACGGGGCAGTGCGCTCCAATGTGATTTATTCGCAGATCGCCAAACACGCGCCGTACGGCGGGGTTGTTCCTGAAATCGCCTCGCGCGACCATGTAAAAAAACTGCCGGGAATCATTGAGGAGGCTCTGCATGAAGCGGCCTGTTCCTTTAAGCAGCTTGACGGAATTGCAGTCACCTACGGTCCCGGACTGGCCAGTTCACTGCTGATTGGCTATTCCGCCGCGCGCGCGCTGAGCCGGCGGATCGACATTCCACTCACCGGGGTCCACCATCACGAAGGACACATTTATTCGGTGTTTCTGGGCGAAAACCCGCCTGTGCTGGAAGGTTCGTTTCCGATGCTGGTTCTGCTGGTTTCCGGCGGAGACACGAAGCTGGTTTATGTGACAGAGCCCGGCAGCTATACGATAATTGGTCAGACCATTGATGATGCGGCGGGGGAAGCGCTTGATAAAGGGGCGACCCTGCTGGGGCTCGGCTATCCCGGCGGACCGGTCATTCAGCGAACCGCCGAAGGAGGCAACCCCCAGGCCGTACGTTTTCCGCGCGGACTCGACAATGCGGGCGGAGACTGGAAATACGCCATCGATCGCCAATTCTGCTTCAGCTTCAGCGGGCTTAAAACCTCACTGCTCTATTATGTGCGGAAACACCCCGAATGGATGGACAATGAACGTGCCGGACGCGATCTGGCCGCGAGCTACCAGGAAGCAGTGACCGATGCGCTCATCATTCGTGTCGGGCGGGCGCTGAAGCAGTATACATGTGCTTCCTTTGCCTGTGCCGGCGGTGTGTCGCTCAACAAGGTTCTGCGTGAAAAGCTCGGTCGTCTGTCGGCAACGACAGGGATTCCGCTGCATCTTTCAGCGCCACGGCTCTGTACCGACAATGCCGCAATGATCGCCGGTGCCGCATATATCAAACTCTCCCGCGGGTATCCGTATACGATACCGGAAGATGTTCATCCCACTCTGCAGCTGGAAGACTGGCGGCAAAATAACGGGGTGTAAGCCTGCCTGCACAAATCAATCGTTCCGTTTTCTTTGCCGCAGCTCGAAACTCATCGCAGAGGCTGAAGTGGTGGAGCGGAAGGGGATCGAACCCTCGACCTTCGCATTGCGAACGCGACGCTCTACCAACTGAGCTACCGCCCCACAGAAGAAACGCGAATATAGGCAGCCCCTTTTCTTCCGGCAAGTTTTTATTACTGAACAGCCTGATGATCTGCTATTTTCGGAGATGTGGAGACATTTAAATGGACCTGGACGCAGAAATTCAAGCCTTGGCGCGCAGCAAGATGGTGCTTCTGCTCCGCCGATATTACGGCATCCGCGATGAGCGTGTGCTCTCCGCGATGGAAAAAATCCAGCGCCACCTCTTTATTCCGGAGGCTTTTCGCGACGGCGCCGATCCTTACGGCGATCATCCCTGTCCCATCGGTTGGGGTCAAACGATTTCCCAGCCTTACATCGTGGCTTATATGACGGAAAAGATTGCTCCGCAACCCAGTGAAACGGTGTTGGAAATCGGAACCGGGTCGGGCTATCAGGCCGCAGTGCTGGCCGAGCTGGGAGCCTCGGTCTTCTCTGTTGAAATTATCCCCGAGCTGGCCGAACATGCACGGGCCGTGCTGGCCTCACAGGGATATGATCAGGTGAAGGTCCGCTGTGGAGACGGCCGCGAGGGCTGGCCCGGGGCGATGCCTTTCGATATAATTATCGGCACCTGTGCGCCGGAAGAGATTCCGGATCCGCTTGTTGAGCAGCTCGCGGAAGGCGGACGCATGATTTTGCCGGTCGGCAGGCGGATCCAGCAGCTCGTTATTCTGCGTCGAAAAGGCCGTCGCCTCTTACAGGAGAATGCTCTTTCCGTCCGCTTTGTTCCGATGGTCTAGCCGGGTCTGCCCAGACATTCTGCTTAAATTTCGAAATGTTTGGAACAGGAAGCCAGCATTTTATATCCGTCGCGGGTGACAGCAATGGTGTCTTCAAGGCGAATGCCGCCTGTTTCCGGATAATAGAGTCCGGGTTCAATGGTAATAATATGACCGGCGCGCAGCGTTTCATGCACCGTGGGCGAAACACGCGGAGCTTCATGAATTTCGAGGCCGACACCGTGCCCGAGTCCGTGGATGAAGCCCTGCGGCACGCCGTCAACCGGGCCGGTTGCATATCCGCGTCGCTCCATTTCTTCCGCGGCCGTGTTGTGTACAACATCGGTCCAGGCACCGGCCTTAACCCTTTTCAGGGCAGCTGCATGTGCCGCTTTAACCGCGCTGTACATTTTTTTCAGCCCGGCAGATGCCGCGCCGCGACAGACTGTGCGGGTAATGTCGCCCCAATAACCTGTCTTTCCGGATTTTGGAAAAATATCGATCACAATCGGCTGTCCGGCACACAAGGGACCGCTTCCGCGCTCGTGTGGATCAGCTGAATGGGGTCCGCAGGCGACAATTGTTTCAAAAGCGGTGCAATCGTGATCGAGCAAGGTATGGCAGATGGTTGCACGCACTGTTTCGGAAGTCAGGATCTTTCCTCCGGAACGCAGAATTCCGCTGCGGTCGGGTTCCGTTGCGGCAATTTGCCTGATGGCTGCTTTCATGGCGGCAACGGCGGCGCGCTGAGAGCCCTGTACAGCTTTTATCTCTTCGGCAGTTTTTATTTTTCGCTGCGGACAGAGCAATTCTTCGGAAACTGTCAGCTCAAATCCCGCCTGGCGCAGTTTTTCGGCGAGGCCGACCGGAAAAACAGAGGAGACGATCAGTTTTTTTACATCGACAGACTTTTCAATCCAGTCAACAGGTCCTTTTTTCCAGGAAGAACCTGCCATTTCAGGGTGTACAACAGAGATTCCGCGCCTGACAGTCTGACGCAGACGGTTGTACTCCATTTCAGAAACGAACAGTGTTCCACGCTGACCGATTTTGACAAGCAACGCCGCTTCAGGGGGTTCCGTTCCACATAAATACCGGATATCGGATGCATTCTGCGGGCTGCTGATAAGTATGGGTGCGGTTTCTCTTTTTTTCATATTTGTAAGGGTTTTATTAGATATACAGTTACAGAAAAAAGGGGCCTTTTCTGTATTTTTATTTTTTTCTTCTTGAGCGGTATGTTGTGGAAACCTTTTTAAAATATTCCATATATTGTGCTCCATCCGCTTTTTTGATCCTCGTTCGGGTTTCCTCTTGAGGGAACACGTTCAGGTTTATTAAGCTCGTTCTGTAGCGGAAGACCGGAAGATATCCACCTGTGGACAACCTGTTGATATCTTCTTTCCTTTTATTAACTTTTTAACCGTGCGGATTTTATACTTTATGTACAAAGAAAAAAACAAGCTTTGGGAAGAGGCCTGCCGCCATCTTGAAGAAACCCTTCCAAAAGACATTTTTGAAAAATGGATTGCGGTAATTCAGTGCCGCAGCATGGAAAATGATACCGCCGTTCTGGTGGTGGGAAACGATTTCTATCTGTCATGGCTGGAAGAGCATTATCTTCCTTTGATTCGTCAGGCGCTGGGGGTTGTCTCCGGCCGCAATATGCAGATTAAACTGACGGTCGACTATACATTGATTTCTGAAGCGCCGGAAGAAAGGAGGGGAAAAACAAGATCTCTTCTTCCTTCAAAACGCACTCCGGTCGAAACCAATCTGAACAAAAATTATACGTTTGACTCGTTTGTCGTCGGTCCTTCCAACCAGTTTGCGCATGCCGCCTCGATTGCATCAGCACAATCCCCGTCCCGGGCATACAATCCTCTTTTTATTCACGGCGATGTCGGTTTGGGTAAGACTCATCTCATGCAGGCCATCGGAAATTTTATTTTTTCGAAAAATGCGCGCGGAAAAGTATGCTACACGACCTGCGAGGCATTTACGAATGAATATATAGAAGCATTGCAGACCAATACCCTGGCCAAGTTCCGCAAAAAATACCGGACGATGGATGTTCTGTTGATCGATGACATTCATTTTCTCGCAGGCAAAGAGCGGATGCAGGAAGAATTTTTTCACACCTTTAATGCCATTTTTGAAAATCATAAACAGATTGTGATGACTTCAGACCGTCCGGCAGGTGAACTTTCCGGACTGACTCCTCGTTTGGTGTCACGCTTCGAATGGGGATTAGTGGTAGAATTGGAAAGTCCGGATATTGAAACCCGTGTGGCAATTCTGCGAAAAAAATGTGATTTACTGAATCTGACAATCGATCAAAACCTTCTTTTTTATATCGCTGAACGGATTTCTTCAAATATCCGACGTTTAGAGGGTGCGCTGATTCGTGTTGCTTCTTATATTTCTTTGACCGGACAGGGGCTGGACCGCTCTAAGCTGGAATATCTTCTTCGGGACACATTGGATCAGGAAAAAAGACAGGCTGTCGATATTGAAACAATTCAAAAAGCGGTTGCCGACCACTTTGATATCCATCTCGGTGATATGGTAAGCCGAAAACGACCTCAAAATATTGCCTGGCCCCGGCAGGTGGCGATGTATCTTTCACGCAATATGACGAATCAGTCATTTCCTGTGATCGGGGATGCCTTCGGACGAAATCATGCAACGATTGTACATGCCTGCCAACTGGTTGAACAACGCCAGATTGAGGATCTAAAGCTTCGCCAAACCCTTTCTCTGTTACGGCAGCGCATCAGCCACAGTGCTCAAAAGACGGAATAATTTTTTTAATAAGCTGCCGACAACCCTGTGGATAAGCTGTCGATAAAAAGAACAATTTTGACTTACTGAGTTTTCGGGGAAGTTCTTCTTTTTTTTCCACAGAGATATCCACAGGGTTAAGTATGCAGATCAGACAGGGTTAACGAGATTTTTAGGCTGACGGATCATTCTATTTACAGTACTAATAATACTGAGATTTATATAAATTTACTGTCTTATCTATTCGAGGGGGTTGTTCATGAAACTTACGGTTGAAAAAGATGTACTGCTCGAAGCACTTCAAAAAGTGCAGTCGATTGTCGGTCAGAGAAGTACACTTCCTATCCTTTCCAATGTTCTTCTCAAGGCAGAAGGAGATACGGTTTCTTTGACAACCACCGATATGGAAGTCTGTATTAAAACCGGTGCCGCAGCTGAAATTTCGGATCCCGGCGGAACCACTTTGCCGGCCCGTCGCTTTTTCAGCATTTGCCGTGAGCTTCCCGACGGACAGGTTGAGATTGAGGTGGACGCCAGAGATGTAACCACCATCCGCTGCGGCCCGTCCTTTTTTAAACTGGTTGGTCTTCCGGAAGAGGAGTTTCCTCCATTGCCTGAATTTGAAGGGAGAGAGGTTTACACTGTCGAACAGGATATGTTCAGGGAGATGCTTCGAAAAGTGATCTATGCGGCCTCTACGGACGAAACACGCTATATTCTTAACGGGGCGCTGCTTTGTTTTAAGGATGAAAAACTGACCGTGGTTGCTACTGATGGCCGTCGTCTTGCGCTGGTGGAGCAGGAAGTGGAGTTTCCGGAAGATGCCCAAACCAATCTGGTTGTGCCGACAAAAACGCTGAATGAACTGATTAAAACCCTTGGCGGGGAAGGTGTACTGAGAATCAGGGTATCCGAAACGCAGGTGGCCTTTGATTTTGATCGGATTCTTATCATTTCCAAACTGATTGAAGGAACCTATCCGAATTTTCAGCAGGTGATTCCTTCCCAGTGTGAAGAGAGGGTTGCGATTGACAGGGAAACGATCCTGACAGCCGTTCGCCGTGTTTCACTGCTGACGGATGACCAGACAGCCTCAATCCGTCTGAATTTTGGCAGAAACAAACTCGAACTGGTCACCAACAGTCCGGAAATCGGTGAAGCGCGCGAAACAGTTCCGGTTAAGTATGAAGGAAAAGAAATTTCCATCGCTTTTAATCCCGGGTTTTTGATGGCACCGCTGCGTCATTTGGATTCTGACGAAATTTTCTTTGAATTATCGGATGAACTGAGTCCCGGCGTAATTAAAACCAGTGTTCCGTTTCTATACGTATTGATGCCTATACGGATATCATAAAGAAAAAGTGGTTGCCGGACTAGGATTTGAACCTAGACAAGCAGATTCAGAGTCTGCTGTGCTACCATTACACCATCCGGCAAATACGAACGGTAAATAAGCCAAAGTTTTGTCCCGAGTGCAAGAGGGAATAGATAAAAAGAGATGAAAGAAAGCGGACAGAAACGGGTGGTGGGTCTTTTAGGCGTTGGATTTGACAATGAAGACGGGCATATTCGCATCACTCAGGGGGAGAGCTATAAAGTGATGATGGGATCCGGCGGCACTCATCAGACGCTTCAAAAATTATGTCAAGAGATCGAAGATGCTGTAAAAAATTCCGGTCGGCCGCTGGATGATTATTCTGCGGAAGAACTTATGGAGATGATTAAAAAACTTTACTGAAACAGGTGGTATCATGAAGATACTGTTTCTGACCTATAAATTTCCTCATGCCGAAGTGGTTGGCGGTCATCGGATCGTTTATCAGCGCATAAGGTATCTTAAAGAGGCGGGTCATCAGGTCGGGCTGCTCTCCTTTGTTGATACAGAAAAACCGGAACAAATTGAATCTCTCCGGCCTTTACTGGCAAGGGTGAAAACGCTTCCGCTGCCCCGGCGAAATCTGGCAGTGCGTATTTTCCATGATTATCTGTCGCTGAGCCGGCCGGCTGTTTTCTGGAAGCTTTACTCCCCTGATATGATGAAAGCCGTCGGAGATCTTGTTGAAGAGGAGCGATATGATGTAGTGATTTCAGAATTTTCAGAGATGGGACAGTATCTCTATAGAAATCCCTATTTATCTGCGGTCCATAAAGTTATGTCCTGCCATCGCTGTGTCACTGCTGCTTACGAAAAATATAAGGACATGGAAGAAGTCCGCTGGAGACTTCACTATAAAAGTATTCCGCAACTGAATGTATTGGAAAAATATGAATTCAACATGTATCGCAGTGCCGACCGGGTGCTTGTTTTAACGCCTCATGACCGCTTTACCATGCAGTATTATGCGCAGGATCTGGCGGTTTCCGTTGCTCCCTCCGGCGTTGATATTCAGTATCTTCAGGAAAAGAAACCGGTTTCCAAGGAACCGATTATCCTGATGACCGGCTATATGAAAGATCCGGCGAACGAAGACGGGGTAAAGTGGTTTGTTCAGCATGTTTGGCCGCAGTTAAGCGCCCGCCATCCGGAACTGGAATTTTATATCGTCGGTGCGGAACCCGGGCCTCGTATCATGAAGCTGGCGGAAAAAGAACCTCGCATCATTGTAACCGGGGAAGTTCCTGATTTGCGGCCGTACCGGAACCGGGCCCGTGTTTTTGTTTCGTCCGTTCGGCTGGGTTCCGGGATGAGGCTGAAAGTAGTGGAAGCCATGGCCAGTGGATTGCCGGTGGTTTCCACCTCGCTGGGAATGGACGGAATCGAAGCCCGAAACGGTGTGAATTGTCTGGTGGCGGATACTCCGGAACTCTTTACTCAAAGTGTTGAATGGCTTCTTACCGACAGCCGTCTTTGTGAGCGCATATCCCGGAGTGCCCGCGAGACGGTCGAAAAAAAATATTCATTAGACGAAAGTCTTCGTCGTTTTGAAAAAATAATAAAATCAGTTGTGGAGATTGAATAATGACCGGCAGCGTTCCGTTTAAATCATGAGGACTGAATATTTCGATAAAAAATCCGCCGGGTGGGACAGCAATCCAATCCGGGCTGAAATGACACGGAACATTGCTGCGGCAATTCGACAGGCTGTACCGCTTTCAGAAACCATGTCCGCGATAGAATTCGGTTGCGGAACCGGCCTGATCAGCCGGGAACTCCTTCCGCACCTGAAAAAAATCAGGGCCATCGATTTTTCGCCCGGAATGATCGCAAAACTTCAGCACCGGATCGAAAAAAGCGGACTGCAGAACCTTACCGCCTGCTGTCTCGATATTTTCACAGAACCGCCGGATGAACAAGTCGATCTGATCTTCAGCGGAATGGTCCTGCACCACATTCGGGATACGGCCGCACTGCTGGATGCGCTGCTTCTGCGGCTCAAACCCGGCGGCTTTATTGCGCTGGCAGATCTCGACACAGAGGACGGAACCTTCCATGGAGACTTCGACGGATTTCTTCATCACGGCTTCGACCGCGAAAGACTGATACAGGAGCTTCGTTCCCGAAAATGCGGAAAAACCGCTGCTCGTACCGCGCATATCGTTAGAAAAAACGATCGCGAATACCCCGTCTTTCTGATCACCGCCCAGAAAATCGCCTGATTCTTTTCCAATGGCAGGAAAACTTTTATCCGGAGTTTGGAAAAAACTGCTCGCATTTTTTCAGCCATTGGAAAAAATGAATCCTATTTGTTTCATAAGATCAGGATTTGTTTAATGAAGCTTCCTTTTACACATAAAATATTACAGGACTGGGCGGGCTGGAAGGCATTTCGCGACGGGAAAGCATTGTTTGAGCGCGGTGTTGTTGAAAAAGTGGAATACAATCCCCCGTTTATTTCCGGCAAGCTGGCGATCGGAATTCGTGGCATGCGCAGTAAGTTTGAACTGACGCCGGATGGACTCGTCGAAAACCAATGTCCTTGCCGCGACAACCAGGAACGCGGTCTCATTTGTGCCCATCTTGTTGCCCTCGGCCTGGAAGCGATCAAACAGTACAGTGATCCGCAGCGGCAGGAAAAAGCGGCCAAAGAAAGGCGGCGCGCCGAACGGCTGAATCGAATAGATGAACAGCAATACATCACCCGGGTCCGTCCCAACCATCCGAAGGCAATTTCGGCTGTTTTGCGGATTTCGCTCGAAGCAGGCTGGCGGGAACAGGCCGAAGGCGGGCGTTTTCCGCTGCATTGTACTGCTGATTATCAGGGAAAACTTGTTCCGCTGCATGAAGTCCCGCGCGATCTTCCGCTTTCCTTCACTCCGCGCGACGAAAACCTGCTCTTCGTTCTTGAAGATATCTCCGAAGGTCCCGCCAGAGGACGTCTGCTTTCGGGAGAAGCGGACTTCATCAACATTCTTCAGCTTTTCACGAATAAACCCCTCATTGACGAAGGATCCGGCGAACAGCTTGCGGTTGTCCCTGACAGGGTGGGGACACGCCTGAGCATACACCTCGACGAGACCAGCGGGGAACTGCATCTTGCCATGCATGCCGAACTGCCCCGTTCTGTTGAAAAGCCGCTGTTTATCATTTCCGCCCGCGAAGGATGGGTTTTCGACGGGAAAATCTTTTTTAAACTCGATCAGCTGCTGCCGGGTCCCATGCGCGGAATTTACCACACCGCAACGCGTATTCCGCGTCCTGCCGTGCCCGGCTTTATGAATCATGAATTTCCGGCAATCAGGAAGCTCATTCCAGTCGATACCGATGTTTTCCCTGACTTGTTGACACTTAAACCGGCGGAACCCCGCTTCCGCCTGGTTGTCAGCGGAAGCCGCGCCTCGCTTTCTGCCAAACTTTATGCGGAATACGGGGATGTTGTTCTGATCGCAGGGCGTGATGAAGCGGCTGGAAATTTTTCCATACCGAATCCCGACGATATTCTTGAATACCGTGTTCGCAATCTTGAAACAGAAAAAAAAGCGCTCGATAAGCTGGCCTTTTCCGGACTTCGCGG
>JASKKX010000066.1 GCA_030153935.1 Verrucomicrobiota bacterium | reverse complement strand
TCTATGGGGTTGTTTTTAAACAGGAATAAGGAGAAAAGGGATGAAGCGATTTGTTTTTACAGTTGCACTGAGTGTTGTGTTGGCCTGCAGCGGATTTGCAAAGAGCGATGATGTTGCGACCCTGCGTGACACCGGGCGTGCTTTTGCGCAGATTGCAAAAGAGGCAACCCCGGCCGTGGTCTCAATCCGGGTCGAACAGACCGTCGATCAGCAGATGCCCAGCGGGTTTCCCTTTGAATTCTTTTTCGGCCCGCAGTTCCGCCAACAGATTCCTCAGCAACGGCGGCAGATCGGCCAGGGTTCCGGATTCATCATCTCTGAAGACGGCTATATTCTGACCAACAACCATGTGGTCAACGATGCCGATTCGATCCAGGTCACGCTGAAAGACGGACGGGAGTTCGATGCCGAACTGGTCGGAACGGACCCCGAAACGGAAATTGCACTCATCCGCATTGACGGCAAGAATCTCCCGACCGTGGAACTCGGCGACTCCGATGATCTGGAGGTCGGCGAGTGGGCGATTGCAGTCGGCAATCCGTTCGGACTGCAGGAGACGGTTACCGTCGGCATTATCAGTGCGACCGGCCGCAGTGAGGTCGGGATTACCGACTACGAAAACTTTATTCAAACCGATGCCGCCATCAATCCCGGCAACTCCGGCGGACCGCTGCTGAATATTGACGGGAAGGTCATCGGCATTAACACAGCCATCTACAGCCGTAGCGGCGGGTATATGGGCATCGGTTTCGCCATCCCGATCAACATGGCCCTGGAGATCAAGGATGCGTTGATCAAGGAAGGCCGGGTGCAGCGCAGCATGATCGGAGTCTATCTGCAGCGGATCACGCCGGAGCTGGCGGAAAGCTTCGGTCTCAAGAATACCGAGGGCATTCTGATCACACAGGTCGCGGAAGACTCCGCCGCCGCCGAAGCCGGCATAGCCGCCGGGGATATTATCGTTGGATTCAACAATCAGCCGGTCGGCAAGCTGGCGCGTTTCCGCAACCGGATCGCCGCCCTGCCTCCGGGGACTGAAGTGACGCTGACCATCCTGAGGAATGGGGAACAGAAGGAAATCAAACTGGTGACCCGCGCGAAAGACAATGCGGTGGCAGCTGCCGGCGGCAGCTTTTCCATTCTGAAAAAGGCGGGCTTCGACGTGGAAGAGCTCAACAGCGAGACCATTCTGCGGCTGCAGCTGCCGGCGAATGTGACCGGGATGCTGGTCACCGAGGTCCAAGACGGCGGCCCGGCATGGCGCAGCGGACTGCGTGCCGGGATGATTATTCGTTCGGTCAATCGGATCCCCACGACAACCGCGAATGAATTCCACAAGGCACTGCAATCCGTCCAAGGGTCGAACAATCTGCTGCTGCTGGTGCAGATTCCCCGTCATGGAGCCCGGTATATTGTCGTCAAACTGAATTAATTATTCCTGTCGATGCCCGAACGGTCGTCCGCCTTACGCGGACGATCGGACCGGGTGTTCTGCGGTCAGAAACAGAACACCACGGCCTTCGCCATGGATGAATGAGCCATCCCGACTTCCGCTGACACGAGGTGTGGCGAGGTTCAACCCTGAAGCGTCATTAAAAATTCGGCATTGCTTTGGGTCTTTTTAAGTCGATTGATCAGCAGTTCCATCGCTTCAACCGCCGGAACGTCTTTAAGCGCCTTGCGCAACGTCCAGATTTTAGCCAGTTCGTCTTTATGCAGCAAAAGCTCTTCTTTGCGGGTTCCGCTCTTTTCGATATTAATGGCCGGAAAGATGCGTTTCCCGACGAGATCCCGATCCAAAGCCAGCTCCATATTGCCGGTCCCCTTGAATTCCTCAAAAATCACCTCATCCATGCGGCTGCCGGTATCCACGAGCGCAGTGGAAAGGATCGTCAGACTGCCTCCGCCTTCGATATTGCGGGCCGCACCGAAAAAGCGTTTCGGTTTGTGCAGAGCATTGGCATCCACTCCACCGGAAAGAATTTTCCCGCTGTGCGGCTGCACCGTATTGTAAGCGCGGGCCAGACGGGTGATACTGTCGAGGAGAATGACCACATCCTCTCCGTTCTCGACGCGGCGCTTGGCCATTTCGATGACAATTTCCGCCACCTGCACATGGCGTTCAGGATGCTCGTCAAAAGTCGAAAAGAGCACTTCAGCCTGGGTGGTTCGCTGCATATCCGTCACCTCTTCCGGCCGCTCATCGATCAACAGAATGATCAGCTTGGCGTTCGGATTGTTGGCGGAAATACTGTTGGCGATTTTCTGCATCAGAACCGTTTTTCCGGTGCGCGGCGGTGCGACAATCAGTCCGCGCTGTCCTTTTCCGATCGGCGTTGCGATATCCATTACCCGCATTGAGATTTCTTCAGGTACTGTCTCAAGCACGATGCGCTCATCGGGAAACAGCGGGGTCAGGTTTTCAAACGGAATCCGGTTGCGGTTTTTTTCCGGCGACGTATTGTTCACTTTATCAACGGAAAACAGGGCAAAAAAACGTTCTTTGGATTTCGGTGAGCGAATGGGTCCCTCCACTAAATCGCCGGTGCGCAATCCAAACCTGCGGATCTGCGACGGGGAAACATAAATGTCTTCCGGATTCGACAGATAGTTGTTCTCGGAAGAGCGCAGAAAACCGAACTTATCAGGGAGGACTTCAAGAATGCCGCGGCAGATCGCTTCGTTTCCCCAGAGGATCTGAGTTTTGAGAATTTCAAAGATGAGTTCGTGTTTCCGCAGTCCGGCCGGATCTTCAATCTCATATTTTTCCGCCAGCTTTTTGAGTTCCGGAACTTCGGATCTCTGCAGTTCAAACAGCTTGAGCTTCGGCATTTTCTTTGCGGGAACTTCCGGCGCATTGTCCGGCGCTCCACCGTTCCCGTCATTTCCGTTGCGTCCGTTATTGCGATTGTTGCGGTTATTGCGGGTACTATAACGACGATTCTCCGTGCGGGGAGGCCGACGGTCCCCGGGTTTTGATCGTTCCTCACCGGAGTTCTCTGTGCTTACCTGCTCTTCGACATTAACCTGTTCCTGCTCATTCGCCCGTTCTTCACTCATAGCTGTTCCTCTGCTCACCTCTGATTTTTTCAATCAGATTCATTATCGCTTCATGTAACGCTTTCAGCGTCCCGTTGTTTTGAATTACAAAATCCGCTTTAGCAGCTTTTTCTGCTATCGGCATTTGCGCGGCAATCCGTTTGCGCGCTTCTTCAGGTGAAAGGCCGCGTCGTTCCAGCCGGTGGAAAATCTGTTCGTCCGACGCCGTTATACAGACAATCGCATCCCAGTCCCCGGTCCAGCCCGCTTCAAAAAGAAGCGGGACCAGGACGGCGGCATTCCTGTGCACTGCACGACAGTCTGCCTTCCATCTTTGAGCGGCTTCAATCACTGCCGGATGAACCAGCCGGTTCAGCGCTGCGCGGTCCGGCGGGTTGTCAAATACTCTCCGCCCAAGTTTTATGCGATCAATCTCTCCGTCCGCCGCCAGAATTTTTTCACCGAAACGGTTCACTACATCCTGATAGACCGAACATCCTTTATTCATCAATTCATGTGCCAGCAAATCACAATCCAGAACCTTGAACCCGTTTTCAGATAAAATCCGGCCGACTTCTGTTTTTCCACAGGCAATGCCGCCGGTAATACCCAGAATGATCGATTGCGAAGAATTCATAAGTTAAGGCGGCAGATTGAGAGACGGCTAAAAACTATTCGCCAAAAAACAGAAAAGAAATACCGAAAATGTATATGTAACTTACAGTACTCCGTGCAGATGTCAACTCTCTATATGATACCGATAATAACGATGCAGCAGAATGCCTTCCCCTCTTCATTTCCCGGCAAATCCAACTTGGAGACAGCGTAATGTCTGAAAAAAGATTTTCCCAATCCGTTGGAAATTCAGTAGTTCAGATTTTCCCACCCGGGCAGTGTGAGCAACTGTTCAAGAAGAACGGCACAGGCAACGGCATCGTAAAGCGCGTCGTGCGCCTGACGGTCCGGACAGTATTCACGAATGCGTTCCTGAAGTTTCAGCCCTGCGATTAAATCCTCCAGCCTGTGTGACGGAGCATTCGGCCACGCCCGGCGGGAAAGCGCGAGAGTGTCCACCCAGGGCCCGAAGCGATGCATGGGAGCCATTTGTCGCAGAATTTTTTTTTCGACGGCCGCATTATGGGCCGCCAGCGGGCCACCGGTCACCCGTTCTTCAATTTTTTTCCAGACACTTGAGACGTCCGGAGCAGCCGCGATTACACTGCGCAGTTTATGGTGCTTGCCGGGAGCGTATGCACTGAACGGACGAGTGACGTCAACCCGGATAAAGCTTTCAAAACACTCGTGAGCGCTGACGCGCCCATGGCGCAGAACAACCGCACCGATCTGCCATGGCTCCGTATCGAACCCCGGCACAGAGCCGGTGGTTTCAAAGTCCAGAACCGTCAAAACTGTTTCGCGGATAAGCATACAGCAGAGTTTCTGACAGGCAGACAAAATCAACAGGATTTAAAAAAACAGGCTCTTCGCCAAAAGCGAAGAACCCGTGTCGCAAGATCGCTGTGCCGCTTAGCGAGAGTAGAACTCAACGACCAGGGAGATTTCGCACTGCACAGGAATCTCACCGTGTTCCGGCAGGCGGTTCAGAACGGCAGTGAGTTTCTTATCATCCACAGTCAGATAGTCCGGTGTGCTGGCGATCTGCTGCGCAGCCGGGAAAATATCAAGTTCACGGCTTTTTTCGCGAACTGTAATCACGTCACCAACGCGAACAGAATAGGAAGGAATATTGACTTTTTTGCCATTAACACGGAAATGGGCATGACTGACAAGCTGGCGCGCCTGATAGATCGAGCGGGCGAAACCGGAACGAAGCACAAGGGCATCAAGACGGACTTCGATCAGCTGAAGCATGATATCGGAAGTATTACCGGTCTTACGGGAAGCCGTCTGGTAATATTTACGGACCTGTTTTTCACTCAGATTGTACTGATACTGCAGACGTTGTTTTTCGATAAGCTGACGGCCGTAGTCCGACAATTTCGAACGGCGGCGCGACGGGCCGTGCTGTCCCGGCGGATGCGGGCGGCGTTCGAGAAATTTTTCACATTTGGGGGAAAGAGCAACGCCCAGTCGGCGCGCTTTTTTGACCTTCGGTCCGGTATACTTCATTAATTGTTCTCCGTTTTTGGTTTCTGTTTCCTGTCGCTCCACCGGATTAAGCCTGATACGCGGGCCGCCGTTTACGAAAAACTCAATATCGGCGTTCACTTAAAAGTGAGAATCCTCCTGTGGAACAAGGGGCGCATTAAAGCGATGCAGGAGACCTAAGTCAATAACAAGAAATGCTTTTTAGCCTTGCCTTGCGGAACGAACTTCCCATGATTGGTGCTCAATTTTTTGAACTCTCTAACGAAAGGACTCTGCAAAATGAAAGAAGTGAAGAAAGTAGCCCTTCTCACTGCCGGCGGATTGGCTCCCTGTCTCTCCTCCGCTATCGGGGCGCTGATCAGCCGCTATACAGAGGCTGCTCCCGACATTGAGATCATCTGTTATATCGGCGGATATAAAGGACTTCTGCTCGGCGAATCCATTGCCGTCACGGATGAAATCCGTAAAAACGCAAAAGTCCTCTATAAACACGGCGGAAGTCCGATCGGCAACAGTCGGGTAAAGCTGACCAATGTAAAAGACTGTGAAAAACGTGGTCTGGTGCAAGCCGGGGAAAATCCGCTCGAAGTCGCAGCCAGCCAGCTCATCAAAGACGGCGTGGATGTGCTTCATACAATCGGCGGTGATGACACAAATACCACCGCGGCAGATCTGGCCGCTTACCTTGCAAAAAATGATTATGCACTGACGGTGGTCGGTCTGCCGAAAACCATCGATAACGATATTTTCCCGATCCGGCAAAGCCTCGGGGCATGGACCGCCGCAGAAGAAGGTGCCAAATATTTCTCCAACGTCGTGGCCGAACACAATGCCAATCCACGCATGCTGATCATTCACGAAGTTATGGGGCGCAACTGCGGATGGCTGACAGCATATACGGCCAAGGTCTACCATGAAAAACTCGAGGAACTCGATTTTCTCCCGCAAATCGGTCTGAGTAAAGAGCGTAAAGACGTTCATGCCATCTTTGTCCCTGAAATGGCAATCGATATTCAAGCCGAAGCGGCCCGGCTCAAAAAGGTAATGGACGAGATAGACAATGTGAATATTTTCATTTCTGAAGGAGCCGGTGTTGAAGAGATCGTGAAAGAAATGGAAGCCGTCGGAGAAACCGTCCTGCGCGATGCATTCGGCCATATCAAGCTTGATGCGGTAAATCCCGGCGCATGGTTCGGTAAACAGTTTGCCTCGCTGCTTGATGCCGAAAAAGTGCTGATCCAGAAGTCCGGTTACTACAGCCGGGCGGCACCGTCCAATGCCGCGGATCTTGAACTCATTAAAAAATTTGCTGACAAGGCGGTTGAATGCGCCCTCAACGGTGTCAGCGGCGTCATTGGTGAGGATGATGACCGGGGAAACGAACTGCGCGCCATCGAATTCCCCCGGATTGCCGGCGGAAAGCCGTTTGATATCGACGTGCCGTGGTTCAATGAGCTGTTACGTGATATCGGACAGCCCAAAAATTCAAAAGTGGTGACCAGTCACTGACAAACACCACGGATAAAAAGGGAAGCGGCATTCGATATGCCGCTTTTTTTATAGTCAGGGCACAATAAGAATTCCGGTCGTTCTCAGGGCAGCGGCATTCCTCCTGCTGCTTCCAGCAGCGGTTCTTTCCGCTCAATCAGTTCAATACTGTGCCAGCGGGTTGATCGGAATCGTAAAATCATGCCTGTCGCCAACAGACAGATATAAACAAGTGCCCAGCCCCAGGCCGCCAGTACATTAAGATGCAGTATGAGAACGATCACCGCTTCACCGAGTGCGAAAAAAAGCCATGCGACCGACGTTTCATACCACATCACGAAATGAGTATCCCCCGCGCCGCGCAGGGCCCCGGAAAGAATCAGGTTGGTGGCGTCCATCAGTCCCCAGCCGGCGGCAAAAAGAAGCAGCGTGCGGGCCAATTCAAAAACTTCGTCGAACACCACATCTCCCCGCGCAAACAGCCGGATATAGATTTCAGGCATCAGAACAAATGTCAAAGCGGCAAGCACGGTGTAAATCCAGCCGATATGCACAGCCCGCCAGCCGGCGGCAACAGCCCCGTCAAAATCGCGTCGTCCCATATGCTGGCCCACCAGTGTGCCGGCGGCCTGGCTGATTCCCATGGCCGGCATGAAAGCAATCATATTCACGCTCAGTGCAATATTGGCGGCCATAAAGGCCGTTTCTCCCAATCGGCCGACCAGCAGTACAAACAAGGCAAACGTGCCGTTATCCAGTGCCAGGTGGATTCCGGATGGAATCCCGAAATGCAGCAGCCGCCGAAAGAGCGGCGGGTCAAAATAAAACAGACTGCGCGTGCTGTAAAGCCGGTCGGTTTTCTTTGAAAAATAGAGTCCAAACATAATGGCCGGCGAAATAAATCCGGAAACCACGGAGGCGACCGCGGCACCTGCTATTCCCATGACCGGAAACGGTCCCACCCCGAAAATCAGCAGACGGTTCAGTACCACATTAACAATGGTCCCTGCGATTGCCCCGAACATGACCACCTGGGTCAGCCCGCGACCGGAAAAAAAACTGCTGATGGCCGCGGAGAGCGGCAGTTGCAGTCCTCCCAGCATCAGAATAGAGAAATAAATTTTTTCCTCCGCCAGTACCTCGGCGGCATGTCCGCTGACTGAAAGCATCCAGAGCCCCGCCGGAATCAGCAGCAGGATCAGCGGAAAAGAGATCAGTGCCAGCAGAACGGCCTGTGCCACGGAACGGCTGCAGCTTTTCAGGTCTCCGCTGCCGTAATATTGCGCGACCAGACTGTTGGCAAAGGCCGCCATGGCCATAAACCCGCAGACAAGCGTGAAGAAAAGAATTCCTGCCGGGACTGCGGCCTGCAAAGCCGCCGGACTGTACCAGGAAAGAAACATCCGGTCGCAGAAGTTCTGTACTGTAAAAGAAGCCGATGTGATAATCAGCGGAACAGCAATGCGCAGCAGTTCGCGATAAGGAGTAAATGACAGGGCTGTTTTCATCGGAGTTCAGTTTTTCCAAACATGGGAGCAATTGCGAGCCGCCTTTTCCAGTATTTGAAAAAAAACGGTTGATCCTGCGGCACACATTGCACCTGTTTTCGAACTGTCATGAGTTCCCATTGACAGAAAGTCCAGCCGTTAAAAAGCGTAACGGGTCTCCGGCGGCAACGGTTTCGCCATTGCCTCCCGCGGCCCGCAGCGCAAAGACTGTCACTCTGTTTACATTTTAAAACGAAATGCCTGGAGTGAAGAATAAACCGGTATTCTCCGGGAAATCAACTGTGCAACTATGCAGCGGTGGTGCGGCGGATAAGCTCCTCACGAATACGGCGGCGGGCATAACGGATATCGATCACTCCGACGGCTTTCTCCGTGTCATCGTCGCGTGTCACCGGCAGGGATTCCGCCTGCATGCGGTTCATATCTTCAAGCACCTGAGAGAGTTTCATCTGCAGAGTTGCATGCTCCGTGACGGGCTCCATCACATCTCCGGCAACCAGCCACTGCCAGTTATCGGAATCACCCAGGAGTTCTTTGAGAGAGTCAAACGTGAGTACTCCCGTTATTTTTCCCTCCATGGAAATAACCGGATAAACCAGCGTATCGCTTTGCGTAAACTGCGTCAACACGGCGGTCAGCGGCAGATTCTCAGGAATCGGCTTCACATCCGGATTCATTACATCACCCACCGTTAGTTCGGCAATCACATCCTCTTCGGTGACATTCCGACCGGTCTCCTTAGCGAGTTTTACCGCCATTTTGGTACACGACGGCCCGATCAGCTGCACAACCAGTGTCGTGGCCGTCACGGTGAAAATAATCATATCGCCCAGGGACATGCTCTCTGTAATCAGAATACCTTGCAGGTGCTGCGACGCCATGATTGACAAACCGACAGCCACCCCGCCCTGCGCAAAAAGTGACAGGCCCATATAACGGCTGACAACCGGTTCCGCTTTGGAAATACGTCCTCCCCAGTAAGAGCCGAGCCATTTCCCGAGACTGCGCATGGCAACATAAACCGTAACCAGCCCCCAAAGCCATACCGGCATATCGCGTATGCCGAGCCGGGCCCCGACAAGAACAAAAAACAGAATATAGATCGGCGAGGAAAACGAACGAACGATTTCAAAAAGTTCCTTACTGCGGCGCGGGGCAATATTGCAAAGCAGAATACCGATCGACATGGTTGCCAGAATGACATCCATATCGAACACCACTGCCGCGCTGATGGTGAGCAGGATGACCCCCAGAGCCAAACCGAGCCGACGATCTTTCTGTGGAAGAAAGCGGAGAATCAGGTTCAGCGCAAACCCGGCCGCAAGCCCAAGCAGAACAGAGCCGAACAGTTCAACGCAGACTCCGATCAGTTCTTTGCCAAGATCCGCGCCGCCGGAAGTGAGCATCTGTGCGGCACTCGTACCAAGAGCATAGAGTGTCATCGCCAGCGCATCATCGAGGGCAACAATAGCGATCACCGCAGTCGTCAGGACCCCTGCCGTGCGATATTCCCAGAGAACATCAATCGTCGACGCCGGATCGGTTGCAGAGGCTATGGCTCCAAAAACGGTTCCGGCGGCCAGCGCGATCACAAAGCTGTGACTGATCGCATAAACAATCAGCGTGGAGGTGACCCCCACCAGAAAAAAAGCCGCCAGCCCTTCTCCCAGCAGAATTGCCGTGAACTGTTTTCCGTATTTCTTAAAAATACTGCCATGCAGTTCACCCCCCACCAGAAATCCGATTATGCCTAAAGCAAAGAGGTTGAATGGACGCAATGCAGCGATATCCGCCTGCTGCACAATACGAAGACCGCTTTCACCGATCAGCACGCCCATGACAATATAGCCGACCACCTGCGGGATATGCAGTTTCTGAAACACCCACGCACCCAGCGTCCCGCTGAGAATACACAATCCGATAATTGTCAGCAGCCCCATGATCAGACCTCCTCGCCGGTAAAGATTCGATAAGCTTCCTCCGTATCCGCAGCTGAAATCAGTTTTGAGCGCACCGTCTCATCTTTCAGGCGCGAACTGATTGCTGAAAGCGCCCGGATATACTGCGTATGCTGCGAGCTTCCGGCGGCCACCATACAGACAATCTGAACCGGAACGGAATCCAGTGATGCGTAGTCACTGATCGGGTGGCGGGCGATTCCCAGGGCCATGACCAGATCATCAACAGAAGCAATCCGGACATGAGGCACCCCCACACCGAACCCGATTCCGGTGCTCATCAGTTCTTCACGCCGAAAGATCGAGGTTTCCAGCTCGTGCCGGTTGTGAATCAGAGGCGAAGAGGCCAGTGTGTCGCAGAGTTTTTTAAGAGCCTCTTCCTTCAGGGTTGTATCAAGCAGAATAACACGATCAGGAGAAAGAATTTTAGACAGCGCTTGAGAAGAAGGAGAACTGGTGGGAGGAACTGAAGAACCCAATCGGCGGTTCACCCAGTTTTCAATTTCAGACCGCTTAAATCGCCAGGTCGTTCCCAGTTTACCGCCCGGCAGCAGACCTTTCTGTGCCCAGTCATACACCGTGCGCTCGGAAACGCGCAGATATTCGGACACCTCTTCAATCGTCATGATTTCATGTTCCATATTTGATAACCTCCGGTTTGAATCCGTAACATATGCGGAATAATCGATTAATTTCAACAATTTAATGCAAAATAATTGATCGAATTGCGAAATAATACATCAGATGCTTCTTCTATGGATATGGACCGTAATTCAGCCACCGTTCGTAGAATGTAAATCAGATTGGCTGGCTCATTGGGCGATGAACAGTCGGCCGGCGGAAAATCCGGAGCATCCGTTTCAATCAGAAGCCGTTCCGGCGGGACTGCCGCAACGGAACCCCTCGCCCGCTTTGCCCGCGGATTGGTTACCGACCCGCCAAACGAAAACCAGCAATTCAGTCCGCCCAGTTCCGGAATCAACTCTGCCGCGCCGCCGAAAGCGTGCAGTTGTATGCGCGGCGCCGGATGTTCGTGCAGAATTTCGCTCAGCCGTCCCCAGGCACGAACACAGTGGACCGTAACCGGACGATTCAGTTCACAAGCCAGATCGAGATGGGCGGCAAAACAGGCCTCCTGCTCGGCGCGGTTTATAAAACGCGCCTGAAAATCGAGCCCTGTTTCGCCTATCCCCGCCTCCGGGTGTTTCTGCAGCAGATTTTCCAATGCCCGGAAACTTCGTTTCCAATCTTTGGCAACGAACCACGGATGGATTCCAACCATTGGAAGAACCCCGTCTGATTTTTCCGAACATTGGAAAACTTTTTCCCAATCCCGGGGGGCTGTGCCGCAGCAGACGGCCCGTTCAACTCCCGCGGCAACTGCACGCTGCATAATTTTTTCAAAGTCTGGAAACAGCGCATCGTCCTGCAGGTGACAGTGTGCGTCGAACAGCTTCATGAATTGATCCTTGGCAGGAGCTCCGGACCGGCTTTATTTTTCGGGAAAAACCGATGCTTCAACTTCTGCTTTATATGCTTCCAGCGCCGACTGGATCTGCGGCTTGAGATCGGCAAATTTTTTAACGAATCCGGGAACATGGCCCATCCCCAGGCCAAGCACATCGGTAAACACCAGAATCTGCCCGTCGCAGTACGGACCCGCACCGATTCCAATGGTTGGAATATTCAACGCGATGCTGATCTTCTGTGCCAGTTCCGCCGGCACACATTCGAGCACCAGCGCAAATACACCGGATTGTTCGAGCACCAGCGCATCATCCATGAGTCGGCGCGCAGCCTCTTCGGTCTTTCCCTGCACCCTGAATCCGGTTTCCTTGACACTCTGCGGCGTCAGTCCGATATGTCCGAGCACCGGAATCCCGTTGGCAACCAGCCGCTCAATCAGCTCGGCGCGCAGGGCGCCGCCCTCAATTTTCACCGCATCGGCGCGACCTTCTTTGATGAGACGACCCGCGTTTTCAACGGCGGAATCCATTGCACCCTGATAGGACATAAACGGCATATCGGCAACGACCAGACTTTCCTTCACACCGCGCGAAACCGCAGCGGTATGATGCACCATCTCATCCATCGTCACCGGCAGCGTGGTCTCATAGCCGAGAACGGTATTGCCCATCGAATCGCC
>JASKKX010000009.1 GCA_030153935.1 Verrucomicrobiota bacterium | reverse complement strand
AGAGAATACTGCGAACAGGCCGCCGTCCAATTCGCCGGGATTCTGCCTCATCCTGTCATTGCCCTGCGCGATGTTTCCTGGGCGGAATTCGAGCAGAACAGAGATAGAATCGAGCCCCGCTCCGCTCAGTATGCGGCACACATCGTCGGAGAGATCGCCCGGGTGGAGAAGGGGGTCGAACTGCTGCGCGACGGGAATGCAGAGGCATTCGGGACGCTTCTTTTCGAATCTCACCAAAGTTCCATCGACAACTTTGAAAACTCCTGTCCGGAGCTGGACATCGTGGTGGATGCCGCCCGCGAGGCAGGTGCTCTCGGGGCCCGGCTTTCCGGAGGAGGCTTCGGCGGAAGTGCAATTGCCATGGTCCGCTCCAATGACGCCGGCATAATCGGAGAAAGAATAAAAGCGATCTGCAAAACCAAAAAGATTGACGCTGAAATTCTCAACGTCATTCCCTCCGCCGGCGCGCATCTTGTTTGATTCTGGCTTTTGCCTGACCTTCAGCAGAAACAAAGAAACTGATCGGACGGAAAGCGTTCATCGAACTTGTCAGGATTGCGGTCGCTGTTTATTGCTGCGGTCTTAAGAGACTTTCACGATATCTGTCCGGACAATTGTAAGTTTTATCCATTTTCACTTTTATTCGCCGGGAAAGGGTATATTAGTGCGCATTTATTTTGTGACCAAAAAGGAGCACCATGTACACGCGTCTGGTTCCGCAGGTTGTCACCTGCTTTCGTTCGGGCTACTCGTTAAAAAGCCTGCTGAATGATCTTATTGCCGGCCTCGTCACCGGCATTGTCGCCCTGCCGCTGGCTATTGCATTTGCCATCGCTTCCGGCGTGAAGCCTGAACAGGGGCTTTACACGGCAATTGTGGCGGGTTTCCTGATTTCGCTCTTCAGTGGCAGCCGGGTTCAGATCGGCGGGCCGACCGGCGCATTCATCGTTATCGTTTACGGAATTGTGCAGCAGTACGGCATGGCCGGACTGACGGTTGCCACATTGATGGCGGGAGTGATGCTTGTGCTCATGGGAATCTGCCATCTCGGCTCGGTGATCAAGTATCTGCCCTATCCGCTGATTATCGGTTTCACAACCGGCATTGCTGTAATCATTGCTGTGACACAAATCCCTTCCTTCCTCGGAATAACGCTCGAAAATTTCCCCGGCGAATTGATCGGCAAACTTGCTGCCATCGGCTCCCACTTGAATCGGATTGACCCGTTTTCTGCCGGGACCGGACTGCTCGCCCTGCTGATTATGATTTTCTGGCCGCGGATTACCCGGCGCATTCCCGGTTCGCTGGTCGCAATTCTCGTCACCACACTGCTCGTTTCGCTCTGCAAGCTGCCGATCGAAACCATCGGAAGCCGGTTCGGCGGCGTGCCGGATCATCTGCCGGCAATCGTCTTTCCTTCCATCAGCTTTGAACTGATGCGCGGACTCTTTGCGCCCGCGCTGACCATTGCGCTGCTCGCTGCGATCGAATCGCTTCTTTCCGCCGTGGTTGCCGACGGAATGACCGGTCAGCGGCACCGATCGAACATGGAACTGGTCGCACAGGGTATCGCCAACATCGTTTCGCCGCTCTTCGGCGGGATTCCCGCCACCGGCGCGATTGCCCGCACCGCCACCAACGTCAAGAACGGCGGCACCACTCCCCTGGCCGGGATCATTCACGCCGTCACACTGATGCTGATTCTGCTGTTTTTCGGTCGCTACGCCGCGCTTATCCCCATGCCCGCCCTGGCAGCCATTCTACTGGTCGTCGCCTACAACATGAGTGAATGGCGCTTTTTTGCGAAACTTTTCTCCAGCCCACGCAGCGATGTGCTGGTTCTGCTGACCGTTTTTCTACTGACTGTTTTTGCCGATCTGACTGTCGCCATTCAGACCGGCGTTGTTCTCTCCGCCTTTCTCTTTATGCGTCGTATGGAAACCGTCACGCAGGCGGGCATCATTCGTCTCGATGACGAAGACGAGGAAATTGCAGAGGATCCGAATGCTCTGTCACACTTCTGTGTCCCGGAAGATGTGGAGGTGTTTGAAATAGACGGACCCTTCTTTTTCGGCGCCGCCAGCAAATTTCAGGATGAGATCCGTAAACTCCGCATGCCGAAACTGCTGATTCTGCGTATGCGCCACGTACCGGCCATCGATGCCACCGGACTGCGGGCGCTTGAAGAAATGATCGACTCCATGAGCCGGACCGGCACCCTGCTGCTCATCTCAGGGATTCACAAACAGCCGGCGGAAGCAATGAAAAAGGCCGGCCTGATTGAAAAAATCGGACATGACCGGATCCACAAAAATATTGCGCAGGCCATTGATCACGCTAAAAATCTGCTGGCCGGCAATTCCGATTAACAGGGGATCTTCCGGAAAGATCTGATGGAGGCGTCTTTCTTCAGGAAAACAATCAACCGGCGCCCATTTTCTGTACGATCAGGAATCCATCATTGCGGACCTTTTTACTCGCCCGGATACTTTAGACCCCATTGAACGCGCAGAGCATCCATGGTCCGCATAATTTCGAGCGTTTCATCGAGCGGCATCACCGGACTTTCAATTTGTCCTTCACGCAGGCAGCGGTGCATCTCGCGGATTTCATGTTCAAACCCGGGCGGACCGCACTCAATTGTTTCCGGGGCACAGCCGGGCCGCGTTAAAACGATACGGTCCGTTCCTGAAAAATGAGGGACACGAAGGGCTCCTTTCGTACCGGTAATGACGGCATCTCGCGGACGCCCTTCAACAAAAGAGGCTCTCAGCTCAGCCCAGCGGCCGCGGCCATAATCCAGATTGCATTGAAATGTCTTGTCCACACCGGTTATCGCTTTTTCTGCCGATCCTCCGCTGATCCGGACCGGTGGACGGCCGAATACCATATCGGAAAATGCAATGAGATAGACCCCGAGATCAAGCAGTGCACCGCCAGACAACCAGGGATTATACATCCGATTCCACGGCATCATTTTCCAGGACAAACGCGGCATCCGGACACAGAAGTCCGCACGAAGATGCTTCAGTTCACCGATCGCACCCGCACGGAGCAATTCGCACACCTTTACCGATGCCGGATTAAACAGTGTCCACAGCGCCTGCATCAGAAACAGATTCTTTTGTCGCGCTAAAGCGATCAGCTCGTTGGCTTCCCGCAGATTGCGGGTGAAAGACTTCTCAACCAGTACCGGCAGACCGTGTTCCAGGCAGAGTTTAGTGTTTTCAGCATGAAAGTTATGTGTAGTGGCAATATAAACCGCCTCGAGTTTTTCCCGATCCAGCATTTCCGCATAGCTGTCGTAAATCCGTTCAACTCCAAGCTTTTCCTGAAGTTTCCGGGCACGCCGCAGCGACCGGGAAGCCGCAGCGACAACATGCCCTTCCCCCGTGTTTTCCAATGCCTGGAAAAACTTCGGCGCAATCCGTCCGCATCCGATTATTCCCCAGCGGAATTTTTCCTTCATGATGTGCGATTCTGGATACCGGCTTCATAAACATTCAAGGCGGCCGGCAGTTTGGTGCGCAGGTTTTCCAGGCGGACACGGTCGGCCGGATGGGTGGAAAAAATACTGTCGGCCGGATCGTCTCCACTCCGGTTACGGGCGGCACGGTCCCACATCCTCAGGGCGGCGCGCGGGTCGTAACCTGCTTTGGCCATATACATCAGACCGACGGAATCCGCCTCTATTTCATCCTGCCGCGAATAGCGAGTCACCCAGATTCCGTTATACAGCATAAATGCTCCGCTCAAAGCCACCGCGAGGTCTTCACGGTCCTTCGCCTGAGCGAAAATCGACGCGCCGAGAAACAGAGCATTCGGCAGCATCTGGCGGGTCATCGACTCGGTAGAGTGACGGCAGTTGACATGCGCGATTTCATGCGCCAGCACAGCGGCCAGTTCCTCATCATCTTTAACCAGTCCGTCCTCCGGGTCCCACAATCCCTCATACACCATGATTTTGCCGCCGGGAGCGGCCATCGCATTCACAATGTTCGTCTGAATGAGCGTCACCTCGTAGGGCAGTTCAGGCAGGTCGGAAACCGAACTGATTCGCTGCACCATTTCCCGGAGCTGTGCCGTACGGGCCGGATCGGCATTGATCGGTACACCGCGCGCACGCATTTCCTCGATTGTCTCGCTGTACACTTCCGATCCGAGTTCGACGTCCTCCTGCAGTGAATAGAAATTTTGAGTCTGCTGACCCGTCACTGCATCCATGGCCGTACACCCCGCGATTGAAAGAAGACAAACCAGAGACAGAACAGTTTTTGTTTTCATACGCCCTCTCAGAAATTGCTTTCAACCATCGGACGGTAAACCAGTTCATGCACCACGACATCGTCCGGGGCATTAATGCACTGCACAATCATCTGCGCGGCGGATTCCGGTTTCAGATAGTCCGGACGCTCCTCGGCGCGAAAGTCGGTATCGGTACCTCCAGGATACACACCGGTAACTTTTACACCCACCTGCCGTGCCTCTTTGATTAAACAGAGAGTAAAACCGTGCAGAGCGTACTTCAGTGAGCAGTAAGCCGAATAATTCGGCGCACTCGTCCGGGCAATCGTACTGACCACATTGAGAATATGCCCGCGCCCCCGTTGACCCATTTCTTTCAGCGCTTCACGGCAGAGCAGATAAGGCGCACGGAAATTGACGGCATACGACGCATCAAGCTGCGCCGCATCCACCTCGACAACCGGCCGCTTGCCGGGATTGAAACCGGCATTATTGATGAGTACATCGATCGAGCCGAGCCCTTCGCCCGCCTGTGTATAGAGCGAGATCACCGACTCGGCATCGGACAGATCGCAAGCGGCCCCCTGACAGCCTGTTTCTTTTTTTAAACGATCCAGCAGCTGCCGGTCGCGCCCCGTGGCAAATACAGAGAAATCCAGCGCGCAGAGCTGTTTTGTTATTTCCCGCCCTATCCCGCGTGTAGCGCCTGTCACTAAAACTTTTTGATTCATTGAAAATCCTCTATGCTGAATATTTTTCTGAAAACACAGTGTATTTTACGTTATTAAAACAAGCGACGCCACATGAACCGTATTGAAAAAAGCCGTCTTTTTACCGATTTTTTTGTACTGGACGTTCTCTTTTTCGCCGGATGGAGCCTCTGGCGGTTGAACACTTTCTGATGGATCCTGCCCGACATTCGCTGGATGCCGGGGATCCTCCTGTTCGGCATGGGAATGACGCTTTCGGCAGCTGACCTCAAGCAGGTGCTCCGCCGCCCGCGAGATGTCTTTGCTGCCGCTGCCGCGCAATACCTCATCATACCGCTGCTGGCCTATGCGACTGCCCGCGGGCTCCATTATCCTGCTGGCACCTCCCCTGTCCCGGCAAAACCGCCTCCAATGCCATCACCTTTAACGACGGAAAGATGTTATAAAAGCGGATCTTGCCGGTTTCCACTGTCTGGAAAAATCCTGCGCTATATCATGTCCGGCAGATCAAGCTGATCGAACCGGGACAGGAAGGTGTGCAGACGCTCCGTAATTTTCGAAACCCCGCCGGTTTCTTCGCTTTCAATATTCAGCGGCAGAACCGGATCGTGCAGCGATTTGCGCAGCAGCACCCAGCCGTTGCCGTGGTCGGCGTCGACGGTGACGTGTACGCCCTCATAGTTGTTCGGCGTGAGCGACCATCCCGGCTCATCCGCCACAAATCGCTCAAACTCTTTCAGTACGTTGTCGCCATATGTATCGAAATCCTCTGTTCTGATTTTTGCACGATATTCCCTGGCTTCGGCAGGTTCAGGCAGTCCGGCCACCAGGCGGTCCACTCCGCCTTTGCCGGCGGCATGGAGCTGCGCGGCCTTCGTCAGGATTTTTGCAATCAGGTAGGCGCCGTCATCGAGAAAATAGTTTTCTTTAAGTGCACCGTGACCGGAGGTTTCCATCGCCAGCCAGGATTCTTTTCCCTCCTTGTTCAGGCGAATGGATTCGTTAATGACGTTTTTGTAGCCGCGTTTGAAGCGGTGATGGACTCCGCCCAGTTTTTCTTCAATCCAGTATTTCAGGCCGGTTGAAGTCACCGAGTCGGTCACAATCACACTGCCGGGATGTTCTTCAAGAACAATGGAGGCCATCAGCGCGATAAAGCGGTTGCGGTTGATCGGCCTGCCGTTCTGATCGACCGCGCCGGCGCGGTCCACATCGGTGTCAAAAATAATGCCAAGATCCGCTTTGTTGTTTTGAACGGCAGTAATGATGGCATCCATCGCCTCCTTGTTTTCCGGATTGGGAATGTGGTTCGGGAAGCGGCCGTCCGGCTCAAGGAACTGGCTGCCGGTCGTATCGGCACCTAACGGCTGGAGAACGTTGCCGACAAAATAGCCGCCGGCACCGTTGCCGGCATCGACGATGATTTTGAGCCCGGCCAGCGGCGTGTCGCCCTGACCCGCGCCTTTGCGAACAGCGGCAACCAGCGACGCGGCATAGTCGTCCATCAGGTTGATTCTCCGGACATTGGAAACGGGCGGCGCATCGAACCTGCCGGTTTCTGTTGCAATCGTCAGAATCTTTTTAATGTCCTGTTTTTCGAGTCCACCGTCACGGGTAAAGAATTTGAGCCCATTGCGGTTAAACGGCAGGTGGCTTGCCGTCAGCATGATCGAACCGTCGAACGCATAATTTTCGAACACGGTGGCCATGAACATTGCCGGGGTTGAAGAGAGCCCGCTGTCGGCAAGTTTTGTGCAACCTGCCTTTTCCAACCCCTGGAAAACCGCGGTTTTGATCCTGTCCGCTGAAAGACGCGAATCGTGGCCGACCGCAACGTTCAGTTCAGACACAGGGATCCCTTTCTTCTCTGAGAGCCACTGCGCAAAGGCGAATCCGATCGGGCGGACAATTTCAGGCGTCAAGGTAACCGGTTCGTCCACAACCCCGTCCAGTGCGACTCCGCGCACATCACTGCCGTTCTGCAGTTTAAACCATGTTTGATCCATTTTTATCTCCTGATCTTTCGGATGATGCAGGCAAGCTGCCGCACTCCATACGGTTTTAATGTTTAAAATGCCTCATTCCTGTGAAGGCCATGGCGATGCCGTATTTATCGCAGGCGGCGATGACTTCATTGTCGCGAATGGAACCGCCGGGTTGGACGATGAAGCGCGCGCCGGCGGCGTGTGCTTCGTCGATGCTGTCGGCGAACGGAAAGAACGCTTCGGAAACAAAAATACAGTCGCCGATCGTTTTTGCGATTTTTTCTTCGGTGATTCCCGGATTCTGAAGTTTGAGATTTTCAACCGCTTTCGGAACAGCCAGTTTGCGCAGGGAATCGACGCGGTTGGGCTGCCCTGCGCCCATGCCGAGTACGCGGAACTGTCCTGGTTTATACTCCTGCACAATCATAATGGCGTTGGATTTGGTGTGTTTGGCGGCGGCAATACCGAATTCGGCCAGCGCCCGTTTGGATGGGTCGAATGCGGTTTGGGTGACGTCTTTCCATTCCGTGATCAATTCGGTGTCGACATCCTGCACAAGGATTCCGCCGTTAATGTCTTTGACCATTTTGCGCGGTGCGGGTTTGGACAGCGGTGCGCGCAGTTTGAGCAAGCGGATGTTTTTGCTCCTGGTCTTCAGCAGTTCGAGCGCGTCGGCATCGAAGTCCGGCGCGATCAGCGCTTCAATGAAACGGCCTTTCAGACATTCAGCAGTCGCCAGATCGATTTTTTCAGTGACGGCAATCACGCTGCCGAAGGCGGAAACCGGATCGCCGCTCCAGGCGGCCTCGAAGGCTTCCGCCAGCGTTGTGCCGGTGGCATAGCCGCACGGGTTGGTGTGTTTGATGACGGCGACGCCGGGCTTGCCGGTGAGTTCTTTTACCGCTTCGAGCGCACCTTCGCCGTCGACGTAGTTATTGTAGCTCATTTCCTTGCCGTGCAGCACGTCGGTGTGGGCAATGCAGGCTTCTGTTACCGTTGCGTCGGTATAGAGCCACGCTCTCTGATGCGAGTTTTCGCCGTAGCGCAGTTCGACGCCCTTGGATGCGGTTTTTACGAACGGGCGCGGTGCGGCGGAGGGCATCTGTTCCGCAAGATAACCGGCGATGGCGGCGTTGTATTCCGCGACGCGGGCGAACACTTTTTGACCGAGTTCAAAGCGGAGTTCTTCCGTCGTGTCCCCTCCGTTAACATCCATTGACTCAAGTACGCGGGAATAGTCGGCCGGCTCGGTGATCACCGTGACAAATTTCATGTTTTTGGCGGCGGAGCGGATCATGGCCGGACCGCCGATGTCGATCTGCTCGATGGCTTCGGCCAGCGTAACCTCCGGGTTGGCAACAGTGGCTTCGAAAGGATAAAGGGTAACACAAACGAGATCGATCGGCTTCAGCCCGTGTTTTTTCATTGTGTTCGTGTGCTCTTCGCTGTCTCGCAAGTGAAGCAGTCCGGCATGGATCTGCGGAGTCAGTGTTTTGACGCGGCCGCCGAGCATTTCCGGAAACCCGGTGAATTCGGAAACGTCTTTGACGGGAATTCCCGCGTCGCGCAGAGCGTTGGCGGTTCCGCCGGTGGAAAGCAATTCCACGCCGCGCTCCGTCAGTGCCTTGGCAAAGTCAACAATCCCGGTTTTATCTGAAACGCTCAGCAGCGCCCGTTCAATTTTACTCATGATTGGATCCCTTCAAATCAGTTATATGAACCGGGATTAAATCATGAACTGCAAACCAACAAAACTTTTTTTCCGATCATTGAAAATAACGGGTCGGTTCTGCAAAAGTTCTTTGAGTGAATGATTTCAGACCGGATCACAGAATGTACGGGAAGAAGTCGAGACGGACTCAAAACCTTGCAAAAATCTATTTATGACCCGAGCCGGAGACGAGCGAGGCTTCACGACTGTGAAGCAATGGAGCGCAGCCCCCGGCGACAGATGAAACGTCGGGCGGCCATCGAGCCGGGAATCGGACCTCTGAAACGCGAACATCGAACGGATCGCTGCGGCTCAAAGGAATCGAGGGCGATCCGCTCAATGCCGTCCTGAGCGCTGCGGGGAAAGCGGCTTCTTGTCTCCCCGCCTCTTTATGCCCGGTCAGTGCACACCTGTTCGAGGCACTTGAACAGGTTTTGCGGTCCACGGCATGGCACACGCTGCGTTTAGAAAATCTGTACCCGGCCCGGCGGGATCCAAATATGGCCGTCGCCTGAAAACGGGGGTTTGCAGGATCGACTCATACAGCGTGTGCCAAGCCTTCATATTACGCTCAGCCACGAATGTACCAACCGGGATGTACACCGCAACGAAACCGCAACGACCCGAGGAAACGCGTTGATTCTCTCCGCCCTGCGGCCCGCTGCCGACGGAGAACGTGTCCGTTCAGCCGGCGAACGGGCCTGCCGTCAGAAGCTGACTGAACAGAAACTGAGCGCTTCGATTTTTTCAGCGATTTTTGAAAGCACTTCTTCCGGAACCGGCCGGCTGACCTTGAGGATCGCGATGGAACGCTTACCGCTTTGGTCGTGCGGGTTGCGGACGTCGTCGATATTGATGCCGGCTTTGGCCATGGCGCCGGCAATTTCGCTGAGTACGCCTGGACGGTCGTTGTAGGTGAAGAGAGCAATGTGTCCCTTGGGTTCGAAGTAGAGCTTGTCAAAGTGACCGATCCGGGAGATCATCAGCACGCCTTCGGCGACGGTCCCGCGCACGCTGATGCGGCGCAGGTTGTCTTTATCGATGTTGGCCATCAGGTCAATGGTGATCGAATTCCCGTAGCCTTTACTCTCATCAGTCTTGCGACTGGTATATTCAATCCCCATGTCCCCGAGATAGGCGATGGCGGCTTTTTCGTCCATGGAACGGTCAAACTCTTCGCTGAGAGCGCAGACGACCGGCACGGCAAGCCAGTTGCTGAACTGCTGAAGTTCTCCGTAAAAGCTGGCTTCGATACTGTTGAGTTTGGTGTCGGTACCGATCATCGCACGTGTCAGAGTCGTAATGGTATAGGCCAGATCCGCGTACGCTTCGTCGAGACCTTCCGGAATGTCGCGGTTGACGATGTAGGAGGTGACCCCTTTTTCGTCGAAATCGATGATCTGCTCCGCCGCCCGTTTGGCGGCGTTGAAATTGGCTTCCTGGGTGGATGCGCCGAGATGCGGGACCATGATGTCGGCAATGTCGGCGACTGTTTTTTCGCCTTCCACATCTTTGGGGTAGACATCATTCAAAAAACGCAGCCCTTTTTCCGGTTTGACGGCGCGCAGGTCGTTCTCATTCAGGATGCCGGCCCGGGCGCAGTTAACAAGGGTAGCGCCTTTTTTCATGAGTCCGAGCAGATCTCTGTTGATGAGCCCTTTCGTGTGCTCATTTTCCGGGATGTGGAGAGAAACATAGTCGCTTTGCTCGAAGAGATCGGCGAGACTGACGAGTTTCACGCCCATCCGGGCGGCCGCTTCTTCGGAGAGCACCGGATCGAACCCGACGATGCGGCATTCAAACCCACTGAGCCGTTTGGCGACAAGACGGCCTATCGCGCCGAGGCCGACGATGCCGACGGTCTTGCCGGTCAGCTCTTTGCCCATGAATTTTTTCTTTTCCCACTTGCCGGCGCGGGTGGATGCGTCGGCGGGGATCAGATGGCGGGCATCGGCAAGCATGAGGGCGATCACCTCCTCGGCGACTGCATTGGCATTGGCGCCGGGCGTGTTCATGACGTCGATTTTTTTCTGCCGGGCATATTTAATGTCGATGGTATTGTAGCCGGCCCCTGCCCGGACAACAACTTTGAGGGAGGGGATCGCGTCGATGACCGCTGCGGTGACTTTCTCGCTGCGGACAATCAATGCATACGCGTCAGGATTTTGGGAAGCCAGGGTGGCAATGTCGGTTTTGTCGTCCTGCACGACGGTATAATTCCCGTTGGCTTCGAGCAGATTTTTGGCAACGGGATCCAGTTTAGTCGGAATCAATACTTTTTTCATGGAAACTCCCTGGGAAAATTGAACAGGTGCTCAAAGTAGTCAGAGGAAGAGCAGGAATCAAGTTAAGACGGTTTTGTTTTTCGCGTCTTGACCGTAAACAGGCCGCTCTTCTAAGGTGTCGCCATGAAATTCATAAAATCTCTTTTGACAGCCGGGCTGGTTTTTATTCTGCCCGGCTGTGCGGGGTACCGGGTCGGCAGTTCGCTTCCCGAAGCGATTCAAACCGTCAGTCTGTCCATTATCAACCAGTCCGATGAACCGTCGATTGAAGTGCAGGTGATGAAGTCACTGCGTGCTGAACTGCAGATGGACGGGCGCCTGGCCGTCCGATCTCCGGGAGAAGCAGATGCTGTGCTGAAGGTCATTTTAACCGGATACAGACTGACTCCGCTGGCCTATGACACCGTAGAGGGCGATCTGGCCCGGGAGTATCGTATTGTTATATCCGCCAAAGCGGTTCTGTCGGATGCAGCCACCGGCGATGTGATTCTCGAAGTCCCCTCGGTGGTCGGAGACTCCGAGTTTCCCTATGCCAGTGATCTGACGACAGCCAAGCTTGGGGGGCTGCCGGAGGCTGCGGATGATCTCGCCCGCAAAGTGGTCAGTATGACCGTGACGGCATGGTAAAACATAAAAAAGAGCTGTGTCGCGAATTAAAAAAGCCATCCGGTAAAGGATGGCTTTTCTGTTTTTTCCAAGGGATTGGAAAAACTATTCGGCCAGCTTACGCAGAGCTTCGTTGGCCCGTTTTTTGCGGCGGATGGCCGTGTTCTTTTTGATCACTCCGCGTTTGACGGCTTTATCGAGCGTTGAGCTGTAGTTGCGCACGGCCTCAACCGTGGCTTCGGCAGAACCTGCAGCCAATGCTTCCCGCGTTTTGCGGCGGGCGGTTTTCACTTTCGTTTTGACCGCCATGTTGCCGACACGCTGCTTTTCGGAAGAGCGCATTCTTTTCTTGGCACTTTTAATATTCGGCATGGTTTATAAACCTCGTTTTCAATTCAATTAATCAGATGCTTCGCGGCGGTCGCGCGCTGCACGGGAGCGGGCACGAGCCTGTTTCTTGCGGCGTTTGTCGCCCGGCTTCTCAAAGTGCCGCCGTCCGCGCATCTCTTTCAGAATCCCCTCGCGGTCAAGCAGTTTCTTCAGACGGCGGAGACCCTTTTCTACAGGTTCACCGCGACGGAGTTTCACTTCACAAGTTGTACTGGCCATATTTTTAACACCCCCTTAAGCGGGTAAAATTTTTACAAAGGCGGAAAACTTAGGCGATGAGCTTTGCTTTGTCAAATGATTATGCCGGAAACAGAAGAACATCAGCTCAAGAACTGGGTTTCTTCGTCCGATACATATCGCGCCCGACCTCCAGTTCAAACCAGAACGGCATAACGTCACTGCCAGGGATGATAAACACCGGCAGACAAGAGCATCCCGCCGGTAATCAATCCGCAGTTCGGCGGCGGATATGATGCCTGATAACCCGGGCTCAAAAACAGCCGTGACCGTTTCAGCGGGCGGCACTGAATTCAGCCGCCGGCCTGTAATTGCATTTGACTCGGCAACCGTGAAAGAATGCAACGTGATTTTTACACGGTTTGGAAATTTACACTTCGCCGGGGATTTTTTACAGTCTGCCGAAGCATTCGAGAGGAATTTAATGAAATACAAACGTATCTTGCTCAAACTCAGCGGCGAAGCACTGCAAAACAAAGCAAAAGGACTCAGTATTGATCCGGAGGTTCTCGCCGCCATCGGGCAGCAGTTCAGACAACTGATTGACGAAGGGGCCGAAATTGCCGTGGTCGTCGGCGGCGGCAATATTTTCCGCGGCCTGGCCGGAGAACAGAACGGAACCGATCGCACCACCGGAGATCATATGGGGATGCTCGCCACAGTCATTAATGCCCTCGCCCTGCAATCCGCTCTTGAAAATGTCAATATTCAGACACGGGTCATGACGGCAATCAACATGCCTGCCGTTGCCGAGCCGTTCATCCGCCGCAAAGCAATGCGCCACCTCGAAAAAGGCCGGGTTGTCATCTTCGGCGCAGGCACCGGCAATCCCTACTTCACCACCGACAGCGCCGCCGCCCTGCGCGCTTCCGAGATCGGAGCGGATGTACTGATGAAAGCCACTAAAGTCGATGGAATTTATACCGCCGACCCCTTGGAAGACCGGACCGCCATCCGTTATGAGAAGATCTCCTGTTCTGAAGCGCTGCGCAAACAGCTCAAGATCATGGATGCCGCGGCCTTCTCGCTCTGTATGGAAAATGATATTCCAATTGTGGTATTTAATTTTTTCAAGAAAGACGAAATGCTGCGGGTGTTCCGCGGAGAAAACGTCGGAACTCTGGTCAGTCATTAAGTGCTATAAGGAGAAGAATCATGGAATCAACTGAAGAAATATTACTCGCCGCCGAAGAAAAAATGGAAAAGGCGGTCGAATTTCTCCATCAGGAACTGAGCGGACTGCGCACCGGTAAAGCCAGTCCGAGTCTGGTGGAAAACATTCCTGTCGACTACTACGGTACCGTCAGTCGTCTGCGGGACATCAGCAACATTTCGACCCCGGAACCCCGGCTGATCACCATCAGTCCATTCGATCCGTCATCACTCGGAGCCATCGAAAAAGCCATTATCGCTGCCAACATCGGCATCACGCCGCTCAATGACGGACGCCTCATTCGCGTACCCATCCCGGAACTCAGCGAAGAGCGCCGCAAAGATCTGACGAAAGTTGCCGGCCGTACCACGGAAGAACAACGCGTTGCGATACGCAACGTTCGCCGGGAATCCAATGAGCAGCTCAAGGCCCTGCAGAAAAACGGGAAAATCACTGAAGATGATCGGGATGAGGGTCTTGATGAGATTCAGAAACTGACTGATAAATACATCCAGAAGATGGATGCACTGCTCGCAGCAAAAGAAAAAGAATTGATGGACGTCTAAGGAAAACGGGGCAGGATGAACTTTGGATTTGCAGGATTTTATATTTCATGAAACGAGTCCTTATAGGAGTCACCGGGGGAATTGCAGCGTATAAGACCGCCAGCGTTGTCAGTGCACTGAAGCAAGCCGGTCACGACGTGCAGGTGGCAATGACTCCTGCCGCCTGCCGGTTTGTCACTCCCCTGACCTTCGCGGCACTGTCCCTGAAAGAAGTGCGTACAGAACTTTTCCCCGAACATCCGGCATCGGATAAAGGACAGCTTTATCCGCACCTTTACCCCGCCACCGAAGCCGATCTCTTTGCCGTTCTGCCGGCCACAGCCGATATCATCGGCAAGCTGGCCGCCGGCTTCGGCGACGACATTGTCAGCGCCGGGGCCCTTTCGCTCAGCAGAAAATGTGTCAAATTTTTCTGTCCGGCCATGAACACGCAGATGTGGGATAATCCCGTCGTGCAGAAGAACATCCAAACCCTGGAAAAGCAGGGCTGGCGGCGCATCGGTCCCGGAAGCGGTCTTCTGGCCTGCGGCACCGAAGGTACAGGGCGCATGGCGGAACCTGCGGAGATTCTCGACGTGATCAATAAAGCTCTCGCATGAAAAAGGTTCTCATTCTCTCCGGACCGACTCATGAATATTTCGATCCGGTCCGTTTCATCGGCAACGCCAGCTCCGGTAAAATGGGGAAAGCGATCGCCGAAGAGGCGCTCGACCGCGGGGCGGATGTCACCTTCATTTCGGGTCCTGTTCCTGAACCCCATCTCCCGAATCTTGAAAGACCCGTCTGTCGCGTCACGGGAGCTGAAGAAATGCTGGCCGCCGCACGGGACAGGTTTCCCGCCGCAGATCTCATTATTTTCGCCGCCGCCGTCGCCGATTTTCAACCGTTGAAAAAATCGACCGAAAAACTTCCAAAGGCTGAAAAGAACCTCTCGATTGAACTCCAGCCGACGCCCGATATCGCCGCGACACTCTGCGCCTGTAAACGGACAGATCAGAAAGCGGTCGGCTTTGCGCTCCAGACGCACGACGGAGAAGTCCGCGCGCGCGAAAAACTGGTTTCAAAAAATCTGGACGGCATCGTTCTGAATACTCCGGCCACTCTCGGTGCTGAAAACGGAATCTTTACCTGGATCGATTTAAAAACAGTTGAACGATGGGGCCCCCTCACCAAGGCTGAATGCGCCAAACGAATTTTTGACATGATAGACTGATCGGTCCGCTCTGGCGCCAAGCTCTTCACCTTCGACACTCTGTTTTCGCCACGCGGGTTGACAGCACACTGATTTGCAAGCTCTGTAAAAGGTTCCTTAGACCCAATATAAATAGGTTTTTTTACAGGTTTAACGGCAAAAAAGACTTCTGTTTCGACACGTTTTTTGAGATTCTAACGATTCTACGCAATAAACGCACAAATTTTCTTTTTCAGAGAAGGCGGTTTTTCAGAATTTAGCGTGTAAAACGTGTAAAAAGAGCAGCAGAAAACACTGGAGACAGTGATTTTTATAAAATTTAACAGAAACAGTGCAAATCCTCAGGAGGAAACACAAGCATGAGCAAAAAAATGGTGACTATTGATGGGAACACCGCAGCAGCGCACGTAGCGTATGCATTCAGTGAAATTGCGGCGATTTATCCGATTACTCCTTCATCCAATATGGGTGAATATGCCGACAGCTGGGCTGCCCAGGGTCGCAAAAACATTTTCGGTTCCGTGGTCAGCGTGACTGAAATGCAGTCTGAGGCCGGTGCCGCCGGCGCAGTGCACGGCTCACTAAGTGCCGGTTCGCTGACGACCACGTTCACGGCATCTCAGGGCCTGCTCCTGATGATTCCTAATATGCATAAGATCGCGGGCGAAATGCTCCCGACCGTTTTTCACGTCTCCGCCCGCTCGCTGGCGGCGCAGTCGCTCTCTATCTTCGGCGATCACTCCGACGTAATGAGCGTGCGCAACACCGGTTTTGCGATGATGTCTGCCAGCAGCATTCAGGAAACGATGGATCTGGCAATCGTCAGTCATCTGGCCACGCTGAAAGGTCAGGTTCCGTTTTTGAATTTCTTCGATGGGTTCCGCACGTCACATGAAATTCAGAAGGTAGAAGAAGTCAGCTACGACACGATTAAAGAACTCCTTGAACCCGAATATGTTGAACGCTTCCGCAAACGCGGTCTTCGCCCCGAAACTCCGACACTGAAAGTTGCCGCCCAGAATCCGGACGTCTACTTCCAGGGCCGTGAAACGGTGAACAAATATTATGAAGCCCTGCCGGAAATCGTGCAGGAATATATGGACAAGATTGCTGCAAAGATCGGTCGCCAGTATCATCTCTTCGATTACGTCGGCGCACCGGATGCAGAAAAAGTAATTATTGCAATGGGTTCATCTTGCGACACGATTGAGCAGACCATTGCAAGACTCAACACCCAGGGGGAAAAACTCGGCCTGATCAAAGTTCGTCTCTACCGTCCTTTCTCGGCAAAAGCCCTCGTCGGCTGCCTGCCGGAAACGGTCAAGAAAGTTGCTGTCCTGGACCGCACAAAAGAGCCCGGTGCGCTCGGCGAACCGCTCTTCATGGACGTGATGACCGCCCTCGAGGGCAAAAACATCAAAATCATCGGCGGCCGCTACGGTCTTTCCTCCAAGGAATTCACTCCGGCCATGGTCAAAGCGGTTTATGATCATCTCGATGCCGAAGCTTTCCACGGTTTTACCGTCGGAATCAACGACGATGTGACCAACAAGTCGCTGACCATCGGCAAAGAGCTTAACATTGAAGCTGATGATGTCGTTAACTGCATGTTCTGGGGTCTCGGCTCTGATGGTACAGTCGGTGCAAACAAGAACTCCATTAAGATCATCGGCGACAACACCGACATGAACGCCCAGGGTTATTTCGTGTACGACTCGAAGAAATCCTACGGGATTACCGTCTCGCACCTGCGCTTCGGTAAAAGTTCCGTGAATTATCCCTACCAGATTCAGCGCGCCAACTTTGTGGCCTGCCATAATCCGGCCTACATCGGCCGCTACGACATGCTTAGCTGCATCAAGGAGGGGGGGACGTTCCTGCTGAACTCGGAAATCCCGACAGAGGAAGTGTTCGACCATCTAAGTCGTGACATGCAGGAAATCATCATTGAGCGCAAGATTAAGTTCTACAACATTAACGCGCTGAAGATTGCAATGGATGCCGGCCTCGGCAACCGGATTAATACGGTAATGATGACCGCGTTCTTTAAACTCTCCGGTGTACTGCCGGAAGAGCAGGCCATCGAGCTGATCAAAAAAGCCATCAGGAAAACCTACGCCAAAAAGGGTGAAGACATCATCACGATGAACTGCGCGGCGGTGGATAAATCCTGCGAAGCACTCGAAGAAGTCAAGGTCCCGGCGGAAATCACGAAATCATTCGAACCGCTGGTGCTGATCAATGAGGCTCCCGGCTGCTTTGCCAAGGATGTGATGGAACCGGTTCTCCTTCTGAAAGGCGACAGCGTTCCGGTCTCTAAAATGACCTTTGACGGCATTCTGCCGACCGGCACCAGCGCACTGGAAAAACGCGGAATTGCTCCGCGCGTTCCGCACTGGAACCGTGAAAACTGTATTCAGTGCAACCAGTGTGTGATGGCCTGTCCGCATGCCGTCATCCGCGCCAAACAGATGGATCCGAAGGATCTTGAGAAGAAGCCGGAGACCTTCTCCACATTGAAATCAACCACCAAAAACGATCGTGACCTGCAATACAAAATTCAGGTGTACATTGAAGACTGTACCGGCTGCGGCGTCTGTGTGGAAACCTGCCCGGCCAAAACCAAAGCGCTGGAATTCAAAACGCTTGAAAGCGAACGCGAAGCCGGCGAACGCACCAACGCCGAATTCTTCGACGCTCTGCCGGACAACGTTCTTGACGGCGCGGCCGAAGCCACCCTCAAAGGGATGCAGTTTAAAAAACCGCTGTTTGAGTTTTCGGGCGCCTGCGCCGGTTGCGGCGAAACTCCGTATGTGAAACTGGTCACCCAGATCTGCGGCGAGCACATGGTGGTCGCCAACGCAACGGGCTGCTCCTCTATTTACGGCGGGACCTTCCCGGCCATTCCTTATACTAAGAGCAAAGACGGTCGCGGACCCTCATGGGCCAACTCCCTGTTCGAAGACAATGCGGAATACGGCCTCGGGATGCGCCTGGCAGTGGACAACAACCGCCAGAGACTGCGCGACCTGAGTGCAAAAGCCGCTGAGCTGGGTGCCGACAAGGACTTGACGGCAGCGATGACCAAAGCGCTGGAAGAAGGCAACACACCCAACGACGCCGCAGTCATTACACAGAATGCGGTAAAAATGCTGCTGCCGGGAGCCCTCGAAGCGGCTTCGGGTGAGCTGAAAGAAGTTCTGAGTAAAATCAACGAACTTTCAGATTACTTCGTCGACAAAAGCGTCTGGATCTTCGGCGGTGACGGCTGGGCCTATGACATCGGGTACGGCGGACTCGATCACGTAGTCGCCTCCGGCAAGAATGTCAACATTCTGGTGCTTGATACCGAAGTGTATTCAAATACCGGCGGTCAGATGTCTAAATCAACACCGATCGGGGCTGTCGCACAGTTTGCCGCAGCCGGAAAACGGACGGGCAAAAAGAACCTCGGCTTCATGTGCATGAGCTACGGTTATGTGTACGTCGCTTCGATCTCCATGGGGGCCAACCGCATGCAGACGCAGAAAGCGCTGATGGAAGCGGCCGCCTACAACGGTCCGTCCATCGTCATCGCCTACGCTCCATGCATTGCGCACGGCATCAACATGATGAAGACTCAGACTGAAGAAAAACGGGCTGTCGAGTGCGGTTACTGGCCGCTCTACCGCTACAACCCGGCGGCCGAAGAAGGCAAACGCTTTATATGGGAAACCAAGCCGCCGACAGGAAATTTCCAGGAGTTCATCCGCAGCGAACGTCGCTACGCCACTCTGTTGAAGACCGCTCCGAATGAAGCGGAGGAGCTTTTCAAGCAGGCGGAAGAAGACGCGAAACACCGAATGACTTTCATGGAAAATCTTGGCAAAATAATGTAGAGTTCAACTCAAAGGAGGAATCCAATGAAAAAATACGCATGTGTACCCTGTGGTTATATTTATGATCCGGCAGTCGGCGATCCCGACAACGGATATCCGGCCGGAACAGCTTTCGAAGACCTTCCCGACGACTGGGTTTGTCCCGAGTGCGGCGCCGCCAAAGAATACTTCGAGCCGACAGACGACTAACGGATCGATCCGACAGGTGTTTCGCACCTTCCGGATCCGGCAACGGCCTCCGCAAGCGCGGGGGCCGTTTTTGGGTCTGAAAACCGCCTGAAAATACCGGATTCCAGGGTCTGGAAACTTTTTTCCAAACCCTGGGAACTATTCCTTGGACAACCTTCTGCAACGGCTTTACAGTGCCTTCCCATAGCAGGGGCAATCAACTCACAGGGACTATGGGACTTAAAATGGCCAAATATCTTATCGTAACCGGCGGCGTTGTATCTTCTCTCGGCAAAGGCATCACGGCGGCCTCTATCGGACGACTTCTCATCAACCGCGGACTTTCCATCCGCATGGTGAAACTGGATCCCTATCTCAATATTGATCCGGGGACCATGAGCCCCTACCAGCACGGTGAGGTTTACGTCACCGACGACGGCGCCGAAACCGATCTCGATCTCGGCCACTACGAACGCTATACCGGCCAGCCGACCTCCCAGAAAAGCAACATTACCGCCGGACGCATCTACTGGGACGTTCTGCAAAAAGAACGCAGGGGCGACTACCTCGGCGGTACCGTGCAGATGATCCCGCACATCTCCAACGAGATTAAAGAAAAAATCCGCCGACTCGAAGATGAGAGTCCGGACGTGATTCTCATCGAACTCGGCGGAACCGTCGGCGACATCGAAGGCCTGATCTTTCTCGAAGCCTTGCGCCAGCTCGGTGCGGATGTGGGCCGCGACAACTCCATGTACATCCACCTGACCTACGTCCCGTACATCAAAGCGGCCAAAGAAGTGAAAACCAAACCGACCCAGCAAAGTGTCGCCAAACTGCGTGAGATCGGCATCCTCCCGCAGATCCTCGTCTGCCGCACCGAAGTCAACCTGACCGGGGAACACCTCGATAAACTGGCCATGTTCTGCAACGTGCCCAGAGAATGTGTCATCGTCGAAAAAGATGTTGAAACCTCTATCTACGAAATTCCGCTGGTGCTCGCCGAACAAGGTGTTGACGAACAGATTCTTAATCATTTCCGGATCGTCAGGCCCTCCAGGCCGCTCAAAGACTGGCAGAAACTCATTTCCGTCATCAGAAACCCGAAAGGTACCGTCCGTATCGGCGTTGTCGGCAAATACTCCGAACTGCAGGATGCCTACAAATCAATTTATGAAGCCCTTTATCACGGCGGCTATGCCGCCGAATACAAAGTAGACATTGTAAAAATCGCCGCGGAAGATATTGAAACAAACCCCGCTATCCTCAAAACCGTTTCCGGTCTCCTGATTCCCGGCGGCTTCGGCTTGCGCGGCATGGAAGGTAAAATCCGCGCGGCTCAGTATGCGCGTGAAAACAATACTCCATTCCTCGGCATCTGCCTCGGTCTGCAGTGCGCCGTCATCGAATTCGCCCGCAACGTCTGCGGTCTGACCCATGCGCACAGCACCGAATTCGATGCCGAACGCGGCGTGAAAACCGAACATCCCGTCGTTTGTCTGCTTGAAGAACAGCGTAACGTCACCGAGAAAGGCGGCACGATGCGTCTGGGCGCCTACCCCTGCGTCCTGGAAAAAAACACCAAGGCGTTTAAAGCCTACGACCAAGAAAAAATTTCCGAACGCCACCGCCACCGCTACGAAGTGAATAACCATTATCGCGAACAATTTGAGAAAAACGGACTCATCATTTCCGGAATCAACCCGGATATCGGCGTGATCGAAATGATCGAACTGCCCGATCATCCGTGGTTCGTCGCCACACAGGCCCATCCGGAACTCAAAAGCCAGCCGGTCCTGCCCCACCCGCTCTTCAGGGAATTTATTGCCGCCGCGATTAAAAAACAGTTAATGGAGAATCCATCATGAATGCACTGACAGCGGACTATACGGACCAAATCTGTAAAGAGATTGAATCCCTGCCGGAGGATGCCGACCAGAGCCGGATCGATGAAACCTTCCAGCGTCTGCAAGCCATGAACTATCAGCCGATCCTGCTCGTCGATGCGCCCGGCTTTTTGACCATGACCCGCGCCGGACTTCTCGAGTTCATCCGCAACCTTGTAAAAGAACAGAATGGGCTGACCGAACAGCATCTCAGTCTGCTGGTGTATCACTACCGCCTGCTGCAGCGCCTGCGCCGTGATGAACCCGAAGCCTGGGACGAAATCAACGAGCTGATGGAAGACGATTGAACCTTCACCTCTCCAACCTGCTGAATCCCGGCAGGTTTAACTCCGCCGGTCAGGCGCGAGGATGGAACCGGTGGTGGACGCCTTTCAGACGGTCGGGGTCGACGTGCGTGTAAATCTGCGTGGTGGCGATATCCGCGTGGCCGAGCATTTCCTGAATGATGCGCAGTTCAGCGCCGTTGGCCAGTAAATGGCTGGCAAAGGAGTGCCGCAGGGTATGCGGATAAATCGTCTTGGTAATTCCCGCGCTGCGCGCGCACTTTTTAATCATATCCCACACCGTCTTGCGCGACAGCGGCTGATTCCGCCTGCTTAAAAAAACAGTCTGCTCCTGCGGGCCGGGCGTGAGCCGCGGACGCACCTCGCTGATGTACCGCTTCACCCATTGGATCGCTGCTCCGCCGACCGGCACCACACGCTCTTTGCGCCCTTTCCCGACGCAGCGCAGAAAGCGCTCATCAAAATGCAGATCGGACAGTTGAAGTCCGGCCAATTCAGAAACACGCAGACCGGAAGCATAAAAGAGTTCGAGGATGGCGCGGTTGCGGATCCCAAGCGGCGTTTTGATGTCCGGCGCGGAAAATAAACGGTCAATTTCTTTCGGCGTCAGAACGCTCGGAAGCATCTTCCAGACTTTGGGCGACTCCATTGTCTCGGCGACATTGATGCTGAGCAGCCCCTCCTGCGCAAGGTAGCGAAAAAACACTTTGAGTGAAACAAGGTGCCGCGAGAGGGAATTGGCACCCAGCCCGCGGGCCTTTTCCGACATCAGATGATCGAGAATCTGTCTGCGGGTCACGTCATTGATGGAATGAACCTCCGCTTCGGCGAGCCAGTCGAGGAAGCGGCTGATGTCGTCAGCATATGCCGCGCGCGTGTTGGGACTCAGCCCTTTTTCGAGGGAGATATAATCGAGGAACTGTGCGAGCAAAGCTCTCATGAGGAGAAAATACGAAATCCGAATCGTGAAACACGAAACAAATCCGACACCTTACATCAAAAGGTTCCAAATATTAGAATATTCAGAGCGTCTTTCCAGTCAGCCGTTCGTACGCTTCCAGATACTTCGCTTGAGATTTTCTGATAATTTCTTCGGGCAATGCGGGTGCGGGCGGAGTTTTATCCCAATCGAGTGTTTCGAGATAATCGCGCACAAACTGCTTATCGAACGACATTGGAGAAGAACCGACCTGATAGCTGTCGGCAGGCCAGAAGCGCGAACTGTCCGGGGTCAGTGCTTCGTCGATCAGAATGATTTCGCCGTCGAGTTCACCGAATTCAAATTTGGTGTCCGCAATGATGATGCCTTTTGTCAACGCGTACCCGGCAGCCTGCTGATAGAGCTTCAGGCTGATGTCTTTCAGCTTTTCGGCCTTTTCTTCGCCGATGATTTCTTTCATGCGCTCGAAGCTGATGTTTTCGTCGTGAAGCCCCTGCTCCGCCTTGGTGGATGGCGTAAAGATCGGCTCGTCGAGTTTGCCGGCCATTTCATAGCCGGGGCGCAGCGGCATGCCGCCGATAGTGCCGCTCTTCTGATACTCTTTCCAACCGGAGCCGATCAGATACCCGCGCACAATGCATTCAATCGGCAGTACCTGCGTTTTTTTGACGAGCATGGAACGACCGGCGAGCGGGTCCATGTGTTCATTGAACGGCGCAGGGTATTTGCTGACATCCGTGGTGAGCATGTGATTGGCAACGATGCCTTCCGTGCGCTCGAACCAGAACGTTGAAATCATGTTGAGCACCTGTCCTTTGTGCGGAATACCGTTGGGCATAACGCAGTCGAAGGCGGAAATGCGGTCACTGGCCACGAACAGCAGTTTATCTCCGACGTCATAGATTTCGCGCACTTTCCCGCTGCGCGGGGCGCGGACTCCGGCGATTTCAATCCGGGTTAAAGCCTGGTTCATCGGGACTCCTGTAGGTTAAGCCACAAAGGGTGAAAGTTCGCGCAAGCGTTTTACAACTTTAGGCAGTTCAGTCAGCACGGCATCGACATCCTCTTCGGTATTATACTTGCTGAGGCTGAAGCGGATGGAACCATGCACGGAAACGCCGGCCACATGCATTGCGCGCAGAACATGCGACGGCTCCAGCGAACCGGAGGCACAGGCCGAGCCGGTCGAGGCACAGATACCGCGATCATCCAGCATCAGCAGAATGGCTTCGCCCTCGATGTAATCAAAGCTGATGTTGGTGGTATTCGGCAGGCGGCAGGTCAGGTCGCCGTTGACATGTGAACCGGAACAGGTTTCGAGAATCCCTTTTTCCAAACGGTCGCGCAGGGCTTTGACCCGTGTATTTTCCTCTTCCATATTTTTCTTTGCCAGATTACAGGCCACGCCGAGACCGACGATGTAGGGAACATTTTCAGTTCCCGCACGACGTCCGCGCTCTTGATGGCCGCCAAGGATCAGCGGCTTCACCTGGGTGCCGCGCCGGATGTAAAGCGCGCCGATCCCCTTCGGGGCGTGAATCTTATGACCGGAAAGTGAGAGCAGATCAATCGGCAGTTCGCTGACCTTCATCGGAATTTTGCCGACAGCCTGTACCGCATCCGCATGAAAAATCCCGCCGAATTCATGGACGATCTCGCCGATCAATCCGACAGGGAAAATCACTCCGGTTTCATTGTTGGCCCACATGATGGAGGTCAAGGTTTTCCCGGTTTTCACCTCGCGCCGCAGCACATCAAGATCCAGGCGGCCTTTTTCATCGACATCCAGCTTGGTCAGGCGGAATCCGCGATCTTCCAGATAGTGACACGGCCCGGAAACGGCGGCATGCTCGACCTTGGAAGTGATGATGTGCGGCGGTTTGTCCATCGCTTCGGCCCCGCCGCGAATCGCCAGATTATTGCTTTCCGACCCGCAGCTGGTAAAGGTGATTTCCTGCGGATCGTTCGCCCCGATCAGCGCGGCGACCTGCTCGCGGGCGATTTCCACATATTTTTTAACCTGTCCGCCGAACGTGTGCATACTGGAAGGGTTGCCCCACAGATCCGTCAGAAACGGCATCATCGCTTCGCGGACTTCATCGGCAATTTGAGTCGTGGCGTTGTTGTCGAGGTAAATGGTGCGCATTACCTGACCTCCTCGACACGGATATCTTCGGAAACATTTTCTTTCAGCCGCGCCTCCACCACATCCTTGAGTGTGACTTCAGAAATGATGCATCCGGAACAGGCTCCGCAGAAGCGTACCTTGACGGTATCCCCGTCTACGTCGATCAGCTCGAGGTCCCCGCCGTCCTGTCGAAGCGCCGGGCGGATCTCGCGGTCGATTACATCTTCAATCAGATGAATTTTCTGGAGCGTCGTCATCGGGGCTTTCCCCTCCGGAGCCGCCGTTTTTTTCAGATAGCGATCGACTATCTTCTTCAGCTCCGGCAGGCAGTTTCCGCAACCGCCGCCCGCCTTGCAGGCATTGGTCAGCTCTTCGACGGTATGAATGTCGTTTTCGCGCAGGATCTTTTCAATCGCCTTGTCCGTCACGCCGAAACAGTGACAAATCACTTCCCCTTCAAGGGTTTTATCGAGTTTTTTGCCGGTGCGGTAATTATAAATGGCCGCCTCGAGCGCTTCGCGGCCCATCACGGAACAGTGCACTTTCTGGTTGGGAAGCCCGCCGAGATAATCGGCAATATCCTGATTGGTGATCTGCTCTGCTTCTTCCAGTGTTTTGCCGATGATCATCTCGGTCAGCGCCGACGAGGAGGCAATGGCACTGGCGCATCCGAAGGTCTGGAACTTGGCCTCTTTAATTCGTCCTTCCGCATCGAGTTTAAACATCAGTTTCAAGGCGTCGCCGCAGGCCAGGGAGCCCACTTCGCCGACCCCGTCCGCATCTTCGATTTTCCCCACATTGCGCGGGTTTTTAAAATGCTCCGTCACCTTTTCTGTATAGTCCCACATGGAAAGCCTCCGTTCGTGAACACGAGTAAATTACCTGGATTTCCAATCCAATCAAAATCTGTGTCCTGATGCAATTTTTATTCTTATTGATCTTTGACAGGAACTTTCTTTTTCCTTAAAATACTTATGCTCAAAAGAAAGAGGGAGGGGGTTAGTTTTTATGAAAAAAGAATTCACAATCCTAAGCGCTGTCCTGCTGTGCGCGTCACTGGCATTCGGTATCGTTGCCGATCAGGATAATTTCAATGATAATTCCATCGATACTAACCGCTGGAGTGTCTACAATGACTCTGGTGCGACGATGACCGTCGCGGAAACCGGCGAGAAGCTTCAAATCTCATCGACCGGCAATTCGACGGGGAGTGACATAGAAGCCGGCATTGAACTCAATCAGATCCTGACGGGCTGGTTTGACCTATCCATTGATTTTGACTCATCCGGCTGCACAGAAGAATCCGTGCTGGGTGTCAATCTGGAAGACGTTAGCGGAGACTATTCTTATTCGTTTATCAACGGAACGATCGATCTTGGCTCGGGGGAAAGCCGGTATTGGGCGGTTGTTAACAGCAACGACGACAACGCCGATCCCCTCTACCAGGCAGCGACCACGAACGACAGCGGGACGTTTTTCGTCGGATACGACGACGAAGAAGACCTGATTTATTTCAGTTCTGACGGAGTAACCCCCCTGTATACCGTGGAAAATGTCGGCAGCTGGGCCGGAGACGGATTATACGTCAGCTTCACTCTGGCTGATCTCGGCTCCTCCTCGGTCGCAACGGGGTCGTTTGACAACTTTGCGGTGGTTCCCGAGCCGGCAGTCGCCATGCTGTTCGGCGCCGGAGGACTCGGGCTGATCGTCCTGCGCCGCAGAATCTCCCGGCAGTAATCAGAACAGCCAAAGCGGAAAGAGTGATCAAAAACCGGGAACGGGCGAACCGTACCCGGTTTTTTTCAGGTTCGGCGACTCCCTCTCAGACTGCCAGCATTCGTTGAATGGCTCCCGCAGCCCGATCAGCAATTTCCGGCGGAACGATGACACGATGCTTCATATCCTGAAGCGACCAGAGAATCTTCTCCAGTGTGATTTTTTTCATGTTCGGGCAAACCGCCCGATCGGGGTTGACCGGATAGAATTTTTTGCCCGGATTTTCCGTCCGCAGGCGGTAGTTAATCCCCAGCTCGGTTGCGATAATAAATTCTTTATGTGTCGATTCTTTGGCGCGGCGGCACATCTGGCCGGTGGAGAGAAGTTCATCGGCCAGATTGCGGACCGGTTCACTGCATTCCGGATGGGCCAGCACCGGTGCGTCCGGATGTTTTTCCATCAGCTTCAGCACATCGACATCGCGGATGCGTTCGTGCGTCGGGCAGAATCCGTTATAGAGAATCAGTTTTTTCCCGAGCCGCTCGGCGACAAACGCACCGAGATTGCGGTCGGGAACAAAAATCACTTCGACGTTCCCGAGCGATTTCACCACATCAACCGCGTTCGACGACGTGCAGCAGATATCGCTCTCCGCCTTCACTTCCGCCGAGCTGTTGACATAGCAGACGACCTTTGCGCCGGGATGTTCGGCTTTTATCTCGCGCACCTTTTCCGCCGTAATCATATCAGCCATCGGGCAGCCGGCATGCGGATCGGGAATCAGGATCGTCTTTTCCGGCGACAGGATGGCGGCGGTTTCGGCCATAAAATGGACCCCGCAAAAGACAATGACCTCCTCCGTCAACTGCGCGGCCTTGCGGCTGAGTTCCAGTGAATCGCCGGTGAAGTCGGCAATCGCCTGCACCTCATCGACCTGGTAGTTGTGCGCGATAATGATCGCCCCGCGTTCCTTTTTCAGCTCAAGAATCTGTTCTTCGATCGATTTCATAGGGCTGGAATATAGCATCGTTTTCCCAAGCATTGGAAAACCAGAATTCAACTTTTCCACCTCTTCAGAAAAAACGGATCCGATTTCCGGCAGTCCGGGCAATACGGAGATCCGTTTCCCGCTGAATCGCAGGGCGGCACAATGTCCGCCGTACGCGGAGGTTCCGGTTTCGGCAATGATTCTGTTCTGCACGCCGAGGACCCTTCGACCTTTGATGAAGGATCAGGTCTTTCCCAGGAAGTGTATCCTGGCCAATCCGCCCAGTGCAGTTTCCCGGTAACCCGATTTGATGTCGCGGCCGGTTTCCAGCATGGTTTTCACGACTTCATCGAAAGACACGATATGGCGGCCATCGGAAAGCAGCGCATAGGCGGCGCAATCCATCGCCCGCACGGCGGCGATCGCATTGCGTTCAATGCAGGGAATCTGAACATAGCCGCCGATCGGATCGCAGGTCAGGCCCAGATGATGCTCCAGGCCCATTTCCGCCGCATATTCAATCTGACGGGTTGTGCCGCCCTGCAGTTGCGCCGCAGCTCCTGCAGCCATGGCACAGGCCACTCCCACTTCCCCCTGACAACCCACTTCCGCGCCGGAAATAGAAGCATTGCGTTTGGCCAGATTGCCGATCAGCCCGCCCGTGGCCAGGGCTCGGAAAATTTTTCCGTCGGAGAAAAGAAACTGTTTCTGCAGGGAATAGAGCACCGCCGGCAGGACTCCGCTGGAACCGCAAGTCGGCGCAGTGACAATCTCTCCGCCGCCGGCATTCTCTTCCGCGACGGCCAGGGCATAGGAAAACAGCAGCGCCATCTGGTTGAAATACCCGGCCATATTGAGCGCTTTGGCATGATAAGACGACGCTTTGCGTATGACATGCAGCGAGCCGGGCAACACGCCTTCGGCATCGAGCCCCCGCTCGATTGCCGCCTTCATGGCCGACCAGATCGTGCCGAGGAATTCCCGGATTTCCGGTCCTTCGTACCGCGTGGTATAATCCCAGATCGCGAGCCCTTCTTCATCCGATTTTTCAAGAATTTCCTGCATCGAAGCAAATGGATAGACCTCCGGCCCGCCAGTGGAAGCTCCCTGTTCATCCATCAGCTCACCGCCGCCGATTGAGTACCCTGTCCAATAATCCATCACTCGGCCGGCACTGTCCAGAGCCTCGAAGGTGAGTCCGTTCGGATGCAACGGCAATTCATTGGCCGGCTTCCATACGATCTCCACCGGGGTCGGCCGGAACGGCTCCGTCACAGCCCGATCCGTCAAGTGCCCCCTGCCGCTGGCGGCCAGGCTGCCATACAGCGTGATACGGACCTTTACCGCCTGCGACGCGCGCCGCCGGAAAGCCAGCGCGGCAAAACGCGGGCCCATGGTATGACTGCTCGACGGTCCCGATCCAATGCGATACAGCTCTTTCAATGATTTCATTCCGCCGCGATCTCCATTCAAACACGTCACTGCCGGCATCAAAACCCCTTTTTCTTGAAAAGGGGCTCTTTCGGTCTTACCTGTCTTCGATTTCGCCGTCCACTAAGCCTTCCAGCGTCGCCACGGAATAGGTACACACAATATCCCCCGTGACGTTGCACATGGTTTCAAACATGTCGAGAATCGGATTGATCCCGATCGCCAGCGCGACGATCACGGCAATCTGGGACGGATCGAGACCGATTGTGCCCAGGATGATGAACAGCAGCATCAGACTGCCGCCCGGCACACCGCCCGTGCCCACCGCGGCCAGCACCGTGGTGATCGTCATCAGTGCCATATCGCCGAAACTCAGGTGAATGCCGAACATATTGGCCGCCAGAATCGTAAACATCGGCAAATGAATACACACACCGTCCATATTAATTGTCGCACCTAACGGCAGCGAGAAACTCGCCAGTTCACGATTCACTTTAAGGTTGTCTTCCGACACCCGGATCGACACCGGCAGGGTGGCGGCGCTCGAACGAGTCACAAAGGCCATCAGCATCGCCTCGCGTATCGCCATAATGACCTTGTACGGATTTTTACGCGCCGCCAGCGCAATCAGAATCGGATAGGCAATAAAGATCAACGCAAGAATGCCGGCGGCCACCCCGAATAATACCGTGACATACGGTCCAATAATGATCGGGCCGTAAACCGAAAAGATCACCATCGAAAGGAAGAACACGCCGATCGGTGAATAATTCATCACAAAATCAACGATCTTGTTGATCGCCAGCATACAGGCATCGAAAAAATCAATCACGGTCTGCATTTTAGCATGCACCTTGACGTCCTCTGTCGATTCGATCACCAGCCGGATGCTGATCCCGAACAGAATAGCGAAGGCAATGATACCGAGGAAATCACCCTGCGACAGGGCGCTGAACGGATTCTGGAAAAAGTTGAGCAGCAATTTTTCCAGGATATCCACCAGCGACTGGGGCGCACTCGAACTCGATACGCTTTGCACCTGGGCGCCGAACTGCTGTACCAGATCTTTCCAGCCCTCAAGCGATGCTCCTGAACCCGGGTTCACCCAGCGTGCCAGGGTGATCCCCAGCACGGCGGCAACGCACATCGTGGCAAAATACCAGCCCAGCACTTTGCCCCCCGCCTTGCCCAGTTTCCTCAAAGGCAGAGCGGCCGAACCACCCACCAGGGAGAAAAACACAATCGGCACGACAATCATTTTCAACATGTTGATAAACACGCTGCCGAAAGGCGAAAAGTAACGCATTGTGCGCTGTATTTCATCCTTCATGCCGTATGTGACCGAAACATACCACAGAATACCGCCGATCGCAGCTCCCAGCAAAAAACCCGCCACGATTCGCGTGACGAGCGATACCCTCAAATACGCTTTCAATAAACTCATAACACCCTCTCTGATAAGAACTGACATTTTCCGGAATATAGCACAGCCTGTTCAGCTGGCGGAAAACCAGAATGTAAATTTTACACCTTTCTGAAAAAAAACCGGCAAAAGGGTTCACCGGTTGGAAATACGGGGATCATCTCCTGCGGCAGAACCGCCCTCGACGATCCGGCGAAGAGCGAGATTGGCCTGCATGTGGGCGGCAATACCGACGCGCGGGGCCATCAGGCCGCAGCCGGGCCGCGCGCCGGTTTCCAGATCGCCGACAATATAGACTTCATTTCCCATTTTCCGGATTCCGAGGGTCTCACCGGAACCGAAGCCGGCCATGCCCGACGCGCCGATAAACGGTGTATCCGGCCGCTGCGCCGTAAAAGCCTGCAGGAGCATCGCCTTCTGATCCGCGCGGTCAAACGCCTCGATCATGACATCGACAGTTCCAAACAGCGGAAAAAGATTCTCCGGCGTCAGTTTCACTGTGTGCGCCTCCACCGTGACATAGGGATTGATTTTCCGAAGATTGGAAACCAGCGCTTCCGTCTTGAGCTGTCCGATCTGATCGACGAAATACTGCTGGCGGTTCAGGTTGCTCGGCTCAACGACATCAAAATCGGCGATGATCAGCCGTCCGATCCCGACCCGCGCCAGCGCAACAGCGGCAGACGAGCCGAGCCCGCCAAGTCCGGCGATGCCGACCGTCGCGGCTTTCAGTTTCGCATGGACACCGGGCGTATGGCGCGCGACCATCAGCGCCTCCAGCTCTTCCGGCGGCGGCATTGTGCCGCGCTCAATCAGGCAGACTTCGTCGCCTTCCGCCAAAGGTGCGTCTTCATTCATCGCGGCGCCATTCAGAATCAGGACATCGGCTCCCGGCCTGCACAAATCGCGCAGGCCGAAAAGCGTTACCCCCTCTTCGGCTTCGAAAGCATGTTCATTGAGTTTTATTTTCAGCACGCAGTGCTCCTTTCGACGGAAGGTTCCAAAACGATTTTACCAGAATATGCAGGCCGGTAAGAATGATAAACGCGGCAAACAGACGTTTCAACACGATCACCGGGAGCATAAAAACAATTCCGGAACCGAGCGCCGCGCCGGAAATTCCGCCGCGCGCCACCCGTCCCGGCCATCCGCAGATTGGAGGGAATCTCCGGGTTGAGTCGGCATACCGTCCAAATGCAGCCGTCTCACGCCGTATGAATATATCTGCAAAATCTGAACGTCCGAGTCGGATTGCTTTACGGCCAATCCGTTCCAGCACACCGCGGAACGGACCCCTAATCTTTTTCCCTGTGAACCGCAAGGGGCCCCCAGGCCTGATCCACAGGCATAATTTCGATCGCATTGATATTGACATGCGCCGGTCGATTGACGACCCAGAAAACAGTTTCAGCGATATCCTGCGGAATTAAAGGCTCTGTTCCCTGATAAACCTTGCTTGCCTGTTCATTATTTCCCTTAAATCTCACCTTGGAAAATTCACTTTCAGCCATCCCCGGGGCCAGGTAAGTCACCCGCACCTGAGTTCCCAGCAAATCAGCGCGCAGATTCCGGCTGAACTGTTGAACAAAAGCCTTGGTGCTGCCATAAACGTTGCCTCCCGGATAAGGCCATCTGCCGGCGATTGAACCGATATTGACAACATGCCCGCGATTGTTTTTGACCATCTGCGGAAGTACCGCTCGGGTACAGTACATCACTCCCTTGACATTCGTATCAACCATAGTATCCCAATCGTTGATATCCGTTTCCCACGACGGCTCCAAGCCCAGAGCCAGTCCGGCGTTATTCAGCAATACGTCGATATCGGCCAATGACCCGAGTTTCTCAAAAACCAGCTTCCGGTCACATACATCCAAAGGAATACTGCAGCGAACGCGGTCGCCTAACTGTTTTTGCAATTGCTCCAATCTCTCAACGCGCCGTCCGGTCAGAATCAGCAGCCAGCCCTGCGCCGCAAAATACTCTGCACAGGCTTTTCCAAACCCGGATGTCGCGCCAGTGATCAAAATTGATTTTGTCATTTGTTTCTCCTTTTTACTCAATATCTGATAAAATTGTTCTTCCCAGCACGGAAATTCGCCCGTTGCAGATTTGGCCGGAAACCGGCGTCTTTATATTTCGGCGGAGGGGGGGGTTCAAGACAAAACGGCTGACCGGATACCGTGCGTTCACTGGCGGAGGTGTTGATTCTTAACGGCACGACGATGGCAGGGAACTGCCGCTGACCAGGGGCGACGAAGCCTGTCGGTGGAACCGAGGCATCCCGCAATCCGAAACGCGTTAACCCCTCTTCGGCTTCGAATGCATGTTCATTGAGTTTTATTTTCATTTTCCTGCAGATTCAGTATGGTTTGCTTTATGAAAGCACAACATACGCTGATTGTCATTCTGCTTGCCGCCCTGATTTCCGCCATTCCCGTTGGTTACTGTTCCACCAATGCGAAGCCTTTTCCACCGCTCCCGGATCCAAGCCCTGAAAATGCACAGCCGATTTCTTCCACTGATTGGAAAAAACCGCTGGTCTATGAAATTCCGATTAAAGAACAGATTGAACCGGCGTTGCTCTATGTAATCCGCCGCGGCGTCACCGAAGCTGAAAAGGAAAAGGCGGATGCGATTGTTTTTGTGATGGATACCCCCGGCGGGCGGGTGGACATTACCCGCGATATTCTCGGGATTATCAGGGAAATTAAAACCCCGGTCTATACGTTTGTAGAGCGCGATGCGTATTCGGCAGGGGCCATCATTGCGCTGTCCACCCCGCATATCTACATGGCGCCCGGCAGTGTTATCGGCGCGGCCACACCGATTGTAATGGGGCCGGGAGGCGGGGTGCAGGACCTCAATGAAGATGTCGAAGAGAAAATGAAATCCGGGGTTGCCGCCATGGTGCGGGTTGCCGCGGAACAGGGCGGCCATGACCCCGCATTGGCGGAGGCCATGGTGAGGCGGGAGGCCGAATATGTTGTCGGAACCAATGTCATCAGCAAAGCCGGCGAACTGCTCACCCTGACTGCCAGCGAGGCGGAAGGGATTCTTTCCGAAGGCACTGTGGCGGATGTGCCCGCCATGCTCGCCGCCGCCGGTTTGCCGGACGCCGAAGTTAAAATTCTTGAAGTCACGCCCGCCGAAAAGCTCGCCCGCGTCATCGCGGCCATTGCGCCGATCCTGATGATGATCGGACTGGGCGGCATTTATCTGGAGATTAAAACCCCGGGCTTCGGCCTGCCGGGGATTATCGGAGCCGCCGCGCTGGCGCTCTTCTTTTTCGGCCATCACATTGCCGGGCTGGCAGGGATGGAAGATATTGTGTTTTTCATTATCGGATTCGCCCTGCTCTTTGTGGAAGTGTTCATCACGCCCGGCTTCGGTGTGCTTGGACTCAGCGGCTTTGCGATTATTCTTATTTCATTGATCAATGCCATGAGCTGGAAGCTTCCGGGAAAATCTATTCCGGACTTTTCGGGAGCAGGTTCAACCTTTCAGCATGCACTGGGCAATCTGGCGGTTGCCATGGTCGGTACCGTTGTGCTCGGATTTTTCGCCGGAAAATACCTGCCGAAATCACGGGTTGTCCGTCCGCTGGTGCTCGGACAGAGCACAGACAGGCAGGGAGGCTTTACCGCGGCGCATGACCACAGTGATCTGATCGGCAAAGAAGGAATCGCGGAAATGAATCTGCATCCGGCGGGGCGTGCATTGTTCGGCGATGAACGCGTCAATGTGATTACACGCGGGGAGTTCATTGAAAAGGGAACCGCGGTGCGCATCGTTGAAGCCCACGGAAGCCGGATTGTGGTTGAGACGAGTTGATCAGTCGCGAAACGGCAGGATATCGTCGAGGCTTTCTGCGCCGATCAACACCATGAACAGCCGGTCAATGCCGAGCGCACAGCCTCCGGCAGGCGGCATCTTTTCCAGACACCGGATAAATTCCTCGTCAATGGGATAAACGGTTTTCCCAAGTGTTTTTCGCTGTTCACCCCATTTTCCGAACCGGGCGCGCTGCTCAGCGGGATCGGTCAGTTCGCTGTACGCATTGGCGATTTCAATGCCGTTCAGATAGAGCTCCCAGCGCTCGGCAACCGTCGGATTATCTGGTTTGAGCCGCGCGAGGGCGCAGCATTCGGCGGGATAGTCCATCAGAATGACCGGCGCATCTTTCGGCAGGGCCGGCTCGATTTTCTCGACCATATCCAGATCAAACCGGTCGGCATCGACGTTTTCGACCGGATTCCAGCCGGCAAATTTTTCGTAGGTCTCGGCGACCGTCCAGCGTTTCCAGGCAGTGGAAATTCCGACTGCTCGAAGAATTTTGGCAACGTCGGCGAGCATGGCAGTGTAATCGCCACCGGCACGGTACCATTCGAGCAGGGTGTATTCGGGATGATGCAGATCGCCGCGTTCCCCGTGCCGAAAGCATTTGCCGATCTCGAATATTTTATCAGCCCCCTGCGCGAGCAGTTTTTTATGATACAGCTCCGGCGAGGTGCGCAGCCAGCGGCTGCCGGATGGCTCGGCATCGATGTGCAGCTCCATGCACGGCGTTTTCATGCGGATTGGGGTTTCAACTTCGATAAATCCTTCAGAATGGAAAAACGCCCGGATGCTCTGCATCAGGACGTCGCGCATTTTCAATATCTTGATGGAGTCCATCAGCCTTTGGAAACGCGGTCGTAGTATTCGCCGGTACGGGTGTCAATACGGATGGCATCCCCGACATTGATGAACAGCGGCACATTGAATTCGTAGCCGTTGTCGATTTTGGCAGGCTTCATGACATTGGTCGCGGTGTTTCCGCGTGCACCGGGCTCCGTTTCCGTAATGGTTTTCTCGACGAAATTCGGCAACGTAATGTCGAGCGGTTTCCCATTATGAAAGAGGATATCAACCTGCATGTCTTCAATTATAAAATACCGGTTCCGGCCGAGCTGTTCGGCTTTGAGGTGAACTTCTTCGTAGGTTTCGTTATCGGAGAAAACAAAATCGTCACCGGATTCGTATGAAAAGGTGAAGGTACGGGATTCGAGCTGCGCTTTATCCACTTTATCGCCGGAGCGGTAACTTCTGTCAAAGCTGGTTCCGGTGGAAAGGTTTTTGATTTTACAGCGATAGATCGCCTGTCCTTTTCCTGGCTTGGAGAACTGGAAATCAGTGATAATACACGGATCGCCGTCGATTTCTATTTTCAGTCCTTTTTTCAGTTCAGATACGTCGTACATTCTAACTCCTTGAGAAATTGAGCGGTAGATTATGCAAAAAGCGCCGCTTTTTGCCAAGCCTGAATATTGTTCGTCAAATCGAATCCGCATCGACAAAAGGTTTTTTGCGGAGCTTTTGCCGGAAGATGAATGAGAACTATTTCCGGAGGACAACGCTCAAGAAATCAATCCCGCTGATCCCGGGAAGCATGCTGTCGAGCAGCATGACATCAAAGCTACTCGGATCCAGCAGTCTCTGCCGACATCTTCCGCAGTCAGTGCCGATTGAACCGCATCGAGGGCATCAAATACGACATGCAGCGAGTCCAGCAGACATTCATCATCGTCCACGATCAGAAGCCTTTTCATGATCCGGCTCCATTGCGGTTTTCCCAGACCGGCAGCACCAGCCTTACGGCGGTTCCGGTTTCCCCGCTGTCGATAAAAACCAGGCCGCCATGGTCAATCATAGTGCGCCGGACGATCGGGAGGCCCAGGCCGACTCCGCGTGATTTGGTTGTACAGAACGGAGAAAATACTTTTTCACGCAACTCCGGCGAGATGCCGGGGCCGTTATCCCGCACTTCAATCACAACAGCGGGTCGGCCGGCGCCGATTTCACCTGGATATATCCGGAAAACAATGCGCGGCCGGGCAACTCCCTCCACCGCAGTAAAAGCGTTATGCAGAAGACGGGCAATCGAGTCGGACAGCGCATTAAGATCCCCGTTGATCAATGGAATATCCGCCGTCGCCTCCACCGTGACATCCACCGTGGAATTTTTGTCGTCACGCACTTTGTAGAGGGCGGTTTCAATGAGGTCAGAAGGTTTGACCGGGGCAAAGCGCAGGAGCGGCGGATTGGCGAATTCATCCAGCTGATCGATCATCTGATTGAGCCGTCCGACTTCCTGTGTCGTCAGATCGCGGAATTGAGTGCGGAACTCTTCATCGGCATAGCGTTCCGGAAGCAGCTGCGAAAAGGTGCTGATGGCCACCAGCGGATTGCGCACTTCGTGAGAAATCGCCGCCGCGAGATCCGTCCAGAATCTGGCGCGCTCGAGATTATTCTGTTTTTCACGCAGGATTCTCTCTTCTGTCAGATCGTTCAGAACCGCCATCGCTCCCATACACTGTCCGTTCTGCTGAAGGCGGCGGGCCTGGATCGATAAATCGCGACGAGTCAGGGGTTCCGTCCATTCAACCGGTCCCGCAATTCTCTCTCCGGCCAGGCAGCGGTTGAGAAGTGAAGCAACAAAACTGGAAAGTCGCTCCACCGGTCGGCCGATCATGCCATCAGCAGAAACATTAAGCAGGATTTCCGCTCCGCTGTTAAACCAGCAGACCGTGCCATCCGCACCGGCGGCGATTATTCCAATGGGAATGGACTGCAGCAGGTTTTCAGCCAGCGCTTTCTGCACCGCAATGCTTTCATGCAGCAGGGAGTTTTCAATTGTCACGGAAACCTGTTCTGCGAGCAGAGCCAGCTCTTCGATATCCTGCGGCTCAAAAGGAACTCCGGATGAAGAACGTCCAAGGCAAAGCCATCCGATGAGGCGTTTGCGGCCGAAAAGCGGCAGAATGGCTTCGGATCCGGTCAGGTCAAGTATTCTCTCAAGCAGCAGGCGTTCATCAACCGATTCAATGTAACGCAGCATAGACCGTGAAATACTGTGAGCATGGAGTTGGAGCCATTGCACAAATGAATGCGTTCTGCTGAACTCGAGAGAGCGGGTTTCCTCCATGCACTTGACGCCGGCACGGAAAAGATAAAGTTCCGCAGGAGTGATGGCGAAAACAGCAACCCGTGAAACACGGGCGCAGCTGGCAACTCCTTCGACAAGACGTTCCATCATAATGCCGACGTTGTCGAAACGGCGAAATGCCCCGGAAAAATGATAAAGTGAAGGCGCTCTGTTTTCCCGGGAAGGAGCGACCGGCGGATTAGAATGCTGAAGCTCTTCTTTCAGAACACGGTTTTCCTGCTGAAGATGCAGATGTGCCTGTGCCTGACTGAACAGGGTTTGCAGTCGGATACGATCGATCTCTCCGGGTTCAACCGCGTACACTCCAAGCAGAGCCGCTTGACGGCCGGGCTCTGAACGGACAGACCCCAGCGCAACAGTGACTGTGTCGGGCGATTCCCGACTGATCTCTGAAAGAAGCACCAAGCACTCCGCACCGCAGAGGTCAATAAAGAGCAGAACCGAATGATGTTGGAGAAGGAGCAATTTCAACTCGGACGGTTCCTCGACATGGCGCACATCGGATTTTGAATGGAGATATCCGCATATGCGCTGAAGCAGTGCGTGATCCTGTGTGTATACAATGCTGACAGGCAAGTCGCTCATTATGCTTTATTCTCCTGCTGTTGCCGCGATCTTATCAAGGGGAGCAGTACATGGAAAACCGTCCCCCGTCCTTCCTTGCTCTCGACATCCACAACGCCGGAATGTTCCTGGATGATTCCATGCGATACCGAGAGACCTAATCCCACCCCTCCCTCTCTGGTAGTAAAGAAAGGATCGAATATTTTATTCAGTCTGTCCTGCGCAATGCCGCATCCGACGTCCTGAATATCCAGCTGAATATACTTCCCGCGCACACCATCCCTCCCGCCGGCCTGCGGCGTGCCCGTCAGGGGGTTGGCAAGTGACGTCCGCACCGTCAGCGTTCCCCCGTCCGTCATGGCATAAATCGCGTTGAGGAAGAAGTTGATAAACGTCTGATTAAGCTGCTCGGCATCCGCTTCGACCATATCGTATTTTGCGTCCAGATGCCTTTTTAAAACGATTCCATTTTGAACAAGCTGCCGTTCGATCAGTCGCAAAGAATTGTCAACCACTTTATGGAGAGAAACAGGCTGAAGAGATGCCGGAGCCGGCCGGGCAAAATTGAGCAGGCGGTTTACAATCGTATCAATTCGTGTCACCTCCTGACCAACCAGATCAAAAAAAGTCTGCCTGAATTCCGCGTTATTATACTGATGCGGCAGGAGCTGAGTGAAGGTTTTAATTGTCACCAACGGATTTTTGATCTCATGCGCCATACCGGCGGACAGTGTTCCAAGACTGGACAGCCGGTCGGTCCGGCGAATCTGTTCCTCCATTTTTTTAATAATCGTCATATCATTAAAAATCAGCAATGCACCCAGCAGGTTTCCGGTATATCCCCGAAACATCGAACCGCTTACACGAATAGGCAGTTCCTGTTCTCCACGCCTGATCGTTCGATCCTTATCCCGGAAGCCGGCGCCTGAATTCAAAACGGTTTCGAGCCCTTCGATCAGTACCGGCGGCAAGACGGTCATTGGCTTGTTAACAACAGCTGATTCAGGAAGTCCTGTCAACTTCTGCGCGCGCTGGTTGAAAATGATAATTTTGCGGTCTTCGTCTACCGCCACAATTCCACTGGTGAGTGAGTCGAGAAGAATCTCATTATAGATTTTCCCGTTCTGAATCGTCGTATAAAGATTGGAGTTTTCCAGCGCCACCGCAAACTGATCGCAAAGCATCTGCAACGCACGTTGTTCACGCAGGTCATAGATCCGCCCGGATTTTTTCGCGGTCAATAAAAGAATCGCCTTCATTTCCTTGCGCATAAAACTGCCGATGACCAGAGCCGCACCGTTTTTCTCCAGTTCCGCCAGCGCCCCTGTAACCTGCGGTGTTGGCCGCATGCGGTGCAGCGTTTCAACCGTAAAAGCTTCGTGTTCCTGATTCAGCAGCTGAATAACCGGACTGTCGGATTGAAAAAAAATTTCTTTTTTGTCAGCAACTTCCGGATACGCCTGACGATAAGCGCCGTTTTTTTCCGGTCGAAGCAAAATCACCTTAGTGGTTCCGAAGGATTCTTCAATTAATTTGGAGAATTTCTCCATTAAATTCGCCTCGGTAGAAACCTCCTGAAACATCTGGCCGGCGCGTTCCAGCACCACGTTGATATTCAATAGATCCGCCGAAGCAAACAGCCGGTGGGAAACCGCCTGCATCCAGCCGTGCGCAGGAGTAACCGAAAACGCGACAACCAGCGCGGACAGAAGATGTGAAAGGTAGGTTGTGTCCGGCACCAAATAGTTGAAGGCTGCGGTAAAAACCCATTCAGAGGCAACATAGACCGCAGTCAAATATACCGCCATCAGGGCATACGCGACGACTCGTTGCAATATTACGGATACCGCCAGAATGCGCCGTGTTGCAATGCCGTAGGCCACAAAACCGTCCATAATCAGTGCAAAAAGCGGGAGAAACCGGGTGATTTCCTGTCGGCCGATTGATATGCAGACAGTGTAAAGAGTCAGTCCGAGTGAAAAACT
>JASKKX010000065.1 GCA_030153935.1 Verrucomicrobiota bacterium | reverse complement strand
GCGCAGCATCGGCAGCCGGGTCTCAACGCAGCGGAAGACGGCGTTGGCCAGGTGCTGCCGGGAACCGCTGTCGGGATCGAACCACGAGTCGTTGGTCTGGTTGACCAGCCATGCGGCACCGTCGCGCGCGGCGTTGCGCGCAAGGTAAGGCAGCGAATCTTCAAAGCAGATCAGCACGCAGAAACCGCGCGGATCGCCGGGAAGTTTGAAAAGCACGGATGAGGGGCCCGGTTTAAAACTGGTTCCAATGGGTGTAAGCGCATTCACCAGCGGGATCTTTCCGTCAAAGGGAATGTATTCCCCAAAGAGAACCAGGTGCTGTTTGTAATAAGTGCCCAGCAGGGCACCCTGCCTGTCGAAGAGCATGGATGCATTATAATAATCGGGGGGAGAGTCTTTGTGCCAGACCACATCCATGCTTCCCGCCAGAAGCGGAACCCCGGAAGAGACCAGTCGTTTTACCAGGCTCGAACTGCGGGTACTGTAGCGGACAAAATCAGGCAGTGCGGTTTCCGGCCAGATAATCAGATCGAGGTCCGGGGAGTGCTGGACAAGCCGGGTCAGTGTTTCCAGTCGTTGGTATATCAGTTCAGGATTCGCCAGTTCCCAGTTTCCAACTTCCGGAATATTCGGTTGAACAAGCGCTGCACGCAGAGGGCTCCCTTCAGATTCCGGCATATGCTGTAATCTATGGAATCCGAAAAACCAGACGGCCGCAACGAGCAGCAGTGCCGCCGCCGGTTCGATGTGTACGCGACGAGCCCGCTGCCGCTTTGTGATATGCGGCACAAGCGTCACTGCCGTGGCGGCATTAACAAAAACCATCAAAGCGGAAACGGCATAGACTCCCCCCCACTCGGCAATCTGAATCAGCGGTATTTGCGCATACTGACTGACTCCAAGCGGGTTCCACGGGAATCCGGTGAAAGCAATTGCCCGGAGATATTCCGAGGCTGTCCAGACCGCTGCAGCGCCTGTCATCCAGGCAATGTTTTTCAATCCGTTTGATGTTTTCCATCCGTCGCGACGCAAAGCGATGAATACCGAGAACGGGATAAGATAAAGTGCACAGTAAAAGGCGAGGGCGAACGTTCCCAGCCAGGTGACGTGCCGAATCCAGAAAAGAGTACTCGAAAAAAACACGGCCCCGGCCAGCCACCCGAGAAGGGCTGCGCGACGCGGCGCAGTTCCGACACAGGCAAGCATCAGCGGAACCAATGCAAACCATCCGGCGAGAAAAAGATTAAACGGCGGAAAGCTGACAAACAGAAGGATACCGGTTGCAACAGAGGCTATGAAAGGAAGCTTTGTTTTCACAGGCAAAGACCGTTTATTCACAAATCGAGACACAGAACAGACGGCGTACGGCTCCAGCCTTTTTTCTGTGCACAGCACCCAAGTACATCACGGATGTGATTGAGAAGCCGGGGCGAAATCCGGCGCTCGCGAAACCGTTTTGTCAATCGGAACATCCCTTTGATACCGAGTGTGCCGTCCCCGTCTGTGCCGTTCCAGACATTGGAAACTTTTTCTGTCAGCACCCGTACCGTCTGAAACAGAATCAGTTCATTGCAATCCGCATCCGTTAAACGGATTCTTCCGAAATCGAGGATCCAAAGCGCTCCGGCAGAGGTCAGACGCCGCGGGCGCAAAAGGCGGGTGGAAAAAAGCGGGTAGAGTTCAGGGAACGGATGTTCGAGAGAAAGCACCTCGAGCCAGGAATCCATATATGAACGATGCGCACGGTCATGGTGAAGAATCCGTGCGGCAGCGTCCGTATCGCCGGTGATACAGAACGAGCGGGCGATAAGAAGAGAGAGAGCATATCGGGAGATGTGTGTATTGTTTTGACAAAAGACAGCGAGGCTTTCTGAAATGTCGGCGGCGGTTTCATTCCCGTCGATTCCCAGCGTCTGGAAGAGACGACGGACCGTGCCGGACCAGACACGGCGCGCGGCAATCCGGCGACTCTGGCGCACATCGATCATTCGCGTCCGATCAGTCTTTCCGCTTCATTCATGAACTGGTTGACATCTTTAAAGCGCCGGTAAACCGAAGCAAACCGAACATAGGCGACCTCGTCAAGTTTTTCAAGCAGGGCCATTACTTTAGTTCCGATTGCTGTGGAAGGCACCTCCCGTTCATATTCGGCCTCAACCTGCGTAATCACGCTGTTGGTCATTTGTTCAAGTTGCTGAATACTGACCGGTCGTTTCTGGCAGGCAATCGCCAGGCTCTGCATGAGTTTTTCTCGGGAGAATTCCTCCCGGCGACCATCCCGTTTGATCACTTGTAACGCAGCCCGCAGGACCTCTTCGTAGGTGGTAAACCGGTGCCCGCAATTCAGGCAAAGCCTGCGGCGGCGAATCGAGACGCCTTCCCGCACTTCACGGCTGTCAATAACCTTGTTTTCACGGTGTTCACACTTGGGACATTTCATAGACGCGCCCGGTTTCTTTTAAATTTGACGCAAGGATAGCGTGAGCTTTTTTCAAAGGAAACGAAAAACTGCGGATATAGAAAAACAGCTCCAGAAAAATCCGGAGCTGCTCAGAAAAATTAAGACGCGGTTTTTTTAGCGGCCATTTCAAATCTCCTGATAACTGGGTTAACCCGCCGCAAGCTGACCGGCTCACTCTATACGGATCAGGTATAACGATAAAAAAAATTCTTGTACCCTTGTTTTGAGCAAGGAAGGACTTTTTTATCTCCGCTTATTATGTTCGCCGACGATGATTTCCGTGAGTTCAGTCAAGGCCCTGTCAAAGTTATCATTGATAACCGTGTACTGATAATACGGTTGATATTTCATTTCTTCCTGTGCATTACGCATGCGCTGTTCAATGACTTTTTCGCTGTCTGTTGAACGTCCGCACAGTCGCTGTCGAAGCACTTCCATTGAAGGAGGAGCAATGAAGATATCAACAAAACCGCGCTTAATCACATTATCATCCTGCATCGCGGCACATGCCGAGCGAATCTGCTTTGCCCCTTGAACATCAATATCCATAACAACGTCCTTGCCCTGTATCAGGGCATCAAAGACCGTCTGTTTGAGTGTGCCGTAGTGATTGCCATGCACCAATGCGTGTTCAAGAAACGCTCCGGTTGCAATGCGTGCATTGAATTCCTCTTCGGACAGAAAGTAATAATGGATTCCGTTTTTTTCGGTACCGCGCGGAGCGCGCGTTGTACAGGAAATGGAATAAATCATCTCTGGAAACAGTTCAACGAGACGGCTGCACAACGAAGATTTTCCCGCGCCTGATGGCCCGGAGACAACCAGCAGCAAGGCCTTTTTTTTATCTGTCATTGGTCAATTAAACTCCTGAACCGGATTCAAATATCTGAAAACATTCTCCCATAATCAGCATCTCCTGTTCAACTCATTCGGCCCTCAAGTCAAGAACTTCTTTGCCGCCCATGCATGCCATGACGCTTGCCATGCCGGAGCCGTACGACAACCACGCCGGGTGAATGCAGCCCCAAAACCGAACTTTTTCGGTTGCGTCTCGGGGAGGGGGCAGACTACGCTTCCTGCCGATGGGAGCGGCTGAGACCAATTGCCTGAAGTGTCCGCCCGCTGCGGCCGGGCACTTGTAGCAGTTACCCTTGATCCTCAATGAGGAGGAATGGCCCGCGATGGTCGTGGACCGTGGGTTAAATGGGACGTATCGGATCAACGCGCAGCCCGCGGATCGGATAGAGTGCAAATTCAACATCAAACGGAGACGAGCATGAAGATACTGGCCATCTGTGGCAGCCCGCGTGGCAAGAAAAGTCAAACGAAAGCGTTGACGGAAAAGCTTCTGGAAGGCGCGACTACGGCTGGGGCGGCCGTGGAACTCGTGGACCTGAGCAAGATGCGGATCGAGTTCTGCCTGGGGTGCGAGAAGTGCCACGAAGGTGGCGACTGCATTCTGAACGATGATGGCCAGGCGATTCTCGCCAAGATTCTCGAAGCTGACGGCCTGGTGCTGGCGTCACCTGTCTATCTTAACCATGTCACCGCCCAGATGAAGGCCCTGCTGGATCGCACCAGCCACTTTGTGCACTGCCTGCGGCTGATGGGCAGGTACATGGCGGCCGTCACCACGAGCGGAGGCGGGGGTGGGGCCGAGGTCCATGCATGGCTCCGAAACTACAGCGCAACCGTGGGTGCGCAGTGCGTTGGCGGCGTGGATGCGGATGTGCCACTACAAGACTCCGATTTCGCGGGGGCCGTCACGCTCGGGAAAGAATTGGTGTCCGCGATCCAAGAAAACAAGGCATACCCTGACCAGTTGCAGATCATCGAGGCACAGAAGAAACGCTTTGGCCAACTCATCGCTCGGCACAAAGACCAATGGCCGTACGAGCACGAGTACTGGCGCAATAAGGGCTGGCTCTGACCCAACCGGGCACAAGCAAGAGGGGCGCCCGGGCGATGACGATGCGGCGGTGCGCCTTATCCGTTGACCGGGCACGCAAGAACTGACGACGCTGGCAGAGCTGATCCGTTGTTAGTCAGTGAGGCAGGATTGTCCGGAGGGACGCGAGGCACCCGTAATAAAATGAGAAAGGTTGGTGTATGATGGAGAGACGTAAATTGGGAAAACAGGGATTAGTTGTCTCAGCTCTGGGCCTGGGCTGCATGGGCATGTCGGAATTCTACGGACCATCAGACGAGGCCGAAGCGATCGCCACTATCCATCGGGCCATCTCACTGGGCGTAACCCTCCTCGATACTGCGGATATGTACGGCGTCGGGAAGAACGAAGAACTGGTTGGGCGTGCCATTCGCGATTCCCGCGACCAAGTGATTCTCGCAACAAAGTTCGGGAATGTCCGCGGGGCCAATGGCGAATTCCTGGGCGTTAATGGCCGGCCCGAGTATGTGAAGCGGGCATGCGACGCGAGCCTCAAGCGGCTCGGGGTGGAGCACATCGATCTCTACTATCAGCATCGCGTCGATCCCAATACGCCGATCGAAGAGACGGTCGGTGCCATGGCCGATCTGGTTCATGAGGGCAAAGTCAGATTCCTGGGTCTGTCGGAAGCCGCTCCTGCAACCGTTCGCCGCGCCAGCAAAGTTCATCCGATCACGGCGTTGCAAACCGAATACTCGCTCTGGTCACGGGATCCGGAAGGCGAAATCATGGAGACGTGCCGACAATTGGGCATCGGTTTTGTCGCTTACAGCCCGCTGGGACGCGGCTTCCTCACGGGACGGTTCAAGACGCAGGAGGACATTCCAGAGGACGACTGGCGGCGTCACCATCCCCGCTTCCAAGGCGAGAACTTCAAGCGCAATTTGCATCTGGGCGATGCCGTGAGGCAAATGGCAGAGGAGCTCGCCTGTACGCCCGCGCAGTTGGCTCTTGCCTGGGTGCTCGCTCAGGGCCAGGATATCGTACCCATCCCCGGAACGAAACACAGGCGCTACCTCGAAGAGAATATCGGGGCCTTGAGGGTTCATCTGACCGATGAACAACTTCGCCGCCTCGATGAGGCTTTCCCGGTGGGCGTGACGGCCGGAGCGCGATACCACGAGCAGGGGATGCGCGGCATCAATCTGTAACGGTGACACCGCATGGAAAGATCGCGATTGTTACGGGGGAGGCCGCGGGGATTCTCTCCTGCCATGGCCCATCGAAAGCCGCGCTTGAATCCGAAACGATCATCTGGTTCCCAGGACTTTGCGGGAACCGGCGCGAGCCGCTCGGGCAGAATCCCCAGACCTCAGCAAATGGTGATTTGGCTCGCAAGTTGAATGCTCCAACCACTCGCTCCATCCGAGGTGATTGAGTGAACCGCCGGTTAAGGTCTTCGGAAAGAAAAGAAGCTGAGACGCCGTGCGGACCGAAACATACAGAGAGGTTCACGGGTCCATCCTTTTGCAACCTATCCTTGTTCTCGTCAATGGCGTGCCAGACATCATTCTGCCGGCAGTTCCGGCCATGTGTCGTTCCAGCCCGCTGCAAGACAGATCGTCCCGTCTTTCCTGGCGCGCAGGAGTCAACAGATCGACGATCGCTTCGCGGGTCGAGCCATGCCCATCCATATCCAGCTGCCCGATGAAGACAGCAACGATCCCGCCATCGATCAAGCCGTCTGAGGTGGATCTCATCCCCATCATAGAACCCGTTCCCCTGGAGCATTCAACTTGCGGGACAAATCATGGGAATCGCCGGTTTTTACTGAGGTCTGGTTTACAACCTGCTCCGCATCGGACAGCCGGGAGTCGCTGTGCAATAAAGAAAAAGAAGTGGACAAAACAGAAAATCAGCGACCTCGTCGCCTTATTATCCGCAGACGGGCGATTCCAATATCTGAAAATGCCGGCAACTCCTTGACCGTATTAAAAAAATTCACTTTTTCAGTTGTATCCCTGCGAGTATGTATAAGGACGTTCTTTAACTGCGGAAAGGCGTATGGCAAGACGAACTAAAGAAGAGGCGGAAGCAACACGTGAGAGTGTGCTGCTGGCTGCGCTGGATCTGTTCAGCGAGCAGAGCTGTTCGCACGCGACGTTCAGCGATATCGCCAGGCGCATCGGCATGACGCGCGGCGCGGTGTACCGGCATTTTGAGAATAAACCGGCGCTGCTGGCGGCCCTGATTGAATATATCTGCGACCGCCAGCGGCACCTGACCGGGGAACCGATTCCGGCGATTTGTTCGATCGGCGATGTGCGCCGGGCATTTATCGCGCATGCCGGGGTTGTTGCAAGCGATGCGATGGTTCGCAGGTTTGAGTTTTTTATGCACTATCAGATGGAGTGGTCGGCGGAACTGCTGATCGAAACCCATAAAACGCTGAATGAATTCCGCAAAAACCCGCTGGATGAGTCCCGTGTCTGTTTTCAATTGCCGGCAATTGCGCGCTGCCTGCGCGACGGAGTGAATGTGGATCCGCTGATTCTGACGCTGCCGGCTTTCCGGGTCGGATTGTGCAAAATGTATCTGGGGCGCTGTCCGCGAACGGATTTCGATTCCCGCGCGGAAAACGGTTTTGATCTGCCGGGCGGAGTGAGTCTGGCGCAGATGGCCGGGGGCGGATTTGATTATGAGTTCGGTTTTGAAAAAGGGGTATGCGTATGAATAGGGAAAGAATTTGGATGGCTGCCGGTGTTTCGACGGCGGTGTTGCTGGCCGGTTGCGGAAAGCCGGACGACGGGGCGGCACAGGGCGGAGCCCCCGAGGTCGGTGTGATTACCGTGAAAGTGGAGCGGGTGGTTTTGACCACGGAGCTGCCGGGACGAACCGCGCCGTATCGGGTGGCGGAAATCCGTCCGCAGGTCAATGGCCTCATTTTAGAGCGTAGATTCACGGAGGGATCGGATGTCAACGCGGGTGATGTGCTGTATCAGATTGATCCCGCTCCGTATCAGGCTGCCTATAATCAGGCGAAAGCGGCGGTCGCGATGGCCGAGGCAGAACTGCCGGCGCTGCGTTCTCGCGAGGAGCGGTTTAGGAAACTGCTGAAAAGCCATGCGGTCGGGCAGCAGGACTACGACGACGCGCTGGCGGCCCTGAATCAGATGGAAGGGCAGCTGGGGGTCAGCAAGGCGGCGATGGAGAGTGCGCGGATCAACCTGTCCTATACCCCCGTCAAGACTCCGATTTCAGGGCGCATTGGCCGGTCCGGTGTAACGGAAGGCGCTTTGGTCACCGCATATCAGCCGATGCCTCTGGCCACAGTTCAGCAGATCGATCCGATCTATGTGGATGTGCCCCAGTCTACCGCTGAGATGCTGCGGTTGAAGCGCCGCCTGGCTGACGGGCAGCTTAATCCGGATGGTGCAGGTCAAAACAAGGTTACGATTATTAAGGTCGACGGCACGCCCTGTGCGGAAGACGGAACGCTGAAATTCCGCGACATTACGGTGGATCCGACGACGGGGTCTGTGATCCTGCGGGTGGTGGTTCCGAATCCCGACGGCACGCTCCTGCCCGGCATGTTTGTCCGGGCGGTTTTGAAGGAAGGCGTGAATGAGAAAGCCATTCTGGTCCCTCAGCAGGGCGTGAGCCGCGACCCGAAAGGGATTCCGTTCGTCTGGGTGGTGGACGACAGCGGAACCGTGGCGCAGCGCATGATCACGCTGGATCGTGCCATCGGCAATAAATGGCTTGTTACATCTGGCTTGAACCCTGGCGACCGGGTGGTGGTTGACGGAATTCAGCGGGTTCGGCCCGGTATTCCGGTGACGGCCGTTTCGCTGAAAACCGACCGGGCCGATACACACTAGCGGAGACGCGATATGTTATCTAAATTCTTTTTGGAGCGTCCCGTTTTTGCATGGGTGATCGCTATTTTCATCATGCTGCTGGGCGGACTGGCCATCTACAACCTGCCGATCGCGCAGTATCCGCCCATTGCCCCGCCCTCGATTGCCATTGATTCGTTCTATCCCGGCGCCTCGGCGGAAACGGTCGAGAACAGTGTCACCCAGATCATCGAGCAGAAGATGACCGGTCTCGACGACATGCTTTACTTTTCCGGCACGAGTGATGCCGCCGGCGCCTCGCGTCTCGAGTTGACGTTTAAGCCGGGAACCGATCCGGATCTGGCGTGGTCGAAGGTGCAGAACAAGCTGCAGCTCGCCATGGCCAGCTTGCCGGAGGTGGTTCAGCGCTCCGGCGTCGAAGTCAGCAAATCCACGAGGAACTATTTGCTTATTGTGGGGCTGGTCTCTGAGGACGGCAGCATGGACGGCAACGATTTGCGCGACTATGCCCAGTCCAGCCTCGAAAAGGTTCTGTCGCGTGTGCCCGGCGTGGGCGAGGTGGAAAACTTCGGTTCGCAGTATGCCATGCGGATCTGGCTGAATCCAGATCAGCTCACGGAATACAACCTGACCGTGGAAGATGTGATCATGGGGTTGAGGGCTTACAATGTGGAGGTCTCCGCCGGGCAGTTCGGCGGGCTTCCGTCGGTGGAAGGCCAGCGCCTGAACGCCTCCATCATTGTTCAGAATCTGCTCAAGACCCCGGAGGAGTTTGCCGCGATCCCGCTGCGCACCAACCCCGACGGCTCCGTTGTGCGGATCAGCGATGTCGGCCGGACCGAGCTGGGAACCGAGTTTTACGATATTGACGCACGCTACAACGGGAACCCCGCCGCCGCCATGGCCATCCGGCAGACTCCCGGCGCCAACGCGCTGGATACGGCCAACGCCATCAAGACGAAGCTCAAGGAAATGAGCGTCTATTTCCCGCCGGGAATGAAGGTGGTCTATCCCTACGACACCACCCCGTTCGTCAAGGTGGCCATTGGCGAAGCGGTCAAATCCCTGCTTCAGGCGATTGTGCTGGTGTTTCTGGTCATGTGGCTCTTCATGGGGAACATCCGCGCCACGCTGATTCCCACCATTGCGGTGCCTGTGGTGCTTCTGGGCACCTGTGCCGCGCTGGGGGCGTTCGGGTATTCCATCAATATGCTCACCATGTTCTCCATGGTGATCGCCATCGGGCTGCTGGTGGACGACACCATCGTCGTGGTGGAAAACGTCGAACGGCTGATGAGCGAGGAAGGCCTTTCGCCCAAGGAAGCGACCGCCAAGTCCATGGAGCAGGTCACCAGCGCCCTGATCGGTTTTCTTCTGGTGCTGACGGCCCTGTTCGCCCCCATGGCGTTCTTCAGCGGCTCCACCGGAATCATTTACCGCCAGTTTTCCGTGACCATCGTCTCGGCCATGGTGCTGTCGGTGACGGTGGCGCTGATTCTGACGCCGGTGCTGTGCGCAAATATCCTCAAGCCGGTCGAAAAAGGGCACGAGGCGGCCGAAGGGGCGAGCCGGTTCCTTCGCCCGGTATTTCTGTGGTTTGACCGCGGGTTCAACCGGTTTCGCGATGGGTTTGTCGGCCTGGTCGGCTACGGGCTGGCCCGTAAACTGCGCTTCGTGGCCGTTTATATTCTGCTTACGGCCGGTCTGGGGTGGATCGTCATGCAGATGACGTCCGGCTACCTGCCGGACGAAGATCAGGGAATACTGCTGTCTCAGATCATTATGCCGGCGGGCGCAACGCTGGAGCAGACTCAGGAGGTCGCGGATACCTGCCGGCGCTATTTTCTCGAACAGGAAAAAGACGCCGTGGAATCGTGTATGACGGTTGCCGGGATGTCCTTTTCCGGACGTGGGCAGAACACCGGGATGATTTTCGCCAAACTGAAGGACTGGGAGCTGCGCAAACGGCCCGACCTGCGGGTCAAGGCCATTGCCGGCCGTGCCATGGCGGAGTTTTCAAAGATCCGCAGCGGTACCGTATTTGCCTTTTCACTGCCGGCGGTGATCGAACTGGGGAATGCATCGGGTTTCGACTTTCAATTGGTCGATCGCGGCGGGATCGGGCATAGGTCGCTGACGCAGGCTCGTAATCAGCTTTTGGGCATGGCGGCACAGGACCCAAGGCTGGTGAAGGTGCGACCCAACGGCATGGAAGATGTTCCCGAGTACCGGATTGATGTGGACTGGGACAAAGCCGGGGCGCTGGGGCTGCCCATCACCTCCATCCACAACACCATCTCGGCGGCCTTCGGCAGCGCCTATGTGAACGACTTTATTCAGGGCGGGCGTGTCAAACGCGTATACGTTCAGGCGGACGCCCCTTACCGCATGCTGCCTCATGATCTGGAAAAGCTTTATGTGCGCAATACGAGCGGCAGGATGGTTCCGTTCAGCTCATTTGCCTCGGGGCGCTGGACGAGCGGATCGCCCCTGCTGGAGCGCTTTAACGGCTTCCCCTCCATGAACATCTGGGGCGAACCGGCGCCGGGCAGAAGCTCCGGCGAGGCCATGCAGGCCATGGAGGAAATTACATCCAAACTGCCGAACGGGGTCGGCTACGACTGGACCGGGCTTTCCTATCAGGAGAAACAGTCCTCCTCCCAGAAAGGGCTGCTCTACACCTTCTCCATCCTGATCATGTTCCTTTTCCTGGCGGCGCTCTACGGGAAGTGGGACATCCCCATCTCGGTTCTGCTCATCCTGCCTCTGGGCGTGGTCGGCGGCTTTGTTGCAACCATGATGCGCGGACTGTCGAACGATGTCTATTTCCAGATCGGCATGATGAACACGCTGGGACTGGCCACCAAAAACGCCATTCTGATCGTTCAGTTCGCCAAGGAAGGGGTGGAAGACGAAGGGCTGGGGCTGGTCGAAGCGGCGCTGCGGGCCGTGAGACTGCGGCTGCGGCCGATCCTCATGACCTCCCTGACGACCGGTATCGCCGTGCTGCCCATGGCCTTCAGCACGGGCGCGGGCGCGGGCGCCATGGTGGCCATCGGCACCGTTGTGCTGGGCGGGATGATCTCCGGCACCATTCTCGTTGTGCTGTTTGCGCCGCTGTTCTACGTACTCATCGAAAAAACCTTCGGCAAAAGGAAAATGGCCGGAAATGATCATAAAAGCACGCAGACCCGTTCATCGACAGAAGGATCGACGATATGAATATGACCCGTTTTTCTGCAATAACCGGAGCGGCCCTCCTGCTGGGGGGGTGCACACTGATTCCGAAATACAACCGTCCGGATGCGCCGGTTCCGGCGGAGCTGCCCCCGGCCGCGAGCCGGCTCTCCCCGGAAGCCCCGTTTGCCGCGGACCTCACGTGGCAGGAATTTTTCCCCGACCCGAAATTGCAGCAGGTTATCGCGACCGCACTGGACAACAACCGCGACCTGCAGATCGCCGCGCTGAATGTGGAACGCGCCCGCGCCCTCTACAGAGTCCAGCGTGCGGAACTGCTCCCGGCAGTCAACGCGACGGGCAGTGGAAGCAAGCAGGGGATACCGGCGGCACTCTCCACCAGCGGCAGCCCGATGACGGTTGAGCAATACAGCGTCGACATGGGCGTTGCCTCCTGGGAGATCGACCTGTTCGGTCGCATCCGCAGCCTCGAAAAACGCGCCCTGCAACAATATCTGGCCACAGACGAAGCCCGGCGCGGCACGCAGATTGCGCTCGTATCCGGTGTGGCCACCGCCTACATGGCTCTGGCCGCCGATCTGGAAAACCTTCAACTGGCTCAATCCACACTGTACACACAGCAGAAGGCGTACGACCTGATTCAGCAACAGGCGGATAGCGGGGTCGCAACCGAACTCGACCTGCGCCGCGCGCAGACCCAGGTCGATACCGCCAAGGGAGAGATCGCCCGCTACACGCAACTGATTGCCCTGGATCGGAACGCCCTGAACTTCCTCGCCGGCATCCCGGTTCCGGATGAACTTCTGCCCGCCGACCTGGCAGGCATCGTTCCATCCAAAGACATTTCAGCAGGACTCTCCTCCGACGTTCTTCTCTTCCGTCCCGACATCATCGCGGCGGAGCATCAGCTGAAAGCGACCTACGCTGCGATCGGCGCCGCCCGCGCCGCCTTCTTTCCCCGTATCTCCCTGACCGCCGCCGTCGGCACCGCCAGCGACGAACTCTCGAGCCTCTTCGATGCGGACTCCGATGCCTGGAACTTCACCCCGCAAGTCGTCCTGCCGATCTTTGATGCCCGCACCTGGGCCGCATACCGCGTCAGCAAAGCGGATCGGAACCTTGCGCTGGCTCAATACGAAAAAACCATCCAGACCGCCTTCCGGGACGTCGCCGACGCCCTCGCCGTCTTTGATACCGTGGATCAGCAGATCGCGGCACAGCAGGCCGTCGTGGACTCCGCTCAGAAAATTTACGAACTCTCCGGACAGCGCTATACCCAGGGGATCGACAGCTACCTCAGCGTACTGGATGCCCAGCGATCCCTCTACGCCGCGCAGCAGGGGCTCATCTACCTGCGGCT
>JASKKX010000064.1 GCA_030153935.1 Verrucomicrobiota bacterium | reverse complement strand
CTCCCGGCGGCGGATTTTTCGATGTCGGCTATGGATATGAAAACAGCGCCGGGCAGAGCCTGAGTGAAAGTGAAATTCAGCGGGCACTCAACATGGGAGAGGCTTTTGTAGAAAAAAACGGACAGACCATTTTGCTCGACACGGATGCCATCGAAACCGCCCGCGAGGTTTTCAGCGACTGCGCCTTCGGCGCAGGCGGCGCATCCGGAACCTTCCGAATGAACGACATCTATGCCGCCTATGTTCAGTCGTCGCTGCTTTCTCTCGATGGGGTAGATGTCGAGGCCTCTCCCGGCTGGATGCAGAAAGCCCAGGAACAGAACCGGGCTCAGAAAATTGAACCCGAACCGCTCGGTGAAAAACTGGAAAACACTCTGCGCTCTTACCAGAAAGAAGGAGTCTACTGGCTTCGTTTTCTGGAGCGCAGCGGATTCTGCGGAATTCTTGCCGATGAAATGGGGCTGGGTAAAACCCTGCAGACACTGACCTGGCTGCAGATGGAGCGATATAATAAAACCGCCCGGGGGAAACCTTCTCTGATTATCTGCCCGACCAGTCTGGTCGATAACTGGGCCGAAGAGGTTCATAAATTCACTCCGAACCTGCGCGTATTGAAAATGCACGGTTCCAACCGCCATGAGTACTGGGAAAAAGTGAAAGAGAGTGACCTTATCGTCACCTCCTATGCATTGATGCGCCGTGACCTCGACGAATATCTGAAACATCAATTCGCCGTGGCGGTGCTCGACGAAGCCCAGCACATTAAAAACCGGACCACGCAGAACGCCGTTGCCGCTAAAAAAATAAGAGCCATGCAGAAGCTGGTGCTCACTGGAACCCCGATCGAAAACAGTGTCGCCGATCTCTGGTCCATCATGGACTTCCTGATGCCCGGCTATCTGAGCAACCACAAAGCCTTTCGTGAACACTACGAACTGCCGATCAGCCGCGGCGGACCGGACGGTGAACTCGCTCAGCTGAAACTCCGCCGCAAGCTGCATCCCTTCCTGATGCGCCGCCTTAAGCGGGAAGTAGCCAAAGATCTGCCGGAAAAAATCCAGCGTGTCGCGCATTGCACGCTCAGCAAAGATCAGTACATGGTGTATAAAGAGCTTCTCGAAACGGCAAAACGTAAAATCGGCGAGATGGTCGAAACCCAGGGCTTCAACCGTTCACGGATGCAGATTCTTAAAACATTGTTACGGCTGCGCCAAACCTGCTGCCATCTCGACCTGCTCAAGCTGCCCAATCTTAAAAGCGACTATCCCTCCGCCAAAATGGAGCTCTTTTTCGAACTGGTCGACGAAGCACTCGATGCGCAGCATCGGATTCTGGTCTTCAGCCAGTTTACCTCCATGCTCGGGATTCTGCGTGCTGAATTTGAACAGCGCGGCCTGAAATACTGCTACCTCGACGGAGGAACCAAAGACCGGCAGAGCATCGTTCGGCAGTTCAACACCGACCGGACGATCCCGGTTTTCCTGATCAGCCTGAAAGCGGGTGGCAGCGGGCTCAACCTCACCGGAGCCGATATGGTGATTCACTACGATCCGTGGTGGAATCCGGCGGTGGAGGATCAGGCAACCGACCGCGCTCATCGCATCGGACAGAAAAAAACCGTCTACAGTGTCAAACTGATCACAAAAGATTCCGTTGAAGAAAAAGTCCTGCAGATGCAGAAGCGTAAAAAGAGTGTCATCGACGCCACGCTCGAGAAAGAAGGCACTTTTACACAGGCGCTTACCTGGGACGATGTTCAGGAACTGCTCTCCCTGTAGACGCTCCCCCTCCATGCACCGCAGAATGATCGTATGGATTCGGCCTGAGAACTCTATTTTTCCGCCGCCGCCAGGCGGTCGAAATACTGTTCGAGCTCCTGCCGCAGCCGGGTGTCGATTTCCGCGGCGGCGGCGCGTTCGGCGCGGGCGCGGGCTTCTTCAAATGAAATATGGCCCTCCCGGGAGGTTTTTTTCAGGGAAAGAGACGGATTGTCAAAGTGGGCCTGCATTTCTATGTTCACGTTCCAGCGAACAAAAATCAATCCTTCGCGTTTCATATCCATGCGTTCGAAGGACGTCGTCCCTGAAAATTCCAGCATCGGATCTGCCGCGTTTTCAGAAAACCCCATGGCCGCCAGCATCTTAACCAGCGCATTGCGAACGATGGAATTTTCCATTTTTACGGTAAACGTAATGTTGCGTCCGTCTCCCGCTGTGGCGGTATACAGCGTTTGAGGGTCGTAATTCAGCGCAACCGCCGCACAGGCCTGCGGGTGAATAATCCGCAGCTGTTCGAGAAGCAGATCGTTTTCATGGGCTTTGCGGCTCGCTGCGCGGCGGAAGGCGTACCGCTTGATCGGATCAGGCGCGGCATCACTCCGCTGAACAAGAAAAGTGATACGCCGGCTGATTTCGCTGATTTTATTGCGGTAAATTTCGGCGGTTTCGGCTCGCGGGATAAACGCCGCCACATGGACGCGTCCATGTGGATCTGTGAAACTCTCGCCAAACTGCACATTGAGCAGGGTCTGGTCCGATCCGATCCGGACATCGGAGCGAAGTTCACTCACCTGGCCGAATGTACTTTCGGTACCCCGGGATTCGGTTGTGGTTTCAGAGAGCGATTCCGAGGAATTGATTTGCGATTGGAAAATCCGGGAAAGTCCGGCGGCGGCGCTGTTTTCGGCGGCACGGCGTGTGTCGCCCTCTCCGAGGGAGACCAGATACTCTCCCTGCGGATATTCTTTCTGTGGGGCAGCCAGCCAGGCCGGAATATTTTCTTTTTGAGTCACACAGGCTGCACAAACGAGCAGCAGCATCGCGAGTGAAAAAATCTGCTTCATGGACAGATCCTAATTTAAATAGGCCGATTCAACCAGATTCAGTTTGTCTTTATGAACGTCAATCGTGCCGATCCGATCGGTGTGAAGAAGTGTACCCCCGCTTCCGTAATATTCGAATTCAATCTGATGCTTCCCGGGCCGCAGTTCCGTTTCAGCAATGCAGGCCTCGGCGGGGAAAAACCGTGAAATGCGCAAATCGGCATTTTCAGTGACGCCCACGGCGGCTCCGGCCAGCAGCCCGGCCAGCAGCCCGCCGGATTCACCCCATTTTTTCTCTGCGTCTTTACGCACCTGCTCGGCGGCAATTCCTTTGACGACGGTGCGGGTGATGGTTTTCAGGTAGATGAGCGGTTTCTGTATTTCAAAGGTTTCCTTTGCGGCATTTTCAAGGCTTTCAATCCGTCCGAACTGCGGTCCGCTCTTTCCATCGATTTTCACACGCACTTCGGTAACCCGCGATTTTCGTTTTTCGATATACGGCATTTGAAATTTAAAGGTGTATCCCGCGGTAATCCCCGGCCAGTGGAATGTGGTTACCCTGGAGAGGTTCTGGCCGCCATAGCGGCCTTCTTCTGAGGCGGAAATGAAAATGCGATTCTCTTGCGTGTGAATCCAGAGCGTGTCGGCGCGTTTTTCGGGAGCCTGCCCGGTGAAACCGAGAAACGAAACTTTCACATGGTTCGCGGCCGGTTGTTTCAATGCGTCGGTCAGATCGGGCGGACTGAAATTATAGATATCCGGCTGAAGGGCCCAGGCCTCCCGGATCTTTTCCAGATCAATACGCGCATCGTCCCGGTTGTTTTCGGCGCGGTAAAGAAACAGACTCAGCCAGCGACCCAGAGCGGAATCCAGGAACCTGCTTTTTTTCGGAGCGAACGGTTCATCTGTCTGCTTTGACTCATTGTACTGCTGGGCAATTTTCCAGTAGTAATCCTGCAGAACCTTCAGCTTTTCATCAATCCGGCGGATTTCCACAAAGGCATCATCGGTTTTATTGAGCGCGATATAGTTCAGTGCCTTGAAAATATTGACATAGATATTTTCATAATCCTCGCCGCTGTAAACGAGGGCATTGTCGTTCAGCATTACAGATGCCGCCGCCCGGGAAACGCTCTTTACCCGCGCCTCTTCCATGGCCTGTTCAGCTGTTTCGAGCGATTCATTGCTTTTTTTAAAGTCTCCGAGATAATGCTCAAGCATCCCGATATCCAGATAATAGAGAGCGCGGTCTTTCGCCTGATAGCGCGTACGCTTATTGTGTTTAATCTGCGCAGCGGCGGCGGAAAAATCTCCGTCTGCCAGCAGCCGGTCCATCCCGGCATACTGTTTTTTTGAAGTCCACAAGGTGCCGCAGGAAGAGAGGGAAAGGCAAAAGCAAACTGAAACCGCAAAATTCGAAATTCGAAACAAACGCTCAAATTTGAAATTCAGACAACGAAAGACAAGACCTTTTCTCAATGGGAGCATTTGAATCTGTTTCGCAGTGCGGACTTCAGAAATTAAAATTTAAGAAGCGGCTTTTTGACGAACTTCTTGATCTTTTTCGTTCCGATCCAGACCTTCTCATTGCTTTCGATATTAACCAGTTCGAGATCGACCTGATAGAACTTCACCTGCTCGCGGCCTTCTTTGTCCATCTGCGTTTTGATACTGCCGTTCAGCATATAATCCGCACCGATCTCGGCGGCAAGGCGTTTGGCGGTTTCCTCGCTGGCGAACTGCTGCTGTTCCAGACGTTCCTGGCGCAGTTCTCCGCGCTCGGCTGAAGCCGCGACAAATCTGACTTTTCCGCTGTTGACCAGTTCCCGTTCGATATCTTTGATGAAGACCCCGGTTTCCAGATGTTCGGAGCTGAGATTGCGAACCGTGCCGACAATCACAACCGGTTTACGGCCGTTGGCCATCGTGAAATCGGAAGCCCAGGAGTGGGCAAACACATCGGAAATCATCTGTTCCGCGACGAGGCGCGAATCGGTATCGTTCCATCGACCGCTCAGATCCATGGTTTCATCGACCGAAACCCGGTCCACCTTGGTGGAACTGCATCCGGCAATTAAAACCGCACAAAAAAAAGGGAACAGAAAACGAAGAGGGTTTGTCATGATAAAACTCCTTTGACTTTGGTGCGGCCAGTGTAGAACAAACCAGGCGTACGTGCAATGTTTCCAGACTCCGGAAACCGGTCAGCCCAGCGCCACATCGAGCATCATCATGACTGCGAACCCGATCATCGTACCCATTGTGGCGATATCGTTGTTTTTATCAGACTGCGATTCGGGAATCAGCTCTTCGACCACAACGAAAATCATTGCCCCTGCCGCGAAAGAAAGAGCATAGGGCAGGATCGGACGCATCCTCAGAACCGCGGCGGCGCCGAGAACCCCGGCAATCGGTTCGACAATTCCGGAAAGCTGACCGTACCGGAAACATTTTTCACGGGAAAGTCCCTCGCGGCGCAACGGTATGGAAACCGCGGCCCCTTCCGGAAAGTTCTGAATGCCGATTCCGATCGCCAGGGCGACGGCTCCCGCCAGGGTGGCTGACGGCAGGTTAAAGGCAACCGCACCGAAAGCAACTCCGACGGCCAATCCCTCGGGAATGTTATGCAGGGTGATCGCCATCACCAGCAGAATGCTTCTGCGCCATGATGTCTGAATTCCTTCCGCATCCTCTGTGGGCATGTCGGCGTGCAGATGAGGCAGAACCAGATCAATCCCGCGCAGAAAAATTCCGCCCAGCAGAAAACCGACGACCGCCGGAATCCAGGATGGCAGGCCGCCCAGGATTTCAGACATTTCAATCGCCGGAGCGAGCAGCGACCAGAAACTTGCGGCAATCATAACCCCGACCGCAAAGCCGAGCATGGCGTCGAGCACCTTGCGGTTGATGGTTTTGAAAAAGAAGACCTGTGCCGCGCCAAGCGCGGTCACTCCCCAGGTGAAAAGGGTAGCCAGCAGTGCCTGAAGAATCGGATTCAGTCCGGTAAACCAATCCGCCATAGAAAACTCCCCCATTTTTCAAATCCCAGAAAACACGCGGCTTTTTTCAGGATCCGGAAGCCTTTTTATCCGAAGGGGTTGCCATCATTCCTAAAAGGATTACGCCCCGCAGCACTTTTTATACTTTTTGCCGCTGCCGCAGGGGCAGGGGTCGTTCCGCCCGACTTTGGCATCGCGGCGAACAGGAACGGGCTTTGGAGGGGCAACCGCCTCGGCCGCAGCCGCAGCCGGAGGGGCGTTGTGTCCCGGCTCCGCCCGTCCCTGCAGGGCGGCAGACTGTCTGGCCGCCGCCAGAGCGGACGCCTGCTGCGCCTGGTTGTTCACCACCATTTTATTGAGCGACTGCCAGAACCCCTGCAGGGCTTCCATGGAGGAGCCGGTGCGGAAAATGTTCTGTGCTATCTCATTTTTGATGCGGTCCATCAGATCGCCGAACAGATTGAAGGCTTCGCGTTTATATTCAACCAGCGGGTCTCGCTGTCCGTAGGCGCGCAGGCCGATCCCTTCGCGCAGACTGTCCATATTCCGCAGATATTCCTGCCAGTGTTCATCCACAGACTGCAGAATAATCATCTGTTCAATGGCTTTGATCCGTTCCGGGTCTTCGTGTGTTATTTTCAGCTCATAGGCCTGTTTGACGCGGTCCAGAACAAGCTGAATCCGTGTCTCGGTGTCTGTATCCGCAGTGATATCGGTTTCGCGCAGGCCGATCGGGAACGTCATATTGGCCCACGCGACGAACTCTTCAGCCGGTGCCTCGGCGTTTTCGTTCACGATATCGGTGACGATTTCGTAGAGCTGTTCACGCGGTTCTTCACTGCGAAGCACCGTCTGGCGGAAACTGTAGATCACCTCGCGCTGCTGATTCATCACATCGTCATAACGCAAGGTGTTCTTGCGGATCCCGAAATTCATCTGCTCGACGCGCTGCTGTGCTTTTTCAATCGATTTGTTGAGCCAGGGGTGTTCGAGCACTTCCCCCTCTTCGATTCCCAGTTTTTCCATGATATTCGAAATACGGTCGGAACCGAACAGGCGCATCAGATCGTCTTCAAGCGAAACATAGAAACGCGAAATTCCCGGATCTCCCTGGCGCGCGCAGCGTCCGCGGAGCTGGCGGTCGATACGACGCGCCTCGTGACGTTCGGACCCGATCACATACAGTCCGCACGGCCGTTCTGTCAGCAGCTTTTTAAGCGGCAAGGTCTCTCCGTCCGGTATACTGTTTAGAGTCAGATCTTTTGACAGGATCTGTTTCCGGTCGAGCCAGACAACCCCCTTGCCGAGTTTAATGTCAGTACCGCGACCCGCCATATTGGTCGCAATGGTGATGGCTCCCGGCTGTCCGGCCAGCAGAACGATTTCCGCCTCGCGGGCATGGTTTTTGGCATTGAGCACGTTGTGGGGAATGTGCTGGCGATCAAGCATGCGGCTGATCACCTCGGAGGTTTCCACGGTGGCAGTACCGACCAGGACCGGTTGCTTACGATGATGGCAGTCTTTAATCTGTTCAATGATCGCATTATATTTTTCGCGTTTGGTCTTATAAATCTGGTCATTGATATCCACGCGGCGGATCGGGCGATTGGTGGGAATCACGACCACATCGAGTTTATAAATTTCATTAAACTCTCCCGCTTCGGTTTCCGCCGTTCCGGTCATTCCGGACAGTTTTTCATACATGCGGAAATAGTTCTGAATCGTGATGGTGGCGAGGGTCTGGGTTTCACGCTCGATTTTCACACCCTCCTTGGCCTCGACGGCCTGATGAAGACCGTCACTCCAGCGTCGGCCCGCCATCAGACGACCGGTAAAGGTGTCGACGATCACCACCTGATTATCCTGCACCACGTAGTCCACATCCTTTTCATAGATGCAGTGGGCGCGGATCAGCTGATTCACCGCATGAATACGTTCGCTGCGGGTGGCGAAATCGTCCTGCAGCTTTTGGCGCAGGGCAATTTTTTCCTGCGGGGTGAGGTCGGTGCGGCCCTCGAGCTCCGAAAGGGAGGTCGCAAGATCAGGCATCAAAAAGTGTTCCGGATCGTCCGGATTCAGGGTTTCACATCCTTTATCTGTCAGGCTGGCATCATGGCCTTTCTCGTCTACCGTGAAAAACAGCTCTTCGCGGAGTTCCCGCGCCTCTTCCTTATAGGTGTCGGTGAGCATCATATTGTTCACCTTTTCCAGCAGCCGGCGGTTGGCGGGGTCCTCAATCAGCTTGGAAAGCTGTTTGTTTTTCGGCATGCCCTGGTGCACCTGATAGAGGCGGCGCCGGGCCTCGTCGGTTTCCCCTTTTTCCAGCAGGTCCTGAGCCTCTTTCATCAGCTGTGTGCAAAGATCCTGCTGGCGGCGGACCAGCGTTCTTACGACCCCGTTCAGCGAACGATACTGCTCATCTGCGGAATGAGGTGCCGGGCCGGAAATAATCAGCGGCGTACGGGCCTCGTCGATCAGAATAGAGTCGATTTCGTCAATGATCGCATAAGCGTGACCTCGCGGCTGCACCATATCTTCGGTGCGCATGGCCATATTATCGCGCAGGTAATCGAACCCGAACTCGCTGTTGGTGCCGTACGTGATATCCCGGTTATACTGCTCGTAGCGCAGCGGCGGCGGCATCATGTTTTTCAGGCACCCGACAGACAGACCGAGATAGTGATAAACGTGGCCCATCCAGGTCGAGTCACGCTCGGCGAGGAAATCATTGGTGGTCACCACATGCACGCCGCGTCCACTAAGAGCGTTGAGGTAAACCGGCAGGGTGGCCACCAGAGTTTTTCCCTCTCCGGTCATCATTTCAGCGATTTTCCCCTGATGGAGTACAATTCCACCGACCAGCTGCACATCAAACGGGACCATGTCCCATTCCAGATCGTGCCCGGAGACATGAACCGTGGTTCCGCAGAGACGGCGGCAGGCGTTTTTGACGGTTGCAAATGCTTCACAAAGCAGGTCGTCCAGCGTTTCGCCTTGGACGAGCCGCTCTTTGAACTCGGCGGTTTTAGCCTTCAGCTGGTCGTCAGAGAGTTTCTGATATTCCTCTTCCAGCGCATTGATACGTGCGACCAGCGGCATCATTTTTTTGATGTCACGCTCATTCTTTGACCCGAAAATTTTCTTTAAAACAGAGTTGATCATAAGTTCTCCCGAAAAGAGATAGAGTTAATCATGAAAACCGCAGGTTTACACGGAAAAAAGAAGTTCTAACCGCAAGCGAACAGACAGGATTTAACGACAGGTTTCTGGATCTCAGGCACAGTCTCCGGCCAATACATTCCGGCTCTTCAGTCAGAGATTTCACAAACCGCCTCCATCACCGCACAGAGGTCCGCATGAATCACCAGATCCGCCTCGGCGTCGAGAAAGGTCGGGTCATGATTGAGCACCGCCAGCCGGGCTCCCGGCGGGCGGTAATTCGGCACGGCGGCGGCGGGATAAACCGCCAGTGAAGTCCCCAGCACGAGCACCAGATCGGCCCGGCTCATCGCCTGGATCGAGGCATTCCAGTCATCCTCCGGCAGCATTTCCCCGAAAAAGGTGATATTCGGCTTGAATACACCGCCGCAGGAACAGTACGGAACGTCCTTTTTTTCAATCGCCGGAAACAGCGATTCGGTTTCTACAGTTCTTCCGCACAGCAGGCAGGTGCTCTGAATCAAACTGCCGTGCAGCGTGTACACCGGGGAAGAGCCCGCGCGCTGATGGCAATCGTCCACGTTCTGCGTAACGACCGTTACCTCTTTGCCGCGCTGCTGCCACTCCGCCAGCGCACGGTGCGCCGCATTCGGCTGTGCATCGCGCACGATCGGATAAAACCAGCTCGCAAATCGATAGTAAATGGACGGGTCTCTGCGGAATGCATCGAGATCAAACACGTTCACATTGCTTTCATCCGCGTAAATTCCGCTTGCTGAACGAAAATCCGGAATGCCCGAAGCCGTGGACATTCCGGCACCGGTCAGCGCGACGATTGACTGTGCCGCGGAAATCATTTCCGCCAGCGACTCTATAGCCTGTGTGTTCATAATCGTTCATAATACGCTGTTCCAGCCGGTGAAAAAGAAATTTTCCAATGATTGGAAACCGGACCAAGGCAAACCTTGCCTTAGGCGGAATCGAAGAGAATAATTCCTTCGTAACGGAGAGAAAGAATGAAACTATATCGATTTGAGCATGGACCGATTCAGATTCTGGCCGTACCGGTGCTGAACGATAATTTTGATTATCTCATCTGTCGCGCCGGCAAAGCCCTGCTGGTCGATGCCAGCGAGGCTGCCCCGGTGCGGCGCGCGCTGGAGGAGAACGGCCTTGAGCTGGAGCAGATTCTGCTGACTCATGAACATTACGACCACATCGGCGGCCTGTCGGAACTGGCGTTACTCTGTTCCGGCGGAGCAACGGGAGTGGTCGGGCAGGTTCGGGAAATTCCGACGCCCGGCCATACTATCGACGATACAGCCTACTATTTCCCTGAAGCGGCGGCGGTATTTACCGGCGACTGCCTGATCAACGGAGCCTGCGGCCGACTGCTGGGCGGAACAGCGGAGGAACTGTACGACAGCCTGCAGCGCATCAAGGTCCTGCCGGATGAAACGCGTGTTTTCGGCGGCCACGACTACCTGGAAGACAACCTGCGCTTCGGTTTGTCAGTGGAGCCGGACAACGCACAGATCAAGGCGCGGCTGGAACTGTACCGCACGGATCCCGCCGCCGCGATTTTTTCAACGCTCGGCGAAGAAAAGCAAAGCAATGTCTTTCTGCGCGCTAAAACCGCCGGAGAGTTCGCTGCGCTGCGCAGTGCCAAAGACCGGTTTTAAAAAAACATAGGGAGAGCAAGTCCGTCTTTGGCCTGTATCGCAGGCTGAAAACGGAGAACGGTGCACAGCAGTTTCAGTCCCGCGAAGCGGCCCTGCGTTTCGACGCCCTCTTTGCCGATACGACCTGCGTAACAGATGAAGATTCGCACCGGAATATCTCGTAGATCATGACGCAAAAATTTTGGTGCAGTGTTTTTCCAAGGCGACAGAGTCTGGACAAAACCGGTGGGGAGAAGCGGTTTTGATCCTTCCATCTTCACGAAGTTGACGAGTTGAAATTCGGACGGGCCGCGGGGCTCGTGAGGTTCGAGAGCCGGTTCTTCCTTTGCGGGACTTCCCGGCAATGGTCATAAGCGGCTTCGCTTTTTTCCGCCATTGTCGGCCAGTCGCCTTGAAACTCGGCCCAGATTTTGCGATCCAGGTTGCTGGCGGCTTTTTAATCCCGCAACGCCGCGCGCCGGGTGAATCGTTATTACGTCACGAAACACACCCAAGACACGTGAATTCTAACAGGATCAGGCAGGATCCGGAATAAACGGAAGTTCGGGGCGCTGCTCAATTTTTTATCCCGGATTCAAATTCTGCTTTCATCTTTCATCGCTTATCCTTCATACTTTTACCTTCTGCCTCGGTAGCTCAACTGGATAGAGCATCAGATTTCGAATCTGAGGGTTACAGGTTCAAATCCTGTCCGGGGCACCACACTCAGACTCAGAACGACGAGTGCAGAGCGGGGTTTTTCAGTCCATGCTGCAAGTGGCTGAATGTGGTATGATTGCTGTTCTTCGCGGATGCGTTTGTTGGAGATTTCCGGATTTCGCTTTGGGATGCCCTTATTCTGCAAGGCGATCCTGTTGATTTTCAGCTGGTTTCTCACGGCCGCCGGCCCGATCCATGTAGAGGGTCTGGGTCGGATAGGCGAATTCGATGCCTTCGGCTGCGAAACCGTCATACAGACCGAGGTTGAGCGCCTGCTGGATGTCCATGTAGCGATTGTAGTCCGGGGTGTGGACGTAATAGACGAATTCGAAGTTGAGGGAGTAGCTGCCGTAGGATTTAAAATGCGCCCGGTCGAAGTGGACGTCGTCGAATTGCTCAAGCAGTTTTTTAAACATGTCGGGAACTTTACGCAGTTTTTCCGGCGGGGTCTGATAGGTGACGCCGATGGTGAAGGGGACGCGGCGCTCTGCCATGCGCTTATAATTGTGAATACGGCTTTTGAGCAGGTCGTTGTTGGAGAAAATGAGCTGTTCACCGGAGAGACTGCGTATGCGGGTGGTTTTGAGGCCGATGTGTTCGACGGTGCCGAGGAGGTCGTCGACGATGATGAAGTCGCCGAGGACAAAGGGTTTGTCGAGCGTGATGGAGAGGGAGGCGAACAGGTCGCTGAGAATATTCTGCACAGCGAGCGCAACGGCGATGCCGCCGACGCCAAGACCGGTGACGAGCGTGGTAACTTCGACGCCGGGAACGTTGTCGAGCGCGGCAATGAAGACGAGGGTAAAAATAAAAATGCGCGCAATGAAGGCCAGCGAACGCGCGGTGGTGACGCGCCCGGCATTGCTTTCCCTGTACCGCCGCTCATAGCGCCGCACGGCGGAAGTGATGTAGGCATTCAGCCAGAAACCGATTTGCAGCATCAGCAGCATGATGAAAAGTGAGCGGATCCAGAGGGCCGGCGTTTCGGGCAGGATTAAGAACCGGCTTCCGACGAGCAGCGCCATCCCGAGGATGAAAAAGAAGGAGATGCTGCGGGCGATGGTGACAAAGACGATTTTCGTGGTGCGCACCAGCAGGACGTTGATTTCCCGCTTTTCCAGATGTCGACCGATGATCCGTATCGCCCAGAGAATCAGCGCCGTGCCGACGGCAACCAGTGCGGCAAGGCACCAGCGGGAGAGAGAGTTGCCGTACAGTGTCTGTGACTGCAGAGTTTCGATCAGATTTTGAATCATGCGGTCAGCATAACGAAGCTGACGGGGTATGTGCAATAGAGAACTCTGGAACGCTTTCCCTGAGTCCGGGCGGTTTCTCCCGTCAAAAACGCTGGCGTTCGGCGGGCGGTGCGGTTAAAAACGTTGCCCATGAGCAAGATCGGTATTATTGACTACGGCATGGGCAATCTGGGCAGTGTGACC
>JASKKX010000063.1 GCA_030153935.1 Verrucomicrobiota bacterium | reverse complement strand
ACAAGCGGTTTTAAGAATGAAACTAAAAATAGAGAGGGTATGCTGTTTTCAGTGAACGGTGGAGACGCGTGAAGATTCCACATTAATTAAAGGAGAAAACTATGGCTTATATGATTTCGAACGATTGCACAATGTGCGGCGCCTGTGAAAGTGTATGCCCGGTAGAAGCGATCAGCGCCGGTGACAACAAGTATGTTATTGATCCCGACACCTGCACTGACTGCGGCACCTGTGAAAGCACCTGTCCGGTCAGCGCAATCAGCGCGGCGTAAGACTCGTTTCCATGTGCAGAAAAGCCCGTGCTTCGGCGGCGGGCTTTTTTTTATTCCCACGGCGGAAAAAAGCGGAAAAGAGCCAGTGTTGACGCAATCCCGGTCAGCAGCCCGAAAAACACTTCAAGCCGCGTGTGGCCCAGCAGTTCTTTCAGTTTATTTTCCGACAGATGGTGCTCCTGAAACAGCTCATCGACAATCTGATTCAATAATCGCGCCTGCCGACCGGCCGCTGCGCGCACAGCCTGCGCGTCGAACATAACGACCGCCGCAAAAAAGAAACTCAGCGCGAACAGCGGGGAATCAAATCCCTCCGTAAGCCCGATTGCCGTTGCCACGGCACTGGCAAGCGCTGAATGCGCACTGGGCATTCCCCCGGTACTGACCAGATAACGGAAGTCCAGCCGGTGACTCTGCACCAGACAGATTATCATTTTTGTGCCCTGGGCAACCACCCATCCGGCTATGCCGGCCCAAAACGCAATGTGAAAAATAGGCATCTTTTTCCCTGTTCGTTTTTACCTTAAAAAGGAAGACTATACTAACGAATAGATTACTGTCCGGCGAAATCTTTTTAACCGGATCGAACCCAAAGGAGCATCCATGCCGCTCAAACGACACCTAGGGCTCATCCATGTTTTCTGCATCTCATCCGGAGCAATGATCAGTTCCGGGCTTTTCATTCTTCCGGGGCTGGCTCATGCGCAAGCCGGTCCGGCGGTAACCCTTTCCTATCTGATTGCCGCCTTGCTGGCCATGACCGGCATGCTCAGTATCGCCGAACTCGCCACTGCCATGCCGAAAGCCGGCGGCGATTATTTTTTCACTACCCGCACGATGGGCCCGGCGGTCGGTACCGTTTCCGGCCTGCTGACCTGGCTCTCTATTTCGCTCAAAAGCTCCTTTGCACTGGTCGGTATGTCCGCATTCACGGCCTTGTTTCTTGACCTGGATATCCGCCTCATCGGCATCGTATTCTGCTTTTGCTTCACCCTTTTAAACTGGGTGGGGGCAAAAGAAACCGGACGGGTTCAGGTGTCTATGGTCATCGGACTGCTGATCTTAATGATCTTTTACATCATAAAAGGTCTGCCGTCTGTAAACGTCCGTCATTTTGAACCCTTCGCGCCCCGCGGCTACGGCGCCGTACTGGCTACCGCCGGATTTGTATTCGTCTCTTTCGGCGGTATCCTCAAAACTGCCAGCATAGCCGAAGAAGTGGAAAACCCGGGAAAAGTCATCCCGTTGGGATTGATTTTATCATTGCTGATCGTCAGCCTGTTCTATGTTCTGATGGTCTTTGTCACCTCCGGAACCGTACCGGCGGCCACGCTGGACGGCTCGCTCACCCCCATCACCGACGGGGCGCGTATTTTCATGGCGCATAGCGGAGTGCTGGCCATGAGTATTGCCGCCATCCTCGCCTTCATCTCCACCGCCAACGCCGGAATCATGGCCGCCTCGCGTTATCTGCTGGCTATGAGTCTTGACCGGCTCGTCCCCCAGCCCCTCAGTTACATTCATCCGAAGCGCGGAGTTCCCTCCGTCGCCATCTTCATAACCGGCGGAGTCATTGCGCTCGCTCTTTTTCTCAAGCTCGACCTGCTGGTCAAAATGGCTTCCGCCGTATTAATCCTCACCTACATCCTTGCCAATCTTTCCCTGATCATTCTGCGCGAAAGCCGCGTGCAGAACTACCGCCCGATGTTCAAAGCCCCGCTCTATCCATGGCTGCCGGCAATCGGGATCATCGGCTGCTCCGTCCTGCTCGTCACAATGGGCCCGCACATTCTGGGGCTGACCGCACTGCTCATCGCCGCCGCCGGCTTCATCTACTGGTTTTACGGACGGATTAAAGCCGAACGCGACTATGCCCTGCTTCATCTCGTCGCGCGCCTCACCGCACGCGAAATCCGCACAGGAAATTTGGAACTCGAACTCAAAACCATCATCCGCGAACGCGATAACATCATCGCCGACCGCTTTGACGACCTCATCGAAACCTGCCCCGTACTTGATCTGCCCGGCACCAGCACACAGGCCGATTTCTTTCACCGGGCCGCCGAAGAACTCGCGAAAAAACTGGAAATGGATGTTGAAACCGTAACCAACCTGCTCATCACCCGTGAAAGGGAAAGCAACACCGCCATCAGCCCGGATCTCGCCATTCCCCACATCATCATCGATGGCGAAAACCGCTTTGAAATCCTGTTGGCCCGCAGCCGTGAGGGGATCCGCTTTTCCGAAGAAAACCCCGCAGTCAAAGCCGTCTTTGTTCTGGCCGGTACGCGCGACGACCGCAACTTTCACCTGCGCTGCCTCTCCAACATCGCCCAGATTGTACAGGATCCCCAGTTTGTAAAACGATGGACCGCCGCCAAAAATGAAGCCGCCCTGCGCGACCTCATCCTCCTCGGGCACCGTCAGAGAAACGGCTGAAACCTACCGGATCCACGGCGGCGGTCTGGAAAGAGCCGTATTGAACCGGGTAATCAGGCCGTCCTGATAGGCCCCGGCAAAGCTTCCGTCCGCTATGCGCTCCAGCCCCTCTTCAGACAGCTCCTCCCAGCTGGAATTTTCTTCTCCGGGAAGGACGGGAAAAAACAGACAGCCGACCGACCGCGCGGCGTTCAGATCACCGGGGGCATCGCCGACCATCAGCGTTTTTTCCGGAAGGTAACGGCCTTTCATTGCGGTGCCGAGCGATTCTGCTTTCGACCCCAGTTCCGCACCGGCAATCACATCCGCAAAGTCAGCCAGCCCCGCATGATACCACTCGCGCGCCAGCGCTTCTTCAGCCGTCTGTGAAACCACAATGACGTCATGCAAGGAATGGATTTTTCGGATTGCCGCAGAAGCTTCTTCAAACACCGGCATCCGGGCAATCTCCGCAATGGCATCACTGACCGACCGGCTCCATTCCAGCACCCGCGTCAGCTCCGGATCACCGGTCCGCTTCACGCGCTTCGCCAGTTCGTCTGCACTCAACGGGACACCGGACTTCACAAAATCTTCCAGCGCCGTAAAGTCAGGAAGGGGTTTCCTGTCGGGGAAAAACCGGTGCGCCTTTCCCAGGGTCTGGAAAATCCTCAGCAGCAGTTCAAACCGATTGAGGCCGCGCCAGGGGGAATACAGCGCCGTCCATTCCGCAACGCTGCGGAATTCAGGTTCGATCTCTTCAAGATGCCATAATTTAATGATGCCGGAATGGCAGATCTGCTGTTTGACGGTCATGCTGTCGAACACGCAGCCGTCGGAATCAACAGCAATCAGCACATCGTGTCGCGGCTGGAAACCGATCAGATCGTCCTTGCACCAGGTTTGTTTCATACTGTGCAGGCTACCCGTTTGGCCCGATCCTGTCCAGACGCCTGCAGAAATGTCCCCACTTCAGTGATTTTCTTTCGACTGATTCTCCAGCACGCTGAAGGCCTGTTCCGCGCGCCGGATTTTGGTCTGCTGCGCCTGATAGTCACGAACTTCCTCTTCCGGCGGATCCCCTTTCTGCAGAAGATCCAAAGCCATTATGGAAGAACGCAATGCTTTGCCGTAGTCCCCGGAAATATAGTAGGCTTCGGCCAGCGTATTCCATACCGACGGGGCAAACGGCGCAAACAGCAGTGCTTCGCGGGCGTGGGACAACGCCAGCGGTCCGTTTTTCATCTCTCCTCCGGTTGCATAAATCCACGCCAGATTATTATGCACCATCGGATTGTCAGGGAACTCCCCGGCCAGCTCGTTCAACAGCCGGGCGGCCTCTTTGTAACGCTCCATTTTGATATAAAGCGTACTGAGCTGAAAACGGATCTTCGGATTCCCGGGATTTCCTGCCAAAGCCCGCAGAAAAGCCGTTTCCGCTTCTTCATATTCGCCCCCTTCGGCATAGTCGGCCCCGGCGTCAAGAAGAAATTCTGTCCGACGGTCCAGCGCCTCATCCGCGTCCGCTGCAGATGCGGAATCGGTCCGGCTCCAGGCCGGCCGGAGGGCGCCCTTTTCCGGCGCGGCACCCGTTCCCGGTCCGGAAGCGGATTGCTCCGGCGATGGCTTCGGAGCGAACATGAACTCCGAACGGTTCGTCTGTTCCCCGGCCGCCGCAGGGTCCTGCGGACCCATCAAAACAGGATCCGTTTCTCCAGATAAACCGGGGGCAATACCTGCCGGAGGGTTCTGTGCCATCAGAGAACCCGCGGCCATTGCTGTCATCAGAATGAAAATTAAAGCATGCATAGGTTTTACATTGTTTTGACGGTTACCTGTACCGTTGCCGGTTCAATTTTATCCACCTGGACGCCCGGAGGAACATCCACGCGGACAGGGACTTCGTAATCCGCCGGGTCCTTCAGCTCGGTGCAGTCGATATAAGAATAAACATCGCGGGCATTCAATTCTCCAATCAGCTGCGGGCTGCCGCTCAGAAACACGGTCACCGTTTCCGGGCGGATTTTCACCGTACGGCTATCATCCGATGCCAGCAGCGGCCGCACGCTGATATTTTCGACTTTCCGGGTTGCCGTCCGTTCAACAAGAGTCAGTTCCACATTCACACGCTCCGGCTCTGCAGTCCACGGCTGATTGCCGGCCGCGACAGCCGCATACGTTTTAAAAGAATTATAACGGCCGTCCAGATTGATCGGCACGGTCCGGACCTGTTCGAGATCACGCAGCAGCCGCTCCGCCCCGCGCACTTTGACTGAAGCGGGAGAGCAGACCGCCTTTTCAAACTGAATTCCGACCGGCAGCTCGCCGCTGAACTCCGCCTTCACCGGCAGAACCCGTTCCACCTCCCGGTCGATCGTCACCGTTACTTCCGGCGGGTCGAACTGCACGGCATGAGCCTGCGACGGCGCTTTTACATAGCGCGGCACAAATTTAACGGTCTGCCGCAACCGGTCGGAGCGTTTCGAGATATCAATCATCACGGAAATCTGATCACTGTTGATAAAACGGATATCCTCCCGGGCGCCGCGAAAGCGGATATTCACCGTATCGGTGGACTGATCCAGCACGGCCCAGCCGTCTCCCGCGGTAATCGTCACCGGGACATCCGCCACCGACACTTCATAACTGGTGTTTTCACGAATGCTCTGCCAAGCCGCGAATGCCAGCAGCAGGCAGAGCAGCTTCACCGTCCAGTTGCGTGTCATGGTTCCCCACAGCGGGGCAAGGCTGAAATTAATAAGCTGACCCAGCCACGGTTTGTCTTTATTCTCCATGCGATCCCGCTCCAAAAGGTCGTGATCCTCGTCTGTGCGGCGGCGGCGGCCCATCTGCCGGAGACCGCCTGATTCGCGGCTCAGGAAAGACGTCAGTACACGGCGCAGGTGCGCCGCGTCGAAGCCGCGCTTCAGCCTCCCGTTATAGGCAATCGAAATCACGCCGGTTTCTTCTGAAACCACCAGCACCACCGTATCCGTTTCCTCTGTCAGACCGATCGCCGCGCGATGCCGTGTGCCGAGATTGCGGACCAGATTATCGTTCTGCGTCAGCGGAAACACACAGCCCGCCGCAGCGATGCGGTCTTCGCTGATAATCACTCCGCCGTCGTGCAGCGGTGTTCCGGGATAAAAAATGGTTTCCAGCAGTTCCGCGCTGACCTCACAGTTCATCAGTGTGCCGGTATCCTGAATTCCCTTGGTCCCCACTTCACGCTCAATGGCGATCAGCGCTCCGATTTTGCGCGAAGCCATCAGCAGAACGGCGTCGGCAATCGGATCAGCCAGCGCCTTGCGCGCCTTGCTGGCGATGAAATTGCTCTGCCGTCCGAGCCGCGCCAGTGCATGGCGGATTTCCGGCTGGAAAATCACCACCAGGGCCAGCGCCAGATAAACCATCAGCTTCTGCAGCAGCCAGTTGAGAATCAGCAGATTCGTGAACCTGGTGATCAGGATCAGCATAGCGAACAGAATGGCAAGCCCGGTTAAAATGGCAGACCCGCGCGTTCCACGAAAAAATTTCAGTAGAAAATAGAGGCCCATCGCCAGAATCAGAATCTCAACCGATCCGGTCCAGCCTGGAATTTCTATGCCGTGCAGCCAGTTCATTCACGCCTTTCTAGAGCCTGCAGTTTATCAATAAGTCTTGCAGCATCGCAAGATTCGATTACATCATGCACCCGCAGAAGTCGCGCTCCGTGCAGCATTGAAAAAACCGCTGCGGCCAGCGAGCCGGCCAGTCGAGCGTTCAGTTCGCGACCGAGCAGCCGCCCGAACAGACTCTTGCGGCTCACACCGATCAGCACTGGCCGGCCCGCAGCCGCCAGTTGAGGGATCCCGCTCAGCAGCGCCAGATTATGCTCATCGGTTTTGCCGAAGCCGATCCCCGGATCGAGGCAGATCTGATCCTGAGAAATACCGTGTTCCGCCGCAAAAGCAGTCCGCTCCTGCAAAAAGTGACAAACCTCGGAAACCGCATCATCGTAACGCGGATCCGCCTGCATCGTCTGCGGAGTGCCCTGCATATGCATCAGAACCAGTCCCGCGCCCGTCTCCGCGGCGACCGCCGCCATCTCCGGGTCCGCCATGGCGGAAATATCGTTGATGATGTCCGCTCCGGCCTCGACCGCCGCGCGGGCGACCGCCGCGTGCCACGTATCAATCGAAATCAGTGCGTCCGTCTGCTCCCGCAGTTTTTCAATGACCGGGGCGGTTCGCCGGATTTCTTCTTCGGCACCGACCGGAGAAGACCCGGGCCGGGTCGACTCGCCGCCGATATCGATGATGTCCGCGCCCTCCTCAACAATCTGCAGCCCGCGGGCCACTGCTGTTTCGGGATCAAAAAAACGCCCGCCGTCGGAAAACGAATCGGGGGTCACATTCAGAATCCCCATAATCAGGGTGTGATCTGAACAATCGACCGCCCGCCCGCGGCAGCTCCAAATCAGTTGTGGTTTTCCGGACATTGGGAAAATATACCCTGTTTCCCCCGACATTGGAAAAAATTTCGGCGGCAGGGCCGTCAATTTTACAGGGTTTAGAAACGAGACAGTTGTCCGCGCTTGTCTTGCGCGATAAAACCTTTAGCCTTCAGATCTTTGGAGACCGCCATTCAAACACCGCCCGTTAGACTGAGCCGCTATATTGCGCAGCATAAAGCCGAAATCGCGCTGACGATTGTTTGCGCCCTCGTTACCGTCTGCATCAATCTGGTTCTGCCGTACATTATGCGCCTGGCAATCGACGGTCTGACTGCCGGCACACTTACACCGACTCAGCTGACACACCAGATCCTGCTCTATCTCGGGCTGACCGCCCTCACACTCTGGTTTGCCCGGCAGCTTCGCCGCATCCCGCTGCGGTTTTCCCATCAGATTGAATACGATGTGCGCCGCGATCTCTTTGCACATCTGACCCGCCTCGATCAGGAATTCTACCGGAAAGAGCGCACCGGAAATCTGATGACCCGCATGTCCTCCGATCTGATCGTCGTCCGCGACGCAATCGGCCAGGGCTTTCTGCAGGGAACCCGCACGGTGACCGCCCTGCTCTTCGCCTCTGTGGTCATGGTCTGGATCGCGCCCGAACTCGCGCTGCTGATTTTCTGCCTCTATCTGCCGATCATCATCTTTTTCACCGTCGTGCTCAATGTTGTGCGCGTCCGCCAGAAAGCGCTGCAGGAGCAGGCGTCCGATGTGTCCAACTTCGCGCAGGAAAGCTTCGTCGGGATTCGCTGCATCAAAGGGTTTGCGCTGGACCGGCGGCGCAATCGGCTGTTTGAAGAACTGACCGGAGAGCTCGCCCGGCGGGAGGTGCAGCTGCAGACGCTCCGGCAGCTTCTCTGGCCGCTGATGGCCTTCTGGTTCGGCGTCGGTACGCTGGTGCTGCTGTACGCCGGCGGACGGCAGGTGATCGCCGGCACCGTCAGTGTCGGGGTCGTCGTTCAGTTTCTGCAATACCTGCTCTATCTGCAGTGGCCGCTGCTCTCCCTGAGCTGGATGCTCAGCCTGCTGCAGCGCAGCAAGGTCTGCTGGGAACGGATTCTTGAAATTTTCCAGAGCCGCCCGCAGATTACGGATACCGCAGAGACCGACTTCGCGATCCGCGAACTGGACGGTTCCATCGACTGGCGGGATGTTTCGCTCGAACTCGACGGGACATCTCTCCTGCGAGACATCAATCTGAGCGTTCCGTCCGGAAAAACCATCGGTATCACCGGGCCGACCGGCAGCGGAAAAACCCTGCTGGTTTCCCTTGCGGCCCGGCTGATGGACCCGACCGGCGGCGAGCTGTACGTCGGCGGGCATCCAGTAAAAACCATTCCGCTCGACGTCCTGCGCCGTCATATCGGCTTCGCGTCACAGGAGCCGGTGCTCTTCTCGCGGACTCTTGAACACAACATTGCCTTCGGTGTGGCAATCCCCGAGGAAAAAATCATCACCTGGGCGGCGGATGTCGCCCACCTGCACGGCGACGTTGAAGAGTTCCCGGAGCGCTACCAAACCGTCCTCGGCGAACGGGGCGTGACTCTCTCCGGAGGGCAGCGGCAGCGCACCTCCATCAGCCGCGCCGTCGCACGCCTTCCGCAGATCCTGATTCTGGACGATGTGCTTTCCTCCGTTGACACGCAAACCGAGGCGGCAATTATGAGCAAACTGCAGCCGGTCATGAAAAACCGCACCTGTCTTTTTGTCAGTCATCGCGCATCCACCCTGCGGTATACCGATGAAATCATCGTCATTGAAGAGGGGCGTATCACCCAGCGCGGGACCCATGACGAACTGATTGCACAGCCCGGCTATTACAGCGAGCTCAACCGGCTGCAGCAGTTGCAGCAGCAGTTGGAGGAGGCACAATGAGTGCACCCGGCCGGAAACCGAAACGCGGTCTCGCGCACCGGCTGCTGCGCTATGCGCTTCCGTATCGGAAAAGCCTGCTGCTCTCGCTGGTGCTGATTCTCGCGGTTTCCGCCTCCATCAACTACCTGCCGGTACTGATCCAGCGGCTGACGGACACCTGTCTGCTGGACAGCTCCGCACCGGGCGCGGTCCGGCTCGAACGGCTCGGGCGGATCGGCCTGCTTTACCTCATCATCGCTTTTGCAGGTTATTCCCTGCGCTATCTGCAGGGAATTCTCACGGCATGGATCGGCCAGCGGATCGTTTACGACCTGCGGGTCGATGTGTTCCGCAAAGCCATGCGGATGCAGCAGGCATGGTTCGACCGCATGCCCGTCGGCACCCTGCTCACGCGCGTCACCTCCGACATTGAACGGCTTCAGAACTTCGTCACCGAAGGCGTCGTGGGAACAGTTGCCGATCTCTTTATGCTCGTCGGGATCATGGGCTATATGCTGCTGATCAGCCTGCGGCTCTCCATCATCCTGTGGATCCTGCTTCCGCCGCTCTTCACCCTGCTCTTTTTTGTAAACCGCAAACTGCGCACCGCCAACCGGATGATCCGCCGGCGCCAGTCGGAACTCAATGCGCTGCTGCAGGAAGACCTCACCGGAATGACCACCATCCAGCTCTTCAACCGAGAAGCGGCGGCCCGCAAAGAATTTGACGAACGCAACGGCCTGCTGCGCGAAGCGCACTTCGAAGAGGTCCGCTGGTTCAGCGCCTACTTCCCCGTCATCGAAACCGGCCAGGCCGTCGCCATCGCCGTCATCCTCGCCGCCGGAGGCGCCTGGCTGCTCAAAGGCGGCAACCCGCTGACCCTCGGCGCACTCGTCGCCTTCCTCGCCTATATCCGCGACTTTTTCCGGCCGCTCGGGTCACTCTCCGATAAAGCCGGCTCATTCCAGGTAGCGATGGCCTCCGCCGAACGCATTTTTGAATTGATGGATACGCCCGAAGAAGTCGCCGACCCGGACGATCCGCTTCCCGCAGACCGGATTGACGGCGCCATCGCCTTTGAAAAGGTCTCGTTCGCCTACGACGGTAAAACCCCTGTGCTGAAAAACATCAGCTTCACGGTTGAGCCGGGACAGGTGCTCGCTGTCGTCGGAGCAACCGGCGCGGGGAAAAGCACCCTCATCAATCTGGTCGGACGTTTCTACGATGTACAGGAAGGGCGGATCACCATCGGCGGAACCGATATCCGCCGTTTCCGCAAAGAGGAATTAAGAAAACGGATCGGCTACGTTTTTCAGGACCCGTTCATCTTTGCCGGATCGGTGGCCGACAACATTTCCCTGCTCAATCCCGACCTGACCCGCGAGGATCTCGTCCGCGCCGCGCAGTCCGTCAATGCCGATCATTTCATCCGGGCCCTGCCGAAAGGCTACGACACCCTTCTCAACGAGCGCGGGGAAGGGCTGTCGCTCGGCCAGAAGCAGCTGCTTGCCATGGCACGCGCGCTGGCGCAGAATCCTGAACTGCTCTTCGTGCTCGACGAAGCCACCGCCAACATCGACACCGCCACTGAAATGCTCATTCAGGACGCGCTCGGGCGGCTCATGAAGAACCGCACCAGCATCGTCATCGCCCACCGTCTTTCCACCATCCGGCATGCCGACCGCATCCTTGTCATGCGTCATGGCGAGCTGATCGACTCCGGCACGCACGACGAACTTATGGCTCGCGCCGGCTATTACCGCAACCTCTACGAACTGCTCCGACATTGAGGAGAATGATGAACGATGAAAAAGCTTCTTCCAGAACCCGATGCGTGGCGTTACGAACTCGGTAACGGGTGGGTTGCGCTGGCCGGGAAAACCGATGCCGACAACGACCGGCTCAGCCTGAAAACCGCCCGTCCGAACGACCTCTGGTTTCACGTCCACGGCCTGCCCGGCAGTCACGTCATCCTGCAGGGGCCGGACGGCGAAGCGCCGGACAGCGACACCGTAAAAACCGCCGCCGCCATCGCCGCCTGGCATAGTAAAGCCCGCCGTGCGGGAATCGTTCCGGTCTCCTGCACCGAAGCGAAAAACGTTTCCAAACCGCGCGGCGCCAAACCCGGAAGCGTCTCCATCAACCGGGAAAAGAAAATCAACGTCCGGCCCGGACTGCCGACGTCATAAAGTTTTCAGCCGCAAAAGCAAAAAATCCGTGTTGCCGGATATCACGCTGCAGCTCCTGCATCTGCCAAGGATGAATTTCTCAACCGCAAGATAACGATTACACTTCCGTTGCCGAACTCGACCTCGGCCCCGGCTTTACCGCTGCGGTGTTTGAGTCCGTGTTCGCGAATCAGGCTGCGATCTGCGCGGCAATCAGGCGCTCTTCGAGTCCGGTTTCGGTCAGGATGCGATCGGCTTCAGTGAGGACTGCGCGAAACTCCTGATCATCTTTTGCACCGAAAACGCAATGTGTGTCACGTTCGTCCGGATCCGCTGTTTTTGTTTTCGTTCGGTTTGCTCCCGGCAATGTGGGTGGAGCGGGCGCTCCGCGCACGCTGAACACGGTCGAGCTGAGCCACGGGGAATCAGCGCGCCCGGAGAAAGATTCTTTATTCCGCTTGAACCCTTTCCGTTGATTCCTCTCCTCGGACCCGCTCGGCTGTTTCTCCAGTGAACGCAGTGAACGGGTGGTAAAAAGCTCCGTGCCCTCCGTGTCTCTGTGAGAGATTATTTCTCACCCGCTCGTAACCTCGCTCAAGGCACAAAGAACACAAAGGAGTGAAAAACTCTCACCACCCACTCCGTCTTCTTCGTTAAGGTTAAGGGCCGGGCAGAGGTTGGTTTTGGACTTTCAGCTTTGAATTTTACGGCTTCGCCGGTAGGATCACCTGCATGAAACTAACAGATACAGAAGTGCAGCAGATGATCTCCAGAATCGGAGAGACTATGCACCCGCTGCAAGTGTTGCTTTTTGGAAGCTATGCCGAAGGGACGGCGACGGAAGACAGCGACTTGGATTTGCTGGTTATCATGGAGAGCAGCGGGCCGCGTTATAAACAAAGTGCGCAAATTCGCGACCTGTTCTGGCCGCCTAAAGCCCCAATGGACATTCTGGTTTACACTCCCGAAGAGGTTCGACGGTGGAATGGCGTTATAAACCATATACTGACCCGTGCCTTTAAAACCGGGAAGGTGCTCTATGCGGCCTGAGCAGGAATTCGCTTTGGAGTGGCTGCACAAGGCTCGGAATGATCTCTTGTCTGCGAGGATAGTGCTGGATTCTGACTGTGGCATAACAGATGTGCCCTGTTTTCATGCACAACAAACTGTTGAAAAGGCGCTCAAGGGGCTTCTGACTTGGTATAACATTTCTTTCGGTAAAACGCATGATCTGATGGTGCTGCTGGCAGAGGTGGTGAAGCTGGATTCCGGATTCGGAGATTATCGTAAACTTTGCCAGGAACTGGCGGAGTTTGCTGTGGATGTCCGCTATCCCGGCGGGATTTCAGAGCCTCCCGAAGGCGAGGCTTCGCGATTCATTGCCGGGGCGGAAGAGGTGCTTGTTTTAGTTGAGCAGATCTTAGGCACCGAATAATTCCCAGCGGCTTCTGTAATTTTGTCCCTGATGATGCGGAGTATGAAATGAGGGATGAATGAACTCCGTGCCCTCTGTGACTCTGTGAGAGATTATTTCTCACCCGCTCGCGGACTCGCTCAAGGCACAAAGAACACAAAGGAATGAAAGATTCTCACCACCCACTGCGCTGTTTTTTCCGTTCGGCTTGCTCCCGGCAATGTGGGTGGAGTGGGCGCTCCGCGCACGCTGAACACGGTCGAGCTGAGCCACGGGGAATCAGCGCGCCCGGAGAAAGATTCTTGACTCCGTGCCCTCTGTGACTCTGTGAGAGATTATTTCTCACCCGCTCGTGGACTCGCTCAAGGCAC
>JASKKX010000062.1 GCA_030153935.1 Verrucomicrobiota bacterium | reverse complement strand
ATTATAGCTCTGGAAAAAATACACCACGAAAAAGGGACTGTGTATGTATCTGCAGACAGTATGTAGTAGTCAATACAGGGCCGTTTTGATAATTTTACTCTGAACTGTTATTTTTTGGAGAAGATAAAAAATGAAAAATCCACCAACCGCTTATGAAAATATACCCTTTCTCCGCAGTGATCCATGTCGGCCGGTCCGTCTTCAACTGGAATATCTTTATCCGCAGGAGGTGATGAAGGAGAACAGAATCAACTCTACCATCGTGCTTTTCGGCAGTGCTCGGATTCCATCGCCGGAAAAAGCAGGCCTTTGTAAAAACAGCAAGCTGGCCGAACTGATGCCGTTCTATGAAGAGGCACGCAAATTGGCGTACATCGTCAGCAGTACCTGCCAAACCAACCATGATCGTGAGTATGTCATCATAACCGGCGGCGGCGGCGGCATTATGGAGGCGGGGAACCGCGGTGCGTACGAAGCAGGGCGCAAGTCTATTTCACTGAATATCACGCTGCCGCATGAGCAGGATCCCAATCCGTATGTTACCGAAGAACTCTGCTTTCGGTTCCATTATTTCAGCATGCGGAAAATGCACTTCCTGCTGCGTGCCAAAGCGGTTTGTATTTTCCCCGGAGGCTTTGGGACTTTCGACGAACTTTTCGAAGCACTTACTCTCATCCAGACAGGGAAAATAACACCGATGCCGGTTATCCTCTTCGGTTCCGAGCATTGGAAGCGAGTCGTCGACTGGAATTACATGGCCGAAACCGGTCTCATTGGTCCAAATGATCTCGATTTGCTGACTTTCTGTGATACCGCCGAAGAAGCATGGGCCGCTGTTGGGAAGTTTTACGCATCAGTTAATCAAACCGGCCAAAAGCCAGATGCTCATCCCGAAGGTTAGAGCGGTTTTAATGAACAACACAGCCAGTTTGGCCCAGACGGTACCCCATGCAATATGTGCTGCCTGGCCGTAATGCTGCAACCGCAGCCACTCGGTCAGAAAGGCGGCTGCGAAAGAGCCGATCAGCATACCCGCAAAGGTTCCAAAGATTGGAAGAATTCCCGTACCGATTCCGGCACCGATCAATCCGCCGACCAGCGCAGCCAGTCCGGCGAGATGTGAGCCGCCGCGCTTTTGCACCCCCAGGAAGGCCGCCAGCGCTTCAAATATCTCGGCGGCAATGCAAAGCAGCGTGAAAACAATCAAAGTTCCAAGAGATGGAAACCCGGTGGAAAATTTTGTGACAAGCGCTGCAGCCAGCACCAGCCACGTTCCTGAAAAGGCCAGCGTTGAGAGAAGCAGTCCGCTCAGGCAAAGAAAGGCGGTCAGGACAAGAAGGAGTACGTCAGTCGTTTCAGTCATAACGAGAGTTGTCTCCGCAACGCATTCTTTGCAATTCCTTTGATCAGAATCACTTTATCCCGTCCCGCTTTGCCTGATGCAATAGAGATCTGCACCCGGGGAAGGTTCAATACGTCACTGAGGAAGCAAATGAGTGCCTGATTGGCTTTTCCCTCAACCGGCGGGGCCTGTAAACGAATTTTCAGGGCGTTATTGTGAACGCCTTGAATTTCATTTTTCGAGGCACGCGGAACCACCCGGATGGGCAACAGTATTCCTTTTGTTGTTTCGCGAATCCATTCCATAATTGAAACCTGCACCATATTAGGTTAAATAAAAGATTCCGTTAACCCTAAAAGGAGACTGAATGACCGCAAGAATCTTAGACGGCAAAGCAATCGCACAGGATATCCGTGCGGAACTTAAGGCTCGGACGGCGGAGCTGAAAAAGCAGGGGATTGTGCCCGGCCTTGGGGTTCTGCTGGTTGGTGACGACCCTGCCTCACGGTCTTATGTAACTGCCAAAGAGCGCGCCTGCGAAGAAGTTGGGGTTTTTTCGCGGGAAATTTTTCTGCCCGCCTCCGCCTCTCATCAGCAGATTCTTGATGTAGTGAGACAATTTAATGCAGCCGATCAGATTGACGGGATCCTTGTTCAGCTTCCGCTCCCCGACTCTTCAATGGAACAGTCGGTGATTGAAACAATTCTTTCAGAGAAGGATGTCGACGGTTTCCATCCTGTCAGCGCGGGTCGCATGATGCTCGGGTTGCCGACGTTTCTGCCCTGTACACCGCACGGGGTTCTGCAGATTCTCAGACGTTCCGGCATCCAGACGGATGGCGCGCATGTGGTGGTGATCGGTCGCAGCAATATTGTCGGCCGGCCGCTGGTCAACCTGCTCAGCCAGAAGAGTGAGCTGGGGAATGCGACAGTGACTCTTTGCCATACCCGGACGAAAAATCTGGCCGAACTGACCCGTCAGGCCGATATTCTGATTTCTGCGGTCGGCAGGCCGAATACGGTAACCGCCGAAATGGTTAAAGACGCCGCCGTGGTGATTGATGTTGGAGTCAACCGTGTTGAAGATCCGACGGCCAGACGCGGCTATCGTTTAAAAGGCGATGTCGATTTTGAGGCGGTAGCTGAAAAGGCGTCTGCGATTACGCCGGTCCCCGGCGGAGTCGGTCCGATGACGATTACCATGCTGCTTGCCAATACGGTGGAGTCGGCCATTCGTCGGCACACCGTGAAGTAACTGTTATGCGTACTTTCAACCGGTATATTACTCTGGATTACCTGGTGATTTTTCTGAGCGCTCTCGGACTGATTACCTTTGTGATGACGGTGGGCGCACTGGTGAAAGCAGTGGACCTGATGGCCCGCGGTATTTCTCCCGAATTGATCATTAAATTTTTCTTCCAGAATATTCCCTATATTCTGTCCTTTTCCATGCCGATCAGCACGCTGTTTGCCGCACTGCTGCTGTTCGGGCGGCTTTCGACGGACAGTGAGATCAGCGCAATGAAAAGCTGCGGAGTAAGCCTTTGGCGCTTAGCCGCTCCGTTGATTCTGCTTTCCTTGCTTTTTACCGGTATCTGCATTTATATCAACAGTGAGATTGCCCCGGTTGCCAAGTACGCCAATAAACAGCTGTTGCGTTCGGCAGGAGTGGAAGAACCGATCAACCTGCTGGAAGAGGGACGCTTTATCAACGATTTTCCCGGCCTGATGATTTATGTCGGACGAAAAAACGGCAATATCGTAAAGGATGTGGTTGCTTACGAACTGAACAAAGACGGCGGGATTAAACGCAGTGTGCGTGCAAAGCAGGGTGAACTTGAAGCCGATAATGCCGCCCGCCTGCTGACCGTGAAACTCTACGATGTGCACATTGAAACGCCCGATGCGGCAGATCCTCACGATGTATCTAAAACCACCTATGTCAATGCCGAGTATTATCCGATCAAACTCGATTTTAACAAAATACTTGAAGAAAAAGCTCCGACAGTGAAAAACGGCCATCTGCGAATGGAACAGCTGATTGATCGCATCCGGCATGTGAAGCGCGACTTGCCAATGCTTTCTGCAGAAGAGCTGGCGATCCACAAGATGCGTCTGGTGGTGGAAGCCAATCAGCGGATCTCCCTGGCTGTCGGCTGTTTCACGTTTATGCTGATCGGTATCCCGCTCGGTGTGAAATCACATCGCAAAGAGACCTCAATCGGGATGGTGATCAGCCTTGGAATCGTTTTTGGCTATTACATCTTTATTGTGATCGCCAAAGCGCTGGCGGACTATCCGGAGCTTCATCCGAACCTGATTCTCTGGATCCCGCTGGTAATTACGCAGCTCACCGGACTCTGGCTCATTAAACGCTCAAGCTGATACGAGCAGATTATTTCTTCTGGGTCTGGGGGGAGATTTCTGCAAACTCTGAAAAAAGAAGCCCGGTCGCAGACGCGGCCGGGCTTTGAGCGGTCAACAGGAAATTGCTTTAAGCTATCGCGGCTTTAGCGGCCTGAACGAGCTTTTTGAATCCGGCTTCGTCATAGATGGCGATTTCGGAAAGCATTTTGCGGTTCAGGGTGATATTGGCTTTAATCAACCCGTCGATGAAACGGCTGTAACTGATTTCATTAGCCCGGCAGGCCGCGTTGATACGCACAGTCCAGAGGCGGCGGAAGTTGCGCTTTTTCTGCTTGCGATGGACAAAGGCCATTGCCTGAGCGCGATCCACTGCTTCGGTGGCTTGGCGGAAAAGCTTGCTGCGGGCGCCGTAGAAACCTTTGGCAAGGTCCAGGCGGTTCTTTCTGCGACGGTGTGATGCCGGTGCGTTTGTTGCTCTTGGCATGGTTCGTACTCCTTAAAATTAAGTGTAGGGAATGGTTCTCGCGATGCGTTTTTCGTCGGTGGCGGCAACCAGGTTGCTGCCTCCCAGACGGCGTTTCTGTTTACGGCTTTTGCCCGTCAGAATGTGGCTGCCGCCCATGTGGGAGTATTTCAATTTTCCGGTCGCCGTCTTTTTAAAACGTTTGGCCGCAGTTTTTTTGGTTTTCTGTTTCGGCATAATGCACTCCTCAAAATAGTACGTAAAAGCGCAACAATATAGAGAAGCCGGCGTGAGGAGTCCAGTTTTTAAATCAGTTTTTAACGCTAGATTCCCAGTCCGCCCAGAAGACCTGTCGTATCTTTGGTGCGGACGATGACTCCATCGCCGGTTTTTGTTACAAAACTGTGCGGCGGGACGCTGTCCAGCAGGAAGACGTTTCCGCCGACAACGGAGTGGTGGCCGATAATGGTTTTACCGCCCAGTACAGTTGTATTGGCATAAATGATCACGTGATCTTCGACCGTCGGATGCCGTTGAACGTGTTTGATCGGATTCCCGTGTTCATCGAGAGGAAAACTTTTTGCGCCCAGTGTCACACCTTGATAGATTTTAACCGTTTCACCTATCCTTGCGGTTTCGCCGATGACGACCCCGGTCCCGTGGTCGATGAAAAATCCGCGTCCGATTGTGGCTCCGGGATGGATATCAATTCCGGCCTTGGCATGGGTCCATTCATTCATAATGCGCGGAATGATCGGTGTGTTTAAGCGGTAGAGTTCATGGGCAATACGATGCGAGGTGATGGCCAGCAGACCGGGATAGGCCAGCTTGACTTCTGCATAACTCAAAGCCGCCGGGTCGCCGTTATACGCAGCTTTGACGTCATCGATAAGCATTTCGCGGATGTATGGCAGTTTTGCAAAAAAGCAATCGAGGACACGATCAGCCTCGGCAGGAATATCATTCAGAGGAGGCTCGTTGGTGTGCTTTGCGGATGCAGACATCCAGCGGAAAGGAATAGCGCGTTCGAGTTCGGGACGCAGTAACAGGGCAATCTGTGCAATCTTTCCGGCAAAGTGCGGCTTGAGCTCCTCGGTGCCGGAAGGAGCCATTTCCGGAAACATAATATGAATCAGAATCTTAAGCGCTTCGACTACGCGTGAGGCGGCAGGATAATTCCAAAGCACATTTTCCGGCCGGTCATCGTGGCCTGAAGCGTAGAGAGCAGCCAGAGCGTCGGCAGTCCGGCCTGTTACTGAAGAATTGTTTTTCATGAGTGGGCAGTAAAGTAGGGTTTCGATCAGGATTCAAGTTCCAAGTTGGGTCTTTCCTTGCAATCTCGCGTTGACCATCCGGTCAGACGCGTGATAGCCTCTCACGCTTCAGTAAATGGCGGGGTGTAGCTCAGACTGGTAGAGCGCTACGCTGGGGGTGTAGATGTCGCAGGTTCAAATCCTGTCACCCCGACCAACATGCTGGAGCGGGTCAATGAAGAGTTCAAACGCCGGTCACACGTGATCTGGACCGTTCCGAGAACCCGGAGAGCTGCCTTCGGTTAATGAGGGGCCGGCGGTGGAAATCCACGAGGACTGGATCGGGCAGCACTACCGCCTGAACATGGAACGGCTCCGGGAACATAAGAAACTGAAGCCCGCACAGGGGCGCAAACAATCTGGAATACGACTGGAGTGAGGTTTGTACCTTATTCCTTTAAAATGCGGCTCAACAGAAAAATCCGGCGACTGCCTCACGGATGGCTTCGTGATTTTCGGGAATAAAGTGGTATGCGTGAATACCCGCAGCGCGGGCGGCCTCAACGTTTTCCGGCAAATCGTCAAGAAACAGGCAATCGTCACCCTCTGCGCCCAGCTCGTCAAGCACCCGGCGGTAGATTTGCGGATCGGGTTTGCGCAATCCCATTTGATAAGAAAGGAACAGTCCGTCGGCTCCATCAAAAAAACCGGGCTCGTTCATCTCAATCGCGTCAATATGATGACCGGCAATATTACTGAGCGTATACACCGGAATCCCGCGATCCTGCGCTTCGAGGAAAAGAGCACGACCGACAGGATTCACCGTGTACATTTCAGCCCAGATCCCGATGTACTCGTCAAGCGTCCACGACAGCCCTTTGCTTGCATTGAGATAACGGACGAATTCCGCATCGGTCACCAACCCTTTCTCAACGGCATCCAGCATTTCCAGATCGCGTGCTGTCAGCGAAAGGAAGGGTTTCCCTGAATCGGCGGAAATCCGATCAAAAAGAAACTGGAATTTAAAGTCAACCAGCACGTTTCCAATATCGAAAAGAAAAGTTTTCATGGCCTTCAGTTTCCAAAGTTTGGGAAAATGAGCAATATATTTTTCCAAAGACTGGAACTGACTGCGGATACACTGATAGGATCAACCGGCTGCTAACGGAGGAAACCATGTTGAAAAAGGAAGATGCTGTTCTGATCTTTATCGATGTCCAGGGCCGGCTGGCGGAAATCGTCGACGGATCTGATGTGCTGTTTAAAAACCTGACCCGTCTGCTGAAAGGAATGAACGCGCTGGAGATTCCTGTGATCGCGACCGAACAGCTCCCCGAAAAACTCGGTCCGACCCGAAATGAGTTTCAGGAACTGATCCGCAGTACGGTCATTGCCAAAAGTTCCTTCAGCTGCTGTGATGAACCCGCGTTTCTTGATGCGCTGCAGAAAACCGGACGAAAACAGGTGCTGCTCTGCGGAATTGAAACTCACATCTGTGTGTACCAAACCGCACTGCATCTGCTGGACGGCGGCTATGAGGTACAGGTTGTCAGCGATGCGGTTTCTTCGCGCGATCCGGCCAACAAGGCGCTGGCTTTGTGCCGTATGAAGGCTGAAGGAGCCAGGCTGACCGGCATAGAAATGCTGCTGTATGAACTGCTGGGCGATGCCAAAGCCCCGCAGTTTAAATCCATTCTGCAGATTGTGAAATAATCGTGGGTCTGCTGCTGTTCGTCTCATTGATATGGGCCTTTTCATTCGGTCTGATTAAGGGAGAGCTGACAGGTCTGCCTCCGGCGCCGGTCGCATTGATCCGGCTCGCAACGGCTTTTGCTGTCTTTGCGCCGTTTCTGCGCCCGCGTACGCTGCGCAAGCCGGATGCCGGACGCCTTTTTTTTACCGGCGCAGTGCAGTATGGATTAATGTATGTCCTCTATATTTTCGCCTTCCGCTATCTTCAGTCCTACGAGGTGGCCCTGTTTACGGTTTTCACACCGATTTATGTCACTTTTTTCAATGATTTCTTTGAGCGTAAATTCCATCTCTACACGCTGGGAGCCGTCCTGCTGGCGGTTGTCGGCGGGGTAATCATTGAATACCGGCAACTCAACTCTCCGGATCTCTGGATCGGTTTTCTGCTGATGCAGGCTGCCAATCTCTGTTTTGCTTTCGGCCAGATATTCTACCGCCGTACGATGGCCTGCCTGTCGGGAAAACAGGGGGATCTGCAGGTTTTCGGCCTGCTTTATCTCGGCGCGGTATTCACGGCGGCACTGGCTTCGATCGGGACGGAGTGGAGTTCGTTTTCGATTACGCTGAAACAGGCAGGCATCCTCCTCTACCTCGGCGTAATCGCCTCCGGCCTTTCCTTTTTTCTCTGGAACAGTGCGGCACGACGCGTCAGCACCGGCACGCTGGCGATCTTCAACAATCTCAAAATTCCACTGGGAATTCTGGTCTCGATCCTTTTCTTCCGTGAAGCCGCTGACTGGCCGCGCCTGCTCGCCGGCGGACTGCTGATGGTGGCGGCACTGGTTTTCAACAAGACAAAAAGAGCCGGATCGGGCCGTCTGTCGGCAAAAACGGAGTAACCGGCAAAAGGGTTTTTATGGAACGGTAGTGCGCAGCAAAGTCAGCCCGCTGTCCGCCGGAATAACCGTATAGCTGTCCATCGCTGCGGGAATCAGCCAGGACTGCCCGGACCGCAGTTCTTCTTCTCCGTCCGGCCAGGTAACTGTCCCTGATCCTTCTGCTGTAAACAGAGCATGGAACGACTCGCCGCTCAGTTTGAAAACGGCGGCGGAATCCAGGTTGAAACGCACCAGACGGAAATAGGCGGATTTTTCGATTTCCATTCCTTCCACACCGTCTTCCGTAAACCTCTGCGGGGTGCAGCGGGGATCTTCATGATCCTCCCAGGCGATCACCTGCAGCGCTTTGTCAATATGCAGCTCGCGCGCTCTGCCGTCGTCTCCGACACGGTCCCAGTCGTAAATCCGATAGGTGGTGTTGGAGTTCTGCTGAATTTCCAGAATCAGGCAGCCCGCGCCGATGGCATGCACCCGTCCGCCGGGAACAAAAGCTCCCTCCCCTTTTCTGACAGGAATGACCTGCAGAATATCGGCGAAGGTTTTATCCTCCAGCGCCTTGAGAAACTCTTTTTTCCCGATACCGGGCTTGAGTCCGCAGTAGATTTTCGCAGAGCCGTCGCCTTCCAGAAAATACCACATTTCCGTTTTCGGATCGCCGTGAACCGCATTCGCGTTGGCATCGTTCGGATGCACCTGCACGCTGAGATTCTCCCGCGCGTCAATCAGCTTGATCAGCAGCGGGAAATCCGGTCCTTTGATCTTCGTTCCAAGCAGAGCGGTTTTGTGTTCCGGAAGCAGGTCTGTGAGTGTTTTTCCCGCCAGAGGGCCGTTGGCAATAGCGGTTGTCCCGTCCGGATGCGTGGAAATCTCCCATGACTCGGCATAAATTCCTTTCGGCATATCGCGCCCGAAGAGTTTCGGGATACGGTCTCCCCCCCAGAGATAGTCTTTATAGACGGGGCTGAAACAAAGCGGATAAAACGGGTTCATCGTCCGGATTTCCTTATTTTTGGTCATTTAAAACTGGTTTCAACGAAACGGATAGCTAGAGTTCAGGCTAAGCATGAATGAAATCATCGTCCAGACAAAATCCCGCACTGATTTTATCAACATCACCCGAAGCGTGCAGGAGTTTGCAGAAAAAAAGCAGACCCGAGACGGTCTCATCACCGTCTTTGTTCCCCACACCACAGCGGGGATCACTATAAACGAAAATGCAGATCCTGACGTGACGGCGGATATGGAAACAGTTCTTGACCGGATGGTGCCATGGAACGGCGGATACCTCCACCGTGAAGGGAATACCGCTGCACACGTCAAGACCAGCCTGATGGGTTCCTCGGTGCAGGTGATCGTACAAGACGGACAACTTGCTCTGGGAACCTGGCAAAGCATTTATTTCTGTGAATTCGACGGACCGCGCACGCGGCGGGTCTGGATGTCGGAGTTCCCGGCATGAGCAAGCGCTGGCTTCACTTTCTGCTTCCGCTGCTGCTGAGCGCCCTGTTTTTTTTCGGGTGCGGTCGGAAGCCGGGCGAAAAGCTTTATCATGAAGCACTGGCTGAATGGAAAGCGGGAAACCTGGTCCGGGCCCGCACGCTTCTCGAAAAATCAATCCGCCGCCGGACCGGCAGCCTGGAAAACAGTGACGCCTACAACCGGCTGGGACTGCTCTTATGGGAAAGCGGCGATCCGAAGGGGGCCGTGGATGCCTTTACCGAAAGCCTCCGCCTCGACGCCGGGCAATACGACGTGCTTTGTAATCTCGGCGTCGCACTTAATGCCCGGAATGATCCGGCCGATGCAGAGCAGACTTTCCGGGAAGCCTCTCTGCTGCAACCGGACAATCCGCGACTGCAGGCCTTCATCGGAATCGTGGAAGTCCGCAACCAGAAATGGGAAGATGCCAAACGCAATCTGGCGCGCGCTCTGCAGCGCAGCCCCGATAATCCGCACCTGCAGAATGCACTCGCTCTGGCTGAACTGCACTCCGGCAGTACCGATCAGGCGCTGAAGCGGCTGGAGTCCATTACAAAAAAAAATCCCGCCTACGCTCCCGCGCTGTTCAACATCGCATCAATCCATCTCGACTGGCTCAAAAATCCGGTTGAGGCAAAAAAATGGCTGGAACTTTATCTCAGCAAATCATCCGACAGGGATCCTTTCTCCGCACTGGCCCGTTCCCGGTTGGAAACCATTGCCTCCGAAGGCCGGATTCCCTTTACCGCCCGTGAAAATCCGGATCGCAAAGCCGCTGAGAAAAGCTTCCTGAACGCTCTGAAGGCCCATCAGGAAGGGGATCTGGACAACGCGATTAAATGGTATATCCGCGCCATTGAGGAGGACAGTACTTACGAACAGGCGTTCTACAACCTCGGCCTGGTTTATTACACGCAAGGGAAAATGGAGCTGGCCGGGGAAGCTTTTGCCAAAGCGGTTCAGCTGAATCCGGCCTTCATTGCCGCACGTTACAACAGCGCCCTCGTCAACTATCGTCTCGGAAACAATGATCGCGCCCTGCGTGAACTCGAACTGATCCTGACCCAGCAGCCCGACTACCAGCCTGCCGTCGACCTGATTGCCCGCATTCGCAAGTAGTTTTTCAAACACACAGCAGTTCCGTGTTCAGCAAACAGCACCGCCTGAAGGAAACCGGAGACTCTTTCAACCGCAGACGCTGCCCGACCGCGGGTTTTCAACCCCGAAGGTGACTGAAAAAATCACAGGGACTGTTGTGTTTGCTCAGGCGTACTGCCGGAAATATTCGACAGTATGCCGGAGCCCCTCCTCAAGCGGCATGTTCGGCTTCCAGTCGAGTATTTCCGCCGCCTGCGTAATGTCGGGTTGGCGCCGTTTCGGGTCATCGGAAGGCAGCGGCTCAAAAATGAGTTTCGATTGCGAGCCGGTCAGCCTGACAATGGTTTCCGCCAGCTCCAGCATGGTGAACTCGCCGGGGTTGCCCAGGTTAATCGGTCCGGTGACCTCATCGGGGGAATCCATGAGCTTAAAAAATCCGGCGATCAGATCTGTGACATAGCAGAAGGAACGGGTCTGGGTGCCGTCTCCATAGATGGTGATCGGCTCGCCGCGCAGAGCCTGCATAATGAAATTGCTGACCACGCGCCCGTCGTTGGGATGCATGTTCGGGCCGTAGGTATTGAAAATCCGCGCCACTTTGATTTTCACTTTACTCTGCCGATAATAGTCAAAAAACAGGGTTTCGGCACAGCGTTTGCCTTCGTCATAACAGGAGCGGGTTCCGATGGGGTTCACGCGCCCCCAGTAGCTTTCAGGCTGCGGGTGGACATCCGGATCGCCGTACACTTCGCTGGTGGATGCCTGAAAAATCTTCGCGCCAACACGTTTGGCAAGGCCGAGCATATTGATCGCACCGAGAACGCTGGTTTTGGTGGTCTGCACTGGATCGTGCTGATAATGCGGCGGAGAGGCCGGACAGGCGAGATTATAGATCTCATCCACTTCGACAAAAAGCGGAAACGTGATGTCGTGCCGAAGCACTTCAAAGGAGGGATTGTCCAGCAGGCGGGCAATGTTGCCGCGGCGACCGGTAAAGAAATTGTCCGCACACACCACATCGCAATTGCGGTTGAGCAGTGCCTCGCACAGATGGGAACCCAGAAACCCCGCGCCGCCGGTCACCAGAACCCGCTTATTGAAGTGATAATTCTTCATGCGTTGTTTATCCTCGCCGTTTCAGAGATTGTATGATGCTATCTTTCCCCTCGATGGAAACCAACCAAAAACTGATTCTGGCCAGCACTTCGCCGCGGCGGGCCGATCTGCTGAGGAACGCGGGAATTGCATTTGATTCGCTGCGTCCCGATGCGGATGAAAAACGGCACGCCGATGAAACTCCGGTGGAGTATGCCGTACGCACGGCATGCGAAAAAGCGGCAAGTATCCCGACTCTGTCCGGCACGGTGGTTCTGGGGGCGGATACGGTGGTTGCCGTGAACGGGCACGTTCTCGGAAAACCGGCCGATGCCCGGGAGGCAGCCGCCATGCTGCGTCTGCTTTCCGGCAGGCTGCACGAAGTCATCACCGGCGTCTGCCTCCGTTCCGCCGCAAAAACCGTCTGCTTTCATGCCGTCACTGCGGTGCTTTTCCGCGATCTTTCCGAAAAAGAAATCGGCGAATATATTGCAACCGGCGATCCGCTCGACAAAGCGGGCGCTTATGCCATACAGGGCGGTGCGGCCGGCATGGTGCGACGGATCGACGGGTCGTATTCCAACGTCGTCGGCCTGCCGCTGTGCGAAGTGATTGAAGCACTGGAGACATTCTGATGGAAGCAGGCCTTTATGTTACAGGCACGCCGATCGGCAACCTGGGCGATATGACCGCCCGCGGTATTGAGACACTCAAAGAAGCTTCCCTGATCATTGCCGAAGATACGCGCCAGACCCGCAAACTGCTCACTTATTTTAATATATCCACACACTGCATCAGCTGCCATAAATTCAATGAAGCACAACGCTGCGAAGAAATCATCACCCGCATTCACAACGGCGAAGCCGTCGCAATGGTGACGGATTCCGGCATGCCGTGTATTTCCGATCCCGGCGCACGTATTGTCGCCGCATGCCGCGCCGCAGGGGTTCTGATCACATCCGCACCCGGCCCGACGGCTCTCACCACCGCACTGGCCCTGAGCGGTTTCGGCGGACACGGCTTTCTTTTCGCCGGGTTCCTGCCGCGCAAGAGCGGCGCGCGGCGGCGCATCCTTGAGCAGTGCTCGTCCCTGCCGGTTGCGACCGTGTTCTACGAGTCGCCTTACCGCCTGCTGAAACTGATTGAAGAAATTGGAACTGTTATCGGAATGGAACGCCCGCTCTTCGTGGCACGTGAACTGACCAAAAAGTTTGAGGAACTTGTCAGCGGAACGGCACCGGATATCCGGCGACACTTCGGAGAACGAACTGTAAAAGGTGAATGCGTTGTGATTATCGCCCCGGTTAATTAACAGGGTGAATTGACGTGAGCCATGGAGAGGCTTTGCAGCAAAGGGTTATGAATATATTCTGATAACATCCTGCCCTGTATGCTCCACACGGAAGAATCTTGCTGTCGGTTTACACGCTCTCGGCATCTTCAACACGCAGAACTCACCGTGCAAAACCATCCCGAAAAGGAACCGGAAACCCGCCCGGCACCCTCAAGTCGCAATTAATTTCTGCAT